>NZ_JBHNYN010000014.1:0-127525 GCF_054960695.1 Vibrio sp. PSi01
GCCGGCACTGCCTTCGATGGTTCGAATCCGTCTCCCTCCACCATATTCTCCTTAATTGGAAAATCGAAAAGCCAACTCATTGAGTTGGCTTTTTTCGTTTCCGAGCTTTATATCTTTCTAAACGCATCTTTCTAAACATTGCCCTCAACTTCCTAAACACTAACCCACTACTACAAAAAACTTGATCAGTCTGACTCATTCGGACATCAGTGCTCCCATACTTAAGCATGACGCTCACAAACCAGATAAGCAGCGCAACCTAAGTAGTTTGTAGAAACTTGCTCTTTGCATTTACTCTCAATGTCCTGTTTCTGATGCACCGTGATCTCAGGCGCCAATACGGATTTAAAGAACTTTGTCATTACTCATTACATCCAGATGAAATCAGTTAGTTAGTTAGTCTCAGGTTAATCCAATATTTGAATAAGATACATCTCTTATATTTGTCTTGATGACACTCTTCCTCTACTCATGTTATTTCTCTGTTCCGCATGTTTCGTCATATTGGTATTGCTCCGTGAATCTAAAACTCTCCCCCTCTCAAAAAAAGCTTAAAGCCAATTTCCCAGACGCAACTTACAGATACATATTATTAGGCGCAAAAAAGCCCCTACAGATTTCTCCGTAGGGGCTTTCAATAATCAAAGTAATATCTAGTTAACTCATTTTTAGTTAACTATCGAGATTAACCTTGAATACCAACAATTAGCCAAGGCGCATTGTCAGTAGTTAGATCGCGTTCTAAATGCCAGATATCAGTGATATCTTCTTCGATGCCATCCGCTGTATCACGGTAACGACCACTAAACTGAAGGCTTAGCTGTGCTTTGCTACCATCGTGGTCTGCACGAACGATTTCAGCATCAACGTACATTACGTCTGTGTGCTGATCACCCTCTAGCTTGTTACGCTCAGCTTTCAGATCTTCAAATAAGCTTGGAGATACGTACTCTTCAATCGTGTTAAGCTCGTTGTGGTTCCATGCACCTTGCAGTGTACGGTAGTGCTCACGAGAGCCATTGATGAAGGCCGCTTGATCAAAACCCGGTGGGTAATTATGCGGAACATCGCTTTGAGCACCAAAGCCAAAGCCGCCAGCAGCACCTTGTGGTTGAGATTGAGGTTGTGCTTGCTCGAAGTTATGAACATTTGGCTGTTGCTTAGGTTGCTCATACTTGTTCTGACCCATACCACCGAATGCTGGCTGTTGGCCACGTCCATTCTGCTGATTCATTGAGCCCTGCTTGGCCCCCAACATTCCACGCAGGAATTTAAACGCTAGGAAAGCGATTAGACCCATAATCAGAATATCCATAAACTGGATACCTTCAAATGCGCCGCCAAAGAATGCAGCTAAAAGACCACCGGCAAGTAAACCACCTAGTAGACCGCCCATAAGGCCTTTCTTGCTAGAGTTAGCTGCTGTGTTCTTACCCGTCTGATCTTGTCGGATCGAGTTAGTGTTTTGTTGTTTTGGTGCTGGAGCCGTTTTGAAGCTTTTGCCAAATGACTTACCACCACCAAACTTTTTCGCTTCCGCGATTGGCGTCACCGCGACTGTTACCAACAGGATCGCGACTAGTGAGAAAAATCGTTTCATTATTATCCTTTATAGGGTTCTTTATCTTTCGACACCTTAATCATACTCGTTAACAAAGAACAATGAAATATTCACGGCGTTTACACATGTATCATAATATTGCTGCTATTAATTGGTTACTTAATTAGCGAAGGGATTGACGGCAATCGGGGGCAGCATTAAAATATTGAACGATGTTCATTTATAGAAAGTACTCATGGCAAGAAGAAACGATCATACTCGCGAACAATTAGTGCAATTAACTTTAAAGACAGTGACCGACTTCTTAGCTGAGCACTCCTACCACGAGTTAAGTCTACGTAAAATTGCCAATATGATTGGCTACGTTCCTAGTACCCTAGTTAATGTATTTGGTAACTACAACCTATTGCTCTTGCATGTTGTTGCGCAAACCCTAGACGAACTCGCTGCCGAATCCGCATCTGTCGTAGAACAATCGAGCAATCCTCAACAAGCATTGTTTAACCTTGCTTACTGTTATCACGACTACGCACAAAAGCACCCTCACCGCTGGCAGCTTATCTTCGAACACAACATGAATGGCGAAAACCTTCCTGAGTGGCAATCGAACCGAATCGATCGAATGACTGGCATGTTAGAACAATTACTTATAGCGATCGCACCAGAGCACACAGAAAGCGAAGTGGTTAAAGCGAGCCGTGTATTATGGTCAGGTGTGCATGGAATTACGCTACTTAGCGTTGATGACAAGTTTTTCGCGTCAGAGCCTATTGATGGTAAAGAGTTGATTAATAACCTAATCTCAAATTACTTGACCAACTGGTAATCATCCAAGGAAAGACAATGAACAACAGCAGCCACTCTTCGCTGTTAACGCAAAAAAGGTTCCTACCCTATTTTATCACCCAGTTTCTAGGAGCCTTTAATGACAACATATTCAAAAATGTGCTGTTGTTGTTTGTTGCCTTTGCGAGCATAGACACTCTTCCTATTTCCAGTAATTTATTCATTAACTTAGCTGCTGGCCTTTTTATTCTGCCCTTCTTCTTATTTTCTGCTTTAGCTGGCGTACTGGCTGATAAATACGAAAAATCTTGGTTTATCCGTAAAGTTAAGCTCCTTGAAGTACTAATAATGTCATTGGGTGCGGTCGGATTTATCTACGAAAGCTACGGTATACTGCTTTTGCTTCTGTTTCTAATGGGAACACAAAGTGCTTTCTTTGGCCCGGTGAAATATGCCCTGCTTCCTCAACAGTTAGAGACAAAAGAACTAGTAACCGGCAATGCGTTAGTCGAAACAGGCACATTCTTAGCGATCCTGATTGGCACTCTAGGCGCGGGGGTTATCGCGTCAGAAGAGAGCTCAAAGCTTATTGCCGCTGTGTGTATTGTTTTGTTTGCTGTTCTTGGGTACGTATCAAGCTGCTTTATTCCTGAAGCGCCAAGCAATGCTCCAGATCTAAAAGTGAAATGGCAGCCAGTGAAACTAACTCGCACCACACTGGCTATTGCTAAAAAAGATCGCCCTACTTTCCAAGCATTAATGTCTATTAGTTGGTTTTGGTTCCTTGGTGCAGCTTACCTAACTCAGTTCCCCAATTTCACCAAGCTGCATTTAAATGGCACAGAAAGCTCCGTTGCGTTTTTACTGGCGCTGTTTTCGGTAGGTATTGCGATAGGGTCTTTGGCTTGCGATAAACTATCTAATCATCGAATTGAAATCGGTATCGTGCCAATAGGCAGCCTTGGTATCTCAATATTTGGCTTGTTGATGGCAATATCGATTCCCGAATCACTGCCTGATTTTAGCTCTTTCCACCAATTCGTGACGTATTCTGAGCTGTGGCCACTATTTTTTCACCTCTTATTATTAGGTATATCAGGTGGTATCTTCATCGTTCCGCTTTATTCCTTAATGCAGTTGCGTGCCAAACCAAACGAGCGTGCACAGGTGATCGCAGGGCTCAACATCTACAACTCACTATTCATGGTGGGAAGCGCCGTTCTCGGTATCATCTGCCTAACTGTTCTTGAACTTTCGATTCCGCAACTGTTTGTATTACTCGCACTGTTTAACACGTTAGTTGTGTTTTACCTTTTCTATCAAGTACCTATCTATGCGTTCCGTTTTTTCACATGGGTAGTCACTCACACCATGTACCGTGTAAAGCATAAGAACCTACATCACCTACCAGAGAAAGGTGGAGCACTCATCGTATGTAACCATGTGAGCTATATGGATGCATTATTATTGAGTGCCGTTTGTCCTCGCCTTATCCGTTTTGTAATGGAAGAAGACTATGCAAAGCTTCCACCATTGCGACGCTTCTTGAGACGAGCTGGAGTTATTCCTATCTCATCAACAAATCGTAGTTCGATGCGTAATGCCTTCAAAGATGTTGAAGATGTACTGCGTGAAGGGCATATCGTCTGTATTTTCCCAGAAGGAAAGCTTACTTCAGACGGAGAAGTCGCCGAATTCATGCGTGGTATGGAACTCATCATCAGACGCTCTCCAGTCCCTGTCATTCCAATGGCACTTAAAGGATTGTGGGGCAGCTACTTCAGCCGTTTCAAAGGAAGAGCGTGCAAAGGCTTACCAACCCGTTTTTGGACGAAGCTAGAGATAGAAGCTGGCGAACCTATTCTACCGAAAGATGCAAATTGCGAGACACTCCGCCAGGCTGTTACAGATCTTCGAGGCTCAAACCGCTAAGTTAAGTAAACTAAGCAGCGATTAGTTGAATGATTAAATAGTTAATATCGCTAAATAACGAGTTCTCTAGACAACATTTATGAAGCCGCATCCAACCGAGTAACATCCAGCCGCATCTATATCGATGGAAGAGTATATCCATGAACAAGCGTTAAGTTTTACTTAACGTTTGTTCAATTCATTTAGACTTACTTACCATTGAGTTAAGCGTATAGTCTTCCAATACGCTGCCATAACCATAAATGACAACCTAAATATAATGAATTTAAAAAAGTCTGTTCCATTTTATATTGCTGCTCTATTTTGCTTAACCCCTTGGGTAAGCTCACCGACTGCGCTTGTTATTGGCTTCCTATTGGCGAGTCTAGGCTTGGTACCTGAGCACTTAGAAGTCGGCAAGTTAACGAAGAAGCTATTGGCCTACTCGATTGTTGGTTTAGGTTTTGGCATCCAGTTTGAAAAGGCACTGGCGGTAACAGGTGATGGCATTGGCTTGATTGTCACAACGATCATTGGCACGTTGGTCATTGGGTGGTTCTTAGCAAAACGTATGGGATTGGATCGCACCACGGGCTACCTTATCTCTTCTGGTACCGCTATTTGTGGTGGTAGCGCTATCGCAGCGGTCGCTCCTGCAATCAAAGCAGACGATGAGCAAATTGGCTTGGCATTAGCCACTGTGTTCGTATTGAACTCAGTCGCTCTGTTCTTATTCCCTATGATTGGCCATGCTCTTGAGCTAAGCCAGCAAACTTTCGGTACATGGGCGGCAATCGCAATTCATGATACTTCTTCGGTTGTCGGTGCAGCATCGGCGTATGGCGAAGAGGCACTCACGACAGCAACAACACTCAAGCTAGCTCGTGCACTTTGGATCATCCCAATCGCGCTGATCAGTGCAATGATTTTTAAGAACGATCAAAAGAAAATTACAGTCCCTTATTTCATTTTCTTCTATTGTGCCGCTATCGCCGTTAGCGACTTATTGCCGCAATTTGAGATGGTCTACCAGGGAATTTTTGATATATCTAAACGTGCACTCGTAGTGTGCCTGTTCTTGATCGGTTGTGGTATCTCAGTTGAGAAGCTCAAAGCAGCAGGACCAAAACCGTTAATGTTTGGTATTACGATGTGGGTAATGATTTCTACTGGGTCATTAGCGTGGTTAACACTCGTC
Organism: Vibrio sp. PSi01; assembly: GCF_054960695.1. Taxonomy (NCBI): domain Bacteria; kingdom Pseudomonadati; phylum Pseudomonadota; class Gammaproteobacteria; order Vibrionales; family Vibrionaceae; genus Vibrio; species Vibrio sp. PSi01. Next base: position 5,457 of record NZ_JBHNYN010000014.1, read on the forward strand.
TAATGCGAAGGGAAACGCTATCTATTGGTTAGCTTGCAACAAGCTAACGAGAAAAATAAAAAGGCAAAGCTCCAATGGGCTTTGCCTTTATCGTTTATTTCCTAAGTATCTATGGTTGCTTAAACATCTTTTGTTAATTAGGCACCTGTTGTTAATTAAGCATCCATTGTTGCTTAAGGATCTAATGTTACTTAAGTATCTGTGCTCGAAGCAGTCACTAATCAAACAGGGGCTTATCACTCTTTTTGCTCTCTTTTTTCATCAAAACAAGCACTACAACCAATACAAATGCGGTAAGCTCAGCTAATGATCGAGTCAATCCCGACGATGTTACTGCTTGGCCTATCTGCAGTAAGACCGCAACAATGAGGGCGATTTTCATAATAAGACCTTATTCTATAATCCGTTCTTTATAGGGCTTATTATGATGGATGGTTATAAAGATAATAAATTCTGTTTTGAACTATCTAATTGCTAAATTAACTAAACTAGTCCGATTGACCCTCTAACCACTTAATAAAAGTTCTGACCTTAGGCCGTTTTTCAGTGCCTAACGGACAGATTAAATCATATCCTTTGTCTGTATCCATACTCGGATAAGGCGTGATCAGTTCACCCGTCTCTATATATTGCTTAACAAAGTGATAGCGTCCCATCGCAACACCAATATTGTACAGTGCACTCTTTACACCCATATCTCGATGACTCACGCAATAAAACTGATCATACAGATCAACATCCAAACCGTTGTGCTTAATCCATCGTTGCCAAACATCGGACCCCAATGCATGTATAAAATTAATCCTATGTAACGACTCTACTCCATCATCAAAGATATTGTGTTCAGCAGCATAACTCGGTGTACATACCGGTATGTACTTTTCACCAAACAAGCGTTGTCGGTGCATATCTTTGAGGTCTTCAGCACCATAATAAATAGCAACATCTAAGTGGTTTTGATGAAAATCCTGCTCCTCTTGCGAGAAAATGTTGAGATTAAACTTAGGGTATCTCTGTTTAAAATCAGCCAGTCTTGGCAATAACCAACTGTTAGCAAATGCAGGGCTCGTACCAATATTGATCTGTCCGTACAAGTCTGTGTTAGTAATGTCTTCAATCTCACCAAAAATAGAACTTAACGACTTCGACAAGGTTCGTTTAAAACGCTGACCTTCTTCAGTTAACGCAAGCTTACGAGTTCCTCGCACAAACAAATTAAAACCGAGTTCTCCTTCTAATACTTTAATCCGATGGCTTACTGCACCTTGCGTGAGATGTAATTTTTTCGCCGCCAGTGTGAAGCTCATGTTCTCGGCAGCGACATTAAAAGTATGAAGGTTTCTCAGTAAAGATTGATGGTTAGCCATACGAACTCATGCATTAAAAATTTTAATTCATACTACTACCCGTTTCGTTTGTTTGCATCAAGAAATAAGTTTCTAATACCCACAGTTGCTTAAAATCCTGCTTCGATCAACATTTGGTTCCACGCTTTGACGATCAGGAACATTAAAAAAATTAATTACAAACTTAGGGGTACATATGAATATACTCGGGTATATGCAAAAAGTAGGTAAGGCATTAATGGTTCCAGTCGCCACACTGCCAGCTGCAGCAATCCTTATGGGGATCGGCTATTGGTTGGATCCTGTGGGATGGGGTTCAGAAAGTATTTTAGCCGCATTCTTGATCAAATCTGGCGGTGCTATCATCGACAACATGGCGGTTTTATTCGCGGTAGGTGTCGCATTTGGCTTAAGTCGAGATAAAAATGGCTCTGCCGCATTATCTGGTTTTGTGATGTTCCTTGTCGTCACCACACTTCTTGCTCCGGGCTCTGTTGCTCAATTAATGAATGTTGAACTCAGTGAAGTGCCTGCGGCATTTGGCAAAATCAGCAACCAATTCGTGGGCATCGTTGTTGGTATCATTTCTGCTGAAATCTATAATCGTTATTCAACCGTAGAACTTCCTCAAGCATTAGCCTTCTTCAGCGGTAAACGTTTGGTTCCTATCCTGACTTCAATCGCAGGTATGGCTCTCTCTTTTGCTCTGTTATACATCTGGCCAGCTGTGTACGACTCTTTAATCGTTTTGGGTATTAAACTCGAAGGTATGGGGGCTGTGGGAGCTGGTCTATTTGGCTTCTTCAACCGTCTGTTCCTATCAGTTGGTATGCACCACGCTCTTTATCCTGTGTTCTGGTTCGACGTTGTAGGCATTAATGATATTCCAACCTTCTTAGGCGGCGCACAATCTATCGCTAACGGTACGGGCATTCCGGGTAAAACAGGCATGTACCAAGCGGGCTTCTTCCCAATCATGATGTTTGGCTTACCCGCTGCGGCATTAGCGATGTACCACTGCTCCGATGCGGAAAACAAGAACCAAGTATTTGCAATCATGCTTGCAGCGGCCATGGCTTCATTCTTCACCGGTATCACAGAGCCGCTAGAGTTCAGTTTCATGTTCCTAGCACCAGTATTGTTCCTATTGCACGCAGTATTGACAGGTCTATCGCTTTACATTTCAGCAAGTATGGAATGGATGGCAGGGTTCGGCTTCTCTGCTGGTTTCGTTGACCTAGTACTATCAAGCCAAAACCCACTAGCAACTAACTGGTACATGCTCTTAGTTCAAGGTGTTGTATTCTTCGCGCTTTACTACTGCATTTTCCGCTTCGCTATCATTAAATTCAACCTGCGAACCCCGGGACGTGGTGAAGAGATGGAAGCAGAAAAAGAGCTAGAAACTCCAGAAGCACTGGCTAACCTAACCAATGGCTACATTGAAGCCGTCGGCGGTGCAGACAACATTCTAGAAGTAGATAACTGTATTACTCGCCTACGCTTAACTGTAAAAGACTCAGGGGCAGCTGATAGTGACAAACTGAAGAAACTAGGTGCGGCAGGTGTGGTACCTGTTGGTAAAGGTGGCCTACAAGTTATCATTGGCCTAGGTAAGGTCGATAAGGTCGCTGAACAAATGAAGAAGGCTCTTGCTTAAGTTAAGCAACCAGATGGAAAGATAAAAAACCTTAATGACCAGATGAAATACTAAGAATTTGTGACGGCTTCACCACCGTCACAACCCCCTGAAGCGCAATTACGACTAGTCACCGTGTATTGCGCTTCATTTTATTGTTCTCAGTTCTATTTAGAACGTATCTGCTGTAACCACTGTGCCAACACTGTGCGCGAAACCTTAATACCTTGCTGTTCTTGCTCTGGCATATGGTAGTACTCGACAGGAAATTTGAACCGTTCAAGACGGCCATTTAATTGCTCGGCAAACCATTCTTTGGGTGGTAAATCCGTACAATCTAGAATAGCGACAGGTCGAAATCCGAATTCATCGTCTTCAATTGGAACGATAAACGCCTGATTGATTGCAGATAATTGATTAAGTGCTCGCTCAATTTCTTCACAGTGAATATTCTCACCTCCAGAAATAAATTGATTATCTGCACGGCCAATAATCGACACTTGTTCGCCAACCCACTCACCAAGATCTTTACTGTCGAACCAACCTTGGTCATCCACCAGTGGCGTTAAGTCACCTTGATAGTAATAACCAGAAGCAAGTGTATTACCGCCAATATAGATACGTTGATCTTCAATCTTCAATTGGCGTTGGTCGAGAACAAAGCCTGCCGTTTTGGTGCCATCGATGGGTTTCGCGGTCACTGTCGAAGCCGCTTCTGTCATGCCATATCCAAGCCAAGTTTCGATACCCATTTGTTGAGCTTCAAGCCCTAGCGCTTCTGGGATATGGCTCCCACCTAACAACACATGAGTTAAATTAAGTGCTTGTTTACTCTTCAGTAATCGATGTAGCTGAGTAGCCACTAATGAGGCATGACTGCAACCTTCGATGTCTGTCTCAAGCTTACCTGACCCTATTTTGATGCAGCCACCAGCCGCCAACCAACGATGGACAATCGCTAATCCCGATACGTGGTACATCGGCAAGCTAAGTAGCCATGTATCAGCTTGTTCAAAGTGGAAAACGTCGAGTAAGCCCTGAGCTGAACATAAGTGTTGCTGCAACGTGTGCGCCACCGCCTTCGGGTTTCCGGTAGAGCCAGAAGTGAATACGATGCTCGCTAAAGATTGAGGACCAAAGTGTACGTTTTCCGGTGTTTTTGGTTTGTCATCATCATCGACCTTAACTTCGTTCAAGCAAGGCAACGTTACCAATATAGTCTTGAGTTCAACAGCATCAAAATGATCTAGCCCACAGCTATCTAATAACCACAGGTATCGCCTATCTGATTGGCCATAAAGGGATTCAAGCTTCTGCGTTAAACGAGCTTTCGGCTGAGGCATGGTAAACGCACAAACCACACCTAAATTTAAGGCCGCAAGATACACTGGAATCACTTCAGCTTGGTTCTTACCGGCAATCGTCAGTACATCACCTTTAGATAGGCCTTGTTGAGACAACTGTTGTTGGTACTCACTCACTAACGTTGATACTTGCAGCCAAGTGCAATTTCGGTCAGGAGTCACTAACGCTGTTTGATGTGGGTTCTGTTGCGCCCACTGTACCCAGAACGGGTGATGAATAGATTGTGGGCGCATCATAGAATAACCGAAAAATAAATGAAGAACCGACCGAGCTAATTAAATCGCCATTCAACTAGCTCGTAAAACGTACCGCACAATAGCTTTGTCTAAGAAGACCAAATCAATTGCTGCTGCTCAAGAGTTAAAACTGGAAGCTCACAACCTGGCCAAGAGACTTCTAGTTGCTGCTGATACAAGCCAATCGTATCAAGTCCCGGTACTTCGTTTGGTAGATACTGCTGGGCCAAACGAGCAATCTGCGTCAGACCTAGACTAGACTCTATACTTGAACTCAATATAGGTTTAATCCCAAGTTGCTGTGCTCGCTCAATGATTGCTACACAACGCTCTACAGAACCAATAAGAGTTGGCTTGATCACTACAGCTTTAACACCAGTTAGGTCACTTAGATCAAACTCTGGGCTTCTTACCGCTTCTTGTAATGTTTCATCCCACGCAATTGCCACACCATGGTCGATAGCAAATGCCAAGCTGTCTTCAGGTTTCAGGCAAGGCTCTTCAATAAAGCTAATGCGTTGACGCAACGACGGCGAAATGTACTTAATAAATTGCTTCGCTTTTTCTGGCTTCCACGCACGGTTAGCATCTAGCCTCAAACTTAAGTCAGGAATTGATTCAAGGAATAAGCTCACCAGCATGCCATCACGAATGGCTTCATAAAGGCCCACTTTTACCTTGGCAACCTTCTCGCCTTTCATCCCATTGAGAACAGGAATCAGCTCATCCGGATCTCCTGTGCACAAAGGCGCAGCTTGATAATTACCTTCAGCGTTGAGATCACCGCGTAACTCCATCATCGCCATTGAAAGGCCAAACGCGACAGAAGGATATAGCTCTTCAAACGACGTTTGAGGATTATTGTGGCTCCAAAGCTCTAATTCGTGTTGAAGCTGGATGCCAGCTTGTTCGACATCTTCTTGGCTAAAGCCCGGTAACGGAGCAACTTCGCCAAAACCCGATTTACCATCGCACTCAAGTTGGATGATATAACCCATTCTTTCGCTCAACTTATTATCACGAAGTATCACACCGCTATCCATAGGCAATTGATAACGATAGAGTTTAGCTTGGCGCTGAGAATTCACTGAGTTCATTAGATTTCCTAAAAAACGAGAGCATTAAACAAAACGAGCCGCTATTAGCGACTCATTCTGAAGAGGAAAAGACTATGGATTACGCGGGAATTTGTCGAAATCAGGTCGACGTTTCTCGTTGAATGCGTTTCGGCCTTCTTGACCTTCCTCTGTCATGTAAAACATCATTGTTGCGTTACCAGCTAGCTCTTGAAGCCCAGCTTGGCCATCACAGTCCGCATTGAGTGCCGCTTTTAGACAACGCAGCGCCATTGGGCTGTGTTGAAGTACTTCACGACACCAACGAACGGTTTCTTTTTCTAGATCAGCAACAGGTACAACTGTGTTTACTAGGCCCATGTCCAATGCTTCTTGAGCATCGTAGAAACGACACAAAAACCAAATTTCACGCGCTTTCTTCTGGCCAACGATACGAGCCATGTAAGAAGCACCCCAGCCGCCGTCGAATGAACCCACTTTAGGACCCGTCTGACCGAACTGCGCGTTTTCAGCTGCAATAGTCAGGTCTGCCATCATGTGAAGAACGTGACCGCCACCTACTGCCCAGCCGGATACCGCTGCGATAACCGGTTTTGGACAAGTACGAATTTGGCGTTGAAAATCCAATACGTTCAAGTGGTGAGTACCTGAATCATCTTGATAGCCGCCGTAATCACCACGGATACTTTGGTCACCACCAGAACAGAACGCTTTCTCACCAAGACCTGTCAAAATGATTACGCCAACCTTCTCGTCGTAACGAGCGTCAGCCAGTGCATTGATCATCTCTTTTACGGTTTGTGGACGGAACGCATTGTGCACTTGAGGACGCGCAATCGTGATTTTCGCAATACCGTCGTCAGATTTGTGGTACTGAATATCTTCAAATTGACTGCTTTCATCGCGCCAGTTAACGGCTGCGTAAAGTTCTTCTTCTGTGATGCCTACTGTTTTAGCCATGGTGATTCCCATTGTTCTATTAGAGACCACGACTATCGAATAGTCGTGACGGTGTTGCTTTGCTTTTGATAGTGCTTTATACGAGATAATTGCTCAGTCAAATTAGCGACGACTGGCGATGCATTCAATAATCAGGTTCGAAAACAGCTCTGGTTGTTCAAAATGAACATTATGACCCGCGTAATCAACCTGACTATATTCAAAGCCACTATTATCAGCTAGCTCCATGAATTTACGATCTTTTTCACCACACACATAATGCAATTGATGCTCATGAGATTTTAATGTGGCACGTAAATCTGGTTGCTTAGCTAATGAAGTCGATAACAACATATTTGCTACGGATACTCCAAGGTTACCACTACGCTTTATGACCAAAGTTTGTCTTTGCTCATGATTTAGTGAAGAAAAGACGCTTTGTTGATACCAATCGTCTAAAACATCTTCAATCGACTGCTGTGCAAAGCGAACCGCCCATTGCGTATCATGTACTAACCTTTGCGCTCTTTCTTCATCACACTCCAAACCAAAATTGCCACCTTCGATGATAACTTTTTCTAGGTTAAGTGTTTCAAAGCAAGGGCTTGTCACCCCATACATAGCGAGCCTACCTCCCATCGAGTAACCAATAACCACGATAGGATAGTCTGCAGGAAGATCGTTAAGAGCAAGCTGAGAAGTAATGCATTGAACGATTTTCTTGCAGCAATGGTCAAAGCCTACCGGGTCGATAAAGCGACTTTGTCCGTGCCCGGGCAAATCTATGCAAAGACGAGGAAAGTCCTCTAGGAATGGATGACATGCGCTCCAATCATCCCCGCTTCCGAGTAAACCATGTAAAAAAACAAGCAAAGGTTTATCAGAAGATACTTTTGAAGCTGGGTAATAATTGGAGTAAAGCATGTAAAGTCCTTAGGCTAGTGCCTCGGTGAGCATTGAACTGAATTGTTTCAGTAAAGTAGACGCTTGTTCGGGAGGCGTCTTAACTTCCACGATCAAGGTACCTTGACCTTGTTCGAAATGTTGTTCGATGATTGTTTGATACCCATTCAAGGTTTCAGGCGCAGCATAACCGAGCTGGAATTGCGCAGCGGCATGTTCAAAACCGAAACCATGAGGCATTTGATATAGAGATTGTTTTTGTTGCTCAGGAACGGGCAACAAGTCAAAGATCGCGCCACCGTTATTATTGGTCACAACAATAACCATCGGCGTTACATTGTGAGTAAGCAGAGCCAGTGAGTTGAGGTCATACAACAAAGAAGTATCACCAATCAACATCAATAAGGGATTCTGGTTGGCTTTCACTACACCCGCAGCTGTAGCCACCAAGCCATCAATGCCCGATGCACCACGATTACTGTAAACTTGATTCGCAGATATTGATGACAGCATATCCACCAGCCTTACCATCAAGCTGTTTCCCACAAACAACTCTCTGTCTTTAAGTCTAGTCGACAAATCAACGGCAACGCTCAGCTCGGTCAGTTGGTCGTTGTTAGATATCTGTGCCAGCGCCAATTGTTGAACGGTATTCGCGATTTCTACCAAAGGTGCCGCCCAACCTGCATGTTGACCTAACAAGGTAGGTAAATGCTGCTCGGACACCCACGATTCTATATCTGCACCAATGTGAGTTTGAGGCAGATGATCTTGATTGATACGGTGTGTATCTGGTGACACAACAATGTATTGAGATGCATCGAACAATACAGCTTGCCACTTAAGCCATTGGTTGAGCCGCTTGGATACAATGCGCTCACCGAACTGAAGGATGAAATCACATTGGTTAAGTTGTTCTTTCGCTACGTCAATCTGCATCCACAGATCATAATGCTTCCAATCACTTGTGATACCTGATTGAGGGTCGCAGAATACCGGCCATCCCAAAGTAGAAGCGAACTGCTGTACTTTCTTCGCCGCTTTTTTGTCAATAGAGCCAATAATCACGACACCTTTGCGTGTCACATAATCGCCAGGCGCGACTGGGTGAACATTAAAATGATTTGGCAGACAAGTATTAGAATAAGGGCTTGTTGAAGTGTTCCACCCCACTACACTCTTTGTGTAGTCAGCATATATCTCAGCACTGTTGGCTGAATAAAGTGGCTCTGGAAACGGGCAGTTGATGTGAATGGCTCCGCCGACACTGCGTTGTTTAGCGAGTGCTTTATCAACGGATGTCAGAAGCCAATTCAAAGAAATTCGTGTCGTTGGGCTTGGGAGATTTAAGGCCGTTTCAACATGGGAAGAAAAAATCCCCTGTTGTTGAATAGCTTGGTTGGCACCACAATCGACTAAATCAATTGGCCGATCAGAAGTTAGCAAAATAAGCTTCTCTCGTGTCAGCCCAGATTCAGCCGTCGCTGGCAGCAAGTTTGCAACAGCAGTACCAGAAGTAACAATCACTGCAACTGGCTTATCGCTGGCTTTTGCTAAGCCCAGCGCAAGAAAACCAAGACCACGTTCATCAAAATGCGTGTGTAAGGTTAACTTAGGATTAGCTTCAGCTTCGAGAGTTAACGGTGTTGAGCGAGAGCCCGGCGCAACACAAACATGTTCAACACCGTTGCGTGCTAGCTCTTCAAGTAGCGTGTTACACCAAACTCTATTTAATACGGCTTGGTCGTGATTCATGACGCCACACCCAAGGGTGGGTGGTCTGAAATCAAACTCAGGAGAGTCGACATCTTCTTGTTCAACTCTTGCCACTCATGTTCGGCAACCGATCCTGGCACGATCCCCGCGCCCGCAAACAGTTGTACTTGATCGTTTACAACCAAAGCACTTCGAATCGCGACACAAAATTCTGCTCGTCGATGGCTGATATAACCAACTGAACCCGCATACCAACCCCTCGCAAATGGTTCATGTTCAAGAATGAAGTCCATCGCCTCTTTACGCGGTAAACCAGCAACCGCCGCAGTCGGCTGCAATGCAGCAAGCAACTGCACACCGTTGATACCATTATTAAGTTGAGCGTGAATATTACGCTTCAAATGCTGCACCTTACGCAGACGCACAAGACGGGCATCTTTTTCAACATGCACCGTTTGGGAATGAGGCGTCAAACGCTCAATGATATCGTCGACTACATATTGGTTTTCATTGAGGTTTTTGCTGTCTTGAGAAAGCCAATTGGCTAGCTCCATATCCTCGGTTGCGTTCTCCCCACGACCAATAGTTCCAGCAAGTGCTTCGGTATCAAGCTCCGTACCATGTCGGCTATATAAACGCTCTGGCGTCGAACCGATAAAGCTGTGTTTCGAATCCAACACCAACATAAAGTGAAAGCTGTGATGATTCTGCAGATAACTGGCTTTAAGTAATTGCGCAGCACAAATCGGCGCATCAAGCTGCAACGTGGTTTTACGAGCCAAAACGACTTTCTTGTACTCTTCATCGCTGATGCCCTTCAGGACTTTATCGACCAAGCTGTCCCACTGTTCTCTTTCTGGAACATGTTGAATCTGTTCGATATGCGCAGATAAAGGAGCCAATATCGCCGCTTCAACCGAAAGCTTGTTCAAAGCATTAATAGCAGCGACACGATCAGGAGACAAATTAACGGCTAACGACCATGTATCGTCAAAACGGATCAATTCAACCTGAGGAAGGAAGAAAAACGATTCCATACAACGACGGTTCTTTGCGGTATGTCCATCAAACGAACGTCCGCCCCAAATTCGTTGGTCTTCGCCAAGAATAGCGTATGCCGGAGCGGGATCGGAAAAAGTATGCAGTTGACCGAGTGCGACGACCTCTTCACGAGTGTCACGCGACTGCCAGTAGAACTTAGGAAAGAGCGGTTGAGCATGAAGCCATTCAATGAATGCAAACGATGGTTTTTGCGTTAGAACTTCAACACAACGAACTTCGCTTGCTTGGGCATTTTGTACTCGCTCAATCAAAGCGGAGATAGTTTGCTGGAAATGTGACAAATCGACCTCGTTCACATCTAAATTATTATTATATTAGTTTGATACTTTATGGGCAGCACCCACTTAGATCAAGAATGTATAAAATCTTTTGAACATTCCTGTGATTCTAAGCGATTCAGCGTATTTATTCATCTTAGCGAACAACCACAAAAGCGATTAATTAAAATTTAGATAATAGCGACAAAAAAAAGACCAAACGTGACACTGAAATGCGACATTCATCAGATTTTTATTCTATCAAACCCCATTTTGCGGTACTTTAATAAAGTATTTAAATTAATTTCAGGAAATCGGCAATGCAAAATATCGGGATGTCGTCAAAACTCAACAGCGTATGCTACGAAATCAGGGGGCCTGTACTCAAACATGCTAAGCGCATGGAAGAAGAAGGGCATAAAATACTGAAACTTAATATTGGTAACCCCGCCCCATTTGGTTTTGACGCCCCTGATGAAATCCTTGTTGACGTTATCCGCAACCTGCCGACATCTCAGGGTTACTGCGACTCAAAAGGCATCTATTCAGCCCGCAAAGCGGTTGTTCAGCATTATCAAAAAAAAGGTCTGCGTAACCTCGATGTAGAGGACGTTTACATTGGTAACGGCGCGTCAGAGCTTATCGTTATGTCTATGCAGGCGCTACTTGATAATGGTGATGAAATCTTAGTTCCCGCTCCGGACTACCCACTATGGACAGCATCTGTTGCGCTTTCTGGTGGTACACCGGTTCATTACCTATGTGATGAAGATGCCGATTGGTATCCAGACCTAGATGATATGCGTGCGAAGATCTCACCAAAAACTCGCGGTATCGTTCTTATCAACCCGAACAACCCAACGGGCGCGGTATACAGTCGTGATTTCTTATTACAAGTTGTTGAGATTGCTCGTGAACACGGTTTGATTATTTTTGCCGACGAAATCTACGACAAAGTACTTTACGACGGTGCTGTACACACATCAGTGGCTACACTTGCTGAAGATGTATTAATGGTCACTTTCAACGGCCTATCTAAAGCTTATCGCGTATGTGGTTTCCGTGGTGGTTGGATGTTCTTAACCGGTCCAAAACACATCGCGAAAGGCTACGTTGAAGGGCTTGAGATGCTCGCCTCTATGCGTTTGTGTGCCAACGTACCAATGCAGCATGCAATACAAACCGCATTAGGTGGCTATCAAAGCATCAACGAACTGATTCTTCCGGGTGGTCGATTGCTTGAACAGCGTGATCGTGCATGGGAACTGATCAACAAAATCCCTGGCGTTTCTTGTGTGAAACCAAAAGGCGCGATGTACCTGTTCCCTAAGATCGACACCAACATGTACAACATCAAAGACGATCAGAAATTCGTGCTCGATTTCCTTAAGCAAGAGAAGGTGCTATTAGTTCAAGGTACTGGCTTCAACTGGCCGAAACCGGATCACTTCCGCATCGTGACTCTACCGCACATCGAAGATCTAGAAATCGCGATTGGTCGTCTAGAGCGCTTCTTGCAGACTTACAGCCAAGATGACATCACTAGTGATTAATGAACCCAAAGAAAAATGACTACAATTTACTGTTTTAAAAGACTTTAATTTGTATTCATTCGCTTCTATGCTTAAGAGGCTCCTGTTTAGGAGCCTTTTTTGTACCCGCTGTCTCGCACTATTTGTGAGAAAACTATTGCGAGTGGAGCACAGTTTAGAAAGGACGATTATGAAACAAAGCCATTTCTTTGCCCATCTAGCACGCATGAAGCTTATCCAGCGTTGGCCTCTCATGCGTTCAATCTCAAGCGAAAACATTTCAGAGCATAGCCTACAGGTTGCGTTCGTCGCGCACGCCTTGGCATTGATCAAAAACAAAAAGTTTGATGGTCAACTCAACGCAGAGCACATTGCACTGCTTGGCATGTACCACGATACCAGTGAAGTGCTCACTGGTGATTTGCCCACGCCGGTTAAGTACTACAACCCGGACATCGCCCAAGAGTACAAAAAGATAGAAGCAGCAGCAGAGCAAAGACTGCTTTCGATGTTGCCAGAAGAATTCCAAGATGACTTCGCCCCTTTCTTAATCTCTGGAACGGCAAGCAAAGAAGAACAAAGCATCGTCAAGCAAGCAGACACCATCTGTGCTTATCTAAAATGCCTTGAAGAACTCAGCGCGGGCAACCACGAATACGAGCAAGCCAAACGTAGATTGGAAGAGACTCTCGAACAACGTAAAAGCCCAGAAATGGATTACTTTCTCACCACCTTTGCACCGAGTTTTGAATTATCACTGGACGAAATCAGCTAGCTAGGTATAACTTGAGTGTAATTAGCTAAACAAATCAAATTGATAGGTGCTATTTTGACTTCTCTACTCGAACCACCATTTGAACTCGAACAAGAATGGCAACATAGAAACGACGATGAACATAAAATAAGACGTGATGACCATCGTAGTCCGTATCAACGCGATCGTGCGCGGGTGCTTCACTCTGCGGCTTTCCGTCGCCTACAAGCCAAAACTCAGGTACACGGTACCACCGTCAACGACTTCCACCGCACTCGCCTTACTCACTCTCTTGAGGCCGCTCAGCTTGGGACAGGTATCGTCGCTCAACTGAAGAAAAAGCAGCCAGAGTTTCGAGTTCTATTACCCTCGGACAGTTTGATTGACTCACTGTGTTTGGCGCACGATATTGGCCACCCACCTTATGGGCATGGCGGTGAAGTCGCACTCAACTACATGATGCGCGACCACGGTGGTTTTGAGGGTAATGCCCAAACGTTTCGCATTGTCACTCAGTTAGAACCTTATACCGAACATCACGGTATGAACCTATCTCGACGCACTTTGCTGGGGTTGATCAAATACCCTTCACTGCTTAGCGAAGTTCAAGCCAAGACTCAATCTCAACCTGTTAAACACCAACGACAGCTCCGAGCGCGAGATTGGATGCCAGCAAAAGGTATTTATGACCACGATGAAGAGTTATTCAACTGGGTACTTGAGCCACTTTCGAGTAACGACCGACAGCTTATAAAGCAAAAAAGAAAGTCGCACACCGAGCCACTTGAGCACAACAAGACTAAATATAAGTCGCTCGACTGTTCCATCATGGAGTTAGCTGACGACATCGCATATGGCGTACACGATTTGGAAGATGCGATTGTGCTAGGTTCAGTGACTAAAGCTCAATGGGTCGATTCTGCATACCCTCAGCTCAGAGAAATGGCTGACCCTTGGATTTGTAAGCACTTAGATTCAATTACAGAGATGCTATTCTCGGGCGAACAGTATCGTAGAAAAGATGCGATTGGTGGGATAGTCAACGCACTGTTGACCAGTATTTCGATTAAACGCGTTGATGAAAGCTTTGAGAACGTACTTTTGGCTTACAATGCAGTGCTTGAACCAAGCATGGACGGCACGCTCGATAAGCTGAAACACTTTGTCAGCGAGTTCGTTATTCAAGTGCCTCAGGTTCAGGTCATCGAATACAAGGGCCAGCAGATCATCATGGATATGTTTGAAGCATTCAGTGCTGACCCTGAACGTTTGTTACCACTGCCAATCAAGAAGCAATGGCTACAACATCAAGACGATTCAAGAAAGATGCGCGTGATTGCCGATTACATTTCGTCAATGACTGATGATCTTGCGCAGAAAATACATCAGCAATTATTTTCAGCTCATACAGAGTTTTAAGTGCTCAATCACTTAAATATCGGGGGAACAGCTTAATCTAAATAGTTTTTCTCGAAGACACCTGGTGGCATTTGATTGATTTGAAACTGAATCATTTGGTCAAATGCCGTTAACAGAGGGCTAAAGTCTCGGTCATTTTCTAACAAGCGCAACAGATGATAACCCGCTTCTACTGTGGATAGACTGTTTTCACTGGGTGCTTTGCGAATTCGATAGTTACCCTTGAGGTCTTTCGGCAAGTGAACCGTTTTTAACGCATGCAAGTTACTCGATACCTGCCACATTTTGAACGCCTTCTTCCACGTCCCATCCAATAAAATTACACGTAGCTTTTTATTTGAATAAGTTACCGACTTAACAGGAACAGAATGTTCACTCGGGTATAAAATCACGTGCTGATAATGTTCATCGGCCAGCAATATGTTCAGTTGCTCGTTGTTAGAAAAGTCTTCACCGACAAACGTCACACTGTTATTTAGAGATAACGAGAGGATACGCGCAGTTCCCATCGGACGATGCTCTTCTGATGGGTGTTGAAGAATGATAAGCTCAACATTTGATTCGAGTGGTGTAACCCACTGACAAATACAAGCTTTCAAAGCCTTGCTGCATTGGGGGCAATAACGAGACATGGATTTAATGTGTACCCTGTATTAATTTTCACTTCACTTTTATGCGTCTTATTCCAATTTGAGCCAATACAAGCTTGGGTCGTTTGGGATAGCAATGCGATTGCCGAGGGGCAATGGTGGCGAATCCTAACAGGAAACTTTTCACATACCAACTACTCGCACCTTCTGATGAACCTAGCAGGCTTATGGATCATCAGCTATCTGTTTCAACCGAGTAAAAAACCGCTTGCTCTTGCTATGCTTGTGATTAGTTTAGTGACTGGGGTCGCTTTGTTGTTTTCGAGTATTCAGATCTATGTTGGCCTATCTGGCACTTTGCATGGGTTATTTGGCTTATTCGCTCTCAATGAAGCGCTGAGCGGCAGGAGGTCCAGCTGGCTCCTAGTGTTGGGATTAATAACTAAGATCGCTTGGGAGCAGCTTATTGGCCCTTCGAGCACGACTGGCGAACTGATTAATGCTCGAGTAGCCATTGAAGCCCACCTAGCAGGTGCTATCGCTGGAGGCTTCATGGCTATGGCGTTATGGCTATCGAATAAAAAGTAACCCTCAATAACCCGCCAAATTAAAGTTGAATTCGCTCACGATTCTTTTCAACCGTAGCCTCGCCAATACCTTTCACATTGACCAAGTCACTGGGTTTTGTAAATGCACCATGCTTATCCCGATAATCGACAATCTCTTGGGCTTTTTTGTCACCCACACCAACAAGTAATGCTGATAATTCCTCAGCCGTAGCTTTATTGATGTTTACGGTGATTTCAATGCCGTCGTACAACTCTGCCTTAGTCGGACTATCAGCAAACACTCCAGCACTCAGAGTAATTAGAAATGAAAGAAGTAATGTTGAATATATTGTTCGCATAAACCGTTCCTTTGTTCAAAAAAGGTAACTTATGCATTTACCGCGGCAGATAACACAATCACCAGATAAAAATAAAGCGGGTCACCTAAGTGACCCGCTTTGTTATACATCTTGTTTTCATCAGATTGTTTGTTAGCTCACAAATCTGATTTATCGGATAAACCTAACTTGCAAAGCAAAAGCCTTGTTTTGACTGACAGTAGTAAGAGACCAAAGTCATCTTGCTAGCCAGTTTAAGCTAACCTTAATGACCTTGACCTACTACGTAGTATTCAACATCTGCGTTTTCACGAAGTACGTTTAGTACGTTGGTCAGGTCTTGTTGGTTGCCAACTCGTTCCAGTTGAGCACCAATTTGAGTGCTGTAAGCTGGGTCGATTTCAGCCGTTACTTTAGAAAGTTCTACAACAACGATGTTACCGTCTTGGTCTTTAGATTGGCCAAACACCGCTTGACCGCCTTCAGGCTTCGCTAGAGCGAATACAGAAGCTGCCAATGGAGAGTTACGGTCAATTGTTTCAAGTTCAGTGAACTCAAGGTTGTTATCCGCTAATACTGCTTCATTGCCTTGCTTAAGTTCGTTCACTAGAGAAACACCTAACTCAACCGCTTGCTGCTCGGCTTGTACAGCAGACAGCGCAGCCACAACTTGATCCTTCACTTGTTCTAGAGGAAGAACTGTTTCGTCACGAGTCTCTTCTACACGAACAACAATCACGTGTTCAGGAGCCACTTCGATAACTTCAGAGTTTAGGCCGTCTTCTTTCACTTCTGGGCTCAAGATAGCTTGCATAACAGCAGGCGTCATCAATACTTCTGGTGCATCTACTTGAGAGATGAAATCAGTCGTTGTGATCTTAGCGTTAATTGCTTCTGCAGAGTCATCTAGAGAGTCAGGGAATTCAAACGCTACTTTCTCTAATTCAGTTTGCTGTTCGTAGAACTGGTCTACTGCGTGCTGGTCTAGAAGCTCTGTCTTAATCTCTGCCGCTACTTCAGAGTAAGGCTGAGCTTGAGATGCTTTCAGTTCGTCTAGCTTGATGATGTGGTAGCCAAAATCAGATTTAACTAAACCCGTTGTATCACCAATATTCTGAAGAGCAAAAGCGGCTTCTTCGAATGCTGGGTCCATAACATCACGTTCGATCCAACCTAGGTCACCACCAACTTCAGCACTGCCGAAGTCATCAGATTTTTCTTCCGCTAACGTTGCGAAATCAGCGCCTGCGTTGAGTTCGTCCAGGATGGACTGCGCTTTCGCTTCATCGTCGCCTTGAACTAGGATGTGACTAACTTTACGCTGCTCTGAAGTTGAGTACTTATCTAGATGCTCTTCATAGTATTTCTGAGCTTCTTCATCACTCACTTTAAGCTGCGACTTAAGTGCTTCGGCTGAAAGTTCGATGTAAGACACCTTAGCTTGCTCTGGACGAGTGTAAGCTAATGGGTTTTCAGAGTAGTACTGTTCAATCTGCTCGTCGGTAAGCTCAATGTCTTTCGCTAAATCAGCAACAGAAAGCGTCACAGTACGAATATCACGAGTTTGAGCAATCAGTTTGCTTTGAGTATCGATTTCGCCTTGAAGAACAAATTCACTGCCTTGAAGTGCAGTAACAAGTTGATTACGCATTAGGTCACGACGCATGTATTCAGCGAAGCTTTCTGCGCTGAAACCTGCACGACGTAGTGCTGATTGGTAAACTTCTTGATCGAATTGGCCAGCCGTTTGGAACTGAGGCATTTCTAGAATCATGGTACGGATTTGAGAATCGCTGATTCGTAGACCTAAAGACTCAGCTTGCTGCTCAAGTAGAACATCGTTGATCATGCGATCAAGGACTGATTTACGGAAAGACTCTACGTATGCAGGGTCTGCAAGCATTTGAGCGAAGTAATCGCCAAGTTGAGATTGCATGCGATTACGTTCGTTTTGGTAAGCTTGTTCAAACTCGCCACGAGCAATTTCTGTGTTGCCAACTTTAGCTGCTGCGTTGTTACCGCCACCGGTGATGTAGCTGCCTACACCTGCGAATACGAATGACAGGATAATCAACCCAAGGATAATTTTTACCGCGATGCTATTCACGCCTTCGCGTAATCGATCCATCATAATTTAAGTGCTCTCCGGATATGAAGCATTGGCTTCAAAATAAAAATCTATTCACGCGATATTATCAGAAAAAGAAATGCGCATCAGTAGGATGCGCATAATTTAAATAAGTTCAATGTGCTTTGCACACATACTGCCTAAGAATGAAACATCATTGTTCAAACAGTAAACGCATGTTAATGCTTTCCCCTCTTCACATTCGAGGTTCCAGCAAACAAAAATTAGTTACATGCGTCTTTAAGTGCTTTACCCGCCTTGAAGCCAGGTACTTTAGCTTCTGCGATTTGGATCTCTTCACCAGTTTTTGGGTTACGACCTGTACGAGCAGCACGAGTACGAACACTGAAAGTACCAAAGCCAACAAGTGCAACTTGGTCACCTGATTGTAGCGTTGTGCCAACTGCTTCGATGAAAGCGTCTAGAGCGCGACCAGCTGAAGCTTTAGAGATGTCTGCGTTTTCTGCGATTGATTCTACTAGTTGTGTTTTATTCACTGTTTTTCCCCTATGTGTCATCTGTGACTAAATCTCGATGACTGTACGTTCCATTTTGGTTTTTATTTCGCCGCAAGCCTTATTGCAAAAGGGATTGCCGCTTTAGCGAATAACTTAGCGTCCAAAAAAAACGCTGACAAGCCTTTTCGAGCCTATCAGCGTAATTCTTTACTTATTTTTGCTACGCATCACTATTTTTTCACGTCAAACTCGACCCCTGACGGATCTCGTTCTAGCGCAACCTTAAGAACTTCATCAATCCATTGGACTGGAATCACCTTCAAGTCAGCAATAACGTTGTCTGGAATCTCTTCCAAATCACGCTCATTGTCTTTAGGAATCAAGACTGTTTTGATGCCACCACGGTGAGCTGCAAGCAGTTTTTCTTTCAAACCGCCGATAGGTAAAACTTCACCTCGTAGGGTAATTTCACCAGTCATACCCACCTCAGCTTTTACAGGATTACCCGTTAAGCTAGAAACAAGTGCAGTACACATTGCAATACCCGCGCTTGGGCCATCTTTCGGTGTCGCACCTTCAGGCACGTGAACGTGAATATCGCGTTTCTCGTAAAAATCAGTGTTGATACCTAGATTTTCAGCACGAGAGCGAACCACGGTCATTGCCGCCTGAATCGACTCTTTCATCACATCACCCAATGAGCCGGTTTGCGTTAGCTTACCTTTACCTGGCATTGATTCAGTTTCGATTGTCAGTAGGTCACCACCCACTTGAGTCCACGCTAGACCAGTTACCTGACCAATACGATTGCTCTCATCCGCTTTACCAAAGTCATGACGTTGAACGCCTAAGTACTCTTTCAGGTTATCAATGTTAACCGTTACAGACTTAAGGTCGCTGTCTAGCAAAATGTTTTTAACTGCTTTACGACAGATCTTAGAGATTTCACGCTCTAGGCTACGTACACCTGCTTCACGCGTGTAATAACGAATAATGCCGATGATTGCAGAGTCTTCAATCTCAATTTCATGAGGCTTAAGACCGTTGCGTTGAACTTGCTTGTCCAATAGGTGGCTCTTAGCAATATTCAGCTTTTCATCTTCTGTATAACCAGACAAACGAATCACTTCCATACGGTCCAGAAGAGGGCCAGGAATGTCCATCGAGTTCGACGTCGCAACAAACATAACATCTGACAGATCGTAATCGACTTCTAGATAATGATCGTTAAATGCGTTGTTTTGCTCAGGATCTAGTACTTCTAGAAGCGCTGAAGATGGGTCGCCACGCATATCAGAAGACATCTTGTCGATTTCATCTAATAGGAACAGTGGGTTTTTAACGCCAACTTTAGACATCTTCTGGATAAGTTTACCCGGAAGAGAACCGATGTACGTACGACGGTGACCACGAATCTCAGCTTCATCACGAACGCCGCCTAGCGCCATACGAGTGTACTTACGACCCGTTGCCGCAGCAATAGAACGACCTAGAGAGGTTTTACCAACGCCAGGAGGACCAACAAGACAAAGGATTGGACCTTTCAGTTTGTTGATACGGTTTTGTACAGCCAAGTATTCAAGAATACGTTCTTTAACCCGCTCTAAGCCGTAGTGATCTTCATTTAAGATCTCTTCCGCTTTCGCTAAATTCTTTTTAACTTTTGAACGCTTAGCCCAAGGAACGCCTACCATCCAATCGATGTAGCTACGTACTACTGTTGCTTCAGCAGACATTGGCGACATCATTTTCAGTTTTTGCAGTTCTTGCTCTGTTTTCTCACGAGCTTCTTGAGGCATCTTAGAATCTTCGATTTTCTTCTTCAGAGTCTCGAATTCATCCGGTGCGTCGTCCATCTCGCCAAGTTCTTTCTGAATCGCTTTCATTTGCTCATTCAGATAGTACTCGCGCTGAGATTTCTCCATTTGTTTCTTAACGCGGCCACGAATGCGTTTTTCAACTTGTAGGATGTCAATTTCTGACTCCATTTGGCCCATCAAGAATTCCAGACGTTCAGTGACATCTAAAATTTCTAGAACGTGCTGCTTGTCTACCAATTTAAGTGGCATGTGCGCAGCAATCGTATCAGCAAGGCGAGCAGCCTCATCAATACCGTTCAGAGACGTTAGAACCTCTGGTGGAATCTTTTTGTTTAGCTTAATAAAGCCTTCGAATTGATTGATCGCACTACGAACAACCACTTCTTGTTCTTTTTCGTCAAGTTCTGAAGTAACAACGTATTCGGCATCCGCTAAGAAAAATTCACTTTCTTTGAATTGGTGGATTTTTGCACGCTGCTGACCTTCGACAAGTACTTTAACCGTACCATCAGGGAGCTTTAGTAACTGAAGAATGGTAGCGACTGTACCTACGTTAAATAGGTCGTCGATTGAAGGCTCATCAGTGTCCGCTTCTTTCTGCGCTACAAGTAGTACTTGTTTGTTAGCTTCCATTGCCGACTCAAGGCAAGTAATCGATTTTTCACGACCAACAAACAATGGAATAACCATGTGTGGGTAAACCACTACATCACGTAGAGGTAGCACGGGGATTTCGATACGCTCGGAACGTTCCAAGTTCATATATTTCTCTCTTCCGCTTTAACTTATAAAGCAGTATATGGGGCTTAAACGACTGGATTCAATGGAAGAATAAAAAAAAGGAGGTAATTGCTTACCTCCTTTTTCAATTTGAGCGTGTGGTCTAAAAAAGACCTACTCTGCAGCAGCTGCTTGATTATCTGAGTTACTGTAAATCAACAGTGGTTCTGACTCACCATTAATTACCGACTCATCAATCACAACTTTGCTTACATCAGTTGAAGATGGCAGTTCGTACATAGTTTCCAGTAGAACACCCTCCAAAATAGAGCGTAGACCACGAGCACCTGTTTTACGGTTCATTGCTTTCTTAGCAATGGCACGTAGTGCGTCTTCGCGGAATTCTAACTCTGTATCCTCAAGTTCAAATAATGCAGCGTACTGTTTTGTCAGTGCATTCTTTGGTTCACAAAGGATTTGGATTAGCGCTTCTTCATCAAGCTCTGTCAGTGTTGTTGTAACAGGTAGACGACCAATGAATTCTGGAATTAGACCATACTTCACTAGATCTTCAGGTTCTACTTGAGTGAACAGTTCACCGATAGTTTTGGTTTCGTCTTTAGAACGCACTTCTGCGCCAAAGCCGATACCGGAACCTGTTTCTACACGTTGCTCAATCACCTTATCTAGGCCTGCAAACGCACCACCACAGATAAATAGGATCTTAGATGTATCCACTTGCAAGAACTCTTGCTGTGGATGCTTACGACCACCTTGAGGTGGAACTGAAGCAACGGTGCCTTCAACAAGTTTTAGCAGAGCCTGCTGTACACCTTCACCAGACACGTCACGCGTGATGGATGGGTTTTCAGCTTTACGAGAAATCTTGTCGATTTCATCGATGTAAACAATGCCACGTTCCGCTTTCGCTACGTCATAATCACATTTTTGAAGCAACTTCTGGATGATGTTTTCAACATCTTCGCCCACGTAACCTGCTTCGGTTAGTGTCGTTGCATCTGCCATTGTGAAAGGAACGTCTAGGAAACGAGCCAATGTTTCAGCAAGGAGTGTTTTACCACTACCAGTAGGGCCGATAAGAAGAATGTTACTCTTACCTAGCTCTACGCCTTCAGCTGTCGTATCACCATTACGCAAACGCTTGTAGTGGTTATATACCGCAACTGCTAGCACTTTTTTCGCGTATTCTTGACCGATTACATAGTCGTCAAGATGCTCACGAATCTCACGCGGCGTTGGCAGCGATTCCGATTCTTTCTTAGGAAGAACATCTTTAATTTCTTCACGAATAATGTCGTTACAAAGATCGACACATTCATCACAAATGTAAACAGAAGGACCTGCGATTAACTTGCGAACTTCGTGCTGGCTTTTGCCACAGAAAGAGCAGTAAAGCAGTTTACCGCTACCACCCTCTTTGCTTTTGTCTGTCATTCGCTAACCTCTTAGCCTTTACTCTCTATGTTTGAGTGTATAACAATTTGAATCACTTTGCGTTAAACAATTGCCTTGCAATTATTGACCGCGGTGATTAAGAACCGAATCCACCAAACCGTATTCTACTGCTTGATCAGCAGACATGAAATTATCACGATCTGTATCACGCTCAACAACTTCTAGAGGCTGGCCTGTATGCTCTGCCAATAGTTTGTTTAGCTTTTGTTTGATCGTTAGGATCTCTTGCGCGTGAATTTGAATATCAGACGCTTGGCCTTGGAAGCCGCCAAGTGGCTGGTGAATCATTACACGTGAGTTTGGAAGTACGTGACGCTTACCTGGAGTACCACCCGCTAGTAAGAACGCACCCATAGAGCAAGCTTGACCCATACATACTGTGCTCACGTTTGGCTTGATGAACTGCATTGTGTCGTAGATCGACATGCCCGCTGTTACGCTACCGCCAGGTGAGTTGATGTAAAGATAGATATCTTTGTCTGGGTTTTCTGATTCCAAGAAAAGCAGTTGAGCCACGACAAGATTTGCCATGTGGTCTTCCACTTGACCGGTTAAGAAAATGATACGTTCTTTTAATAGACGAGAATAAATATCGTAAGAACGTTCACCACGGGAAGTCTGTTCAACCACCATAGGAACTAGTGCGTCCATAATCGATGGCATTGTATTTTTTTCTTGGTAGCTCATATTCTTATGTCCCTAAAATAAATGGCCCGAATGATTAAATCATACGGACCATTGTTAGCAGAATTGTTGACCGTACGTCAACCTTCTACGTCAGATATTACTATATTAAGCAGGTTGCTGATTCATTAGCTCGTTGAAGCTAACTTCTTTATCAGAAACTTGAGCTTTAGCGATGATTGCATCAATAGCTTGCTCTTCTAAAGCGACATTGCGCATGTTGTTCATCATTTGCTCGTTTTGCTCGTAGTAAGCAATAACTTCTGTTGGATCTTCGTATGCTGTAGCCATCTCTTCGATGATAGCTTTAACTTTCTCATCATCAGCTTTTAGCTCTTCAGTCTTGATTACTTCACCAAGAAGAAGACCTACAACTACGCGACGTTTAGCTTGCTCTTCGAACAACTCACGAGGAAGTTGGTCAGCAGCTTCAGTGTTACCACCGAAACGTTGAGCAGCTTGTTGACGTAGAACACCGATCTCTTGATCGATTAGAGCAGAAGGTACGTCGATGTTGTTTTCGTTAACTAGACCGTCGATAGCTTGCTCTTTGATGCGGTTCTTAACAGCTTGCTTAAGCTCGCGCTCCATGTTCTTACGAACTTCAGCTTTAAGGCCTTCAATGCCGTCAGCAGCACCAAACTTAGAAACGAATTCTTCGTTAAGCTCTGGAAGTTCACGAGCTTCAACTTTGTTCAGCTTGATAGAAAACTTAGCTTCTTTACCTTTTAGGTTTTCAGCGTGGTAATCTTCTGGGAAGTTTACGTCGATTTCGAATTCCATACCTGCTGTTTTACCAACGATACCGTCTTCAAAACCAGGAATCATGCGACCAGCACCCATTTCTAGTGGGAAGTTCTCAGCTTTACCGCCTTCGAACTCTTCACCGTCGATAGAACCAACGAAATCGATAGTTGCACGAGAACCAGCGTCAGCAGCAGCTTCAACTTCAGTCCAAGTTGCTTGTTGCTTACGTAGAGTTTCGATCATCTCTTCAACGTCAGCTTCTTTAACTTCTACTGCTGGTTTCTCAACAGTGATGTTTTCTAGACCTTTCAGCTCAACTTCTGGGTAAACTTCAAAAGTTGCATTGAATACTAGGTCAGCGCCTTCGTTGTTTTCAACTGGTGCGAAAGTAGGTGCGCCAGCTGGGTTGATTTTCTCTTTAACGATCGCTTCGATGAAGTGACGTTGCATTACTTCGCCCATCACGTCTTGACGTACTGCTTTGCCGTACATTTTAGCAACCATCTTCATTGGCACTTTGCCTTTACGGAAACCATCGAAACGACGATTTTTCGCGATGTTGCGTAGTTCAGCTGTAACTGCATCTTCGATGTTAGCAGCAGGAACAGTAATATTAAGACGGCGCTCTAGGCCTTCTAGCGTTTCAACAGTAACTTGCATTATATAAACCTCAAAACTGGCTCAGTAATCTGAGCATATGAGCCGTAACTTAGCTTTAATTCAAAAGCCGACGTTGTTGGCTGCATCCTTGTGTAGTGCTCTATCCGAACACCTAATTTAAAATCGAGCATTGATGTTTGAATTGATTATTCAACTAAACACCAGACTAATCAGCGATATCTTCGTTCTTCACACGCCGACTAAAACGCAACAAAGCTTGTTTTCAGAAACAAGAAAGGTATCTCCGATTAGCCTCAGGACAGAAATTTTAGACGCGACATTCTAGCGATCTGTTTAATCTCTGTCGAGCCGTTCGCCTCTGCTTGATGATGAATGCTCTAAATTCGTCCAACTAAATGATAAAAAAACGATCAAAACATCACTTAGCACAACAGAAATGGGGACAATAGCGACTTTTTCAAGGGAATCGAGGCCTTTTTTTGCTAAAAACCTTAAAAAGAGATCTTGCTCTTGTTTTACCCCTCAGAGTCGATAACTTTTTCAACAATCTCCGTTACAAAGCCTTAACCTACCACCATCTGTTATCTCTCTATTTTAAGAAAAAACTACCGCTAGTTGCTGTCATAAACGAGAAAACACAGGTGTATTTGTTTACCTAGAATTTAGCGGAGAGCGTTCATGTTTCGAGCTTTAAGAATCCCTTTACTACTGCTCATCACCTATGTCTTGCTGATGGTTCTCGGTGGTCACTGGGTATGGAGCACAAGCCATCAAAGTTTGTTAAATGATCACCAGTCTAAGTTAGATCGATTTTCCGTTCATATTTCTAGCCAATTGGATAAGTTTGCCCATATCCCAGAACTGCTCTCAAAAGATAAAGAACTAGTCGATGCCCTACACTCACCAAGTAATTCCGCGCAAATCGAGCTGACTAATCGCTATCTAGAGCACGTAAACACAGTAATTCAAGCGTCCGACACTTACCTACTCGACAGTATCGGTACCACCATAGCTGCTAGTAACTGGAACCTGAAACACTCTTTCGTTGGACGTAACTTTGCTTTTCGTCCCTACTATCAACAAGCAATTCTCGGCAATGAAAACCAGTACTTTGCTTTAGGTTCTACCTCGGGAAAGCGAGGCTATTATTATTCTTACCCTGTCTCCTACGCGGCCGAAATCATTGGCGTGATTGTCGTAAAAATGGATTTATCACTGATTGAAGCAAGTTGGAAAGGAAAGCAGAGTTTTTTTGTTGCCGACGATAAAGACCAGATTGTTTTTATGTCGAGCAAGCCTGAATGGTTGTTCAAAAGCCTTCAACCTTTAGATAAAGCGCAAAAAACTCGCATTCAAGAAAGCAGACAATACCTTGATACCAAGATCGAGAGCCTTCACTTTTCAGGAGACTTAGAAAGCGCCACCAGCAGCATTCAATCACCACACCAGCTCGTAAAAGAACGTTTTTTTACTTCATCACGCTTCCTCGATGACCCGAAACTAACTGTCAGAGTATTTTCTCCAACACACTTAGTTTGGTGGGATCTCATCGCTTACCTTGTGGTGCTGAGTTTAGTGTTTGCCATTATCTATCTCACGATGCAACTCAACCATCACCGCCAACAAAAGCGTACGCAAATCGATAGGCTACAATCTGAAGCCAAACAAAAACTCGAGTTTCAAGTCCTCGAAAGAACCTCTGAGCTCCATATCGAGATCAAACAGCGTATCGAAACAGAACGGGTGCTCAGGCAAACACAAGATGAGCTTATCCAAGCCGCTAAACTAGCGGTATTGGGTCAAATGTCAGCGAGCATCAGTCACGAACTGAATAACCCACTCGCTGCGATTCGCAGTTATGCCGATAACGGCCGACTGTTTCTTGCAAAAGAAAAGACCGAGCGTGTTGATGACAACCTATCTCGAATTTCATCACTCACCGATCGTATGGCGAAAATTAGCCACCAGCTTCGCTCCTTCGCAAAAAAGTCCACGGCGGAAGAGCTACACACATTGCAGATATTGCCTGTTCTTCATTCCTCTAAAGAGCTGATGAAACCGCAATTGAAAACTGAGCGAGTCAAAGTAAATGAGCTCCCTGAAACCTTCAATGCTTGCGTGCTCGCCAATGCGATTCAACTGGAACAGGTAATCATTAACCTACTGACCAATGCAGTTCAAGCTATGGAAAATCAAGAAGATAAACAATTGGCTATCCTGTTAGAGATTAGGGAATCAAATAATGAACAATCAAAAACTCTGTTGATTCACGTTGATGATAATGGCCCCGGCTTTATGTCACCTTCGACGGGAGGTTTTTTTGAACCCTTCCATACCACCAAAAAAAATGGTCTTGGACTCGGGCTATCGATTTCTCAACAAATAATCGGTGGAATTAACGGAAAACTGTTGACCGATAGCAGCCCACAAGGTGGCGCTCGTTTTAGTATCGAACTCCCAATTGTGCCTGATGAGCACCGTGCACGAACAGAACGCGCGCAAGCAGATTAAGGCTAACTCATTAAATTAGCTAACTTCACAAGCAAACAAGCAAACAAGCAAACAAGCAAACAAGCAAACAAACTCAACGATAATTAGAACAAAAGAGTAAAGGAATAAACTATGTGTCACGTCTATTTCATTGATGATGAATCCGATCTAAGAATGGCCATTGAGCAAAGCTTTGAACTTGCCGAGATTGACGCCGAATTCTTTCCCGATGCAGAATCTGCGCTGATCGCCATCCAGAAAAATGGTCTTCCCCACGTGATCATTACCGATATCTGTTTGCCGGGTATTTCTGGGCATGACCTACTCAGCACGGTCATGCATAAAGACAAAGAAATCCCGGTCATCATGATCACTGGTCATGGTGATATCTCAATGGCCGTTCAAGCTATCCATAACGGTGCCTATGATTTCATTGAAAAGCCCTTTGCGAATGAACGCTTAATTGAGACGACCAAACGCGCCATCGAAAAACGCCAGTTAACTCTCGAAAACCAAGAACTCAAGCGCTCATTGAAGGCGAGTAAAGCACTAGGACCGAGAATCATTGGTGACACACAATCTATGACAGAGCTACGTTCTATCATCACTCATGTTGCCGATACCAACGCCGATATTTTATTGTTTGGCGAAACGGGGACGGGCAAAGAGCTAGTTGCTCGTTCTCTGCATGAACAAAGCAGTCGCCGAGAGCAAAACTTTGTTGCGGTCAACTGTGGCGCCGTTCCTGAAAACCTGATTGAAAGTGAGCTCTATGGTCATGAAAAAGGTGCTTTTACGGGAGCCGAAAACAAACGTGTAGGTAAGTTCGAGTTTGCGCAAGGCGGCACCCTATTCTTAGATGAAATAGAATCCATGCCAATGCAGGCGCAAATACGACTATTGCGCGTATTACAAGAGCGAGTCATTGAAAGAGTCGGCTCGAACGGATTAGTACCGCTCGATATTCGCGTGATTGCTGCAACTAAAGTCGACCTAAAAAAAGCTTCTGAGGAAGGAGCTTTCCGCCAAGATCTCTATTATCGGCTCAATGTAGTTACTTTAGACTTGCCGCCATTAAGAAGTCGCCAAGAAGATATACCTGCACTCTTTCACCATTTCTTGCTCGTCGCGGCGGCTCGTTATGGCAAAACAGCCCCTGCACTTCCACAAACAGAACTGCACGCACTTTTAGCTCATGATTGGCCCGGAAATGTACGAGAATTACGTAATACTGCCGAGCGTTTTGTACTTTTAGGCAAGCTTTCTCATTTATCAGACAACACCGTTGAATCAAACCAGCATTTATCGCTAGCTGAGTTGGTCTCTGACTTTGAGAAAAGCACTCTAAAGCAAGCACTTATTGAGTGTAACGGCAGTATAAAAGAGACCATGGAAAGGCTTCAACTTCCGCGCAAAACCCTCTATGACAAGATGCAAAAACATCAACTTGCGAAAGAGTCATACCGACAGAGCGAAAACTAAATTAGATATGCGAGCAAGATCACCTATACTTAAACCGCTAACAGGATGTTATGCAATAAAGTTGATAGGAAAATGGTTATGGGTGAGAAAACAAAAGTTCCATCAATTACCGACACAATGGAGATCGACGGTGTTTATTATATCGATCAACATGTCGACTTAAACACGCCGGAACTAGAAGCAAAAAGAGCCCTCTATCAACAGAGCGACTCTTACTTGAACTTCGGTAGGAATATTGATGAGGAGGTTTAATACCTCCTCACCTTTTTAAAATGACATAACATCCTACTTAGTGATGATTTCTGGCCCCATCAACGTGGTTGGTAACCATGTTGATACCCAAGGTACGTAAGTTACGATAATCAGGAATAAGAACATCACGCCTACCCAAGGCAATGCCGCTTTCACCACGTTCATCATCGACATCTTGGCGACACCTGCTGTCACAAACAGATTAAGCCCCACAGGCGGCGTTATCATCCCTATCTCCATGTTCACCACCATCATGATACCTAGGTGAATAGGGTCGATGCCAAGTGCAATTGCAATTGGGAATACCAAAGGTGCTACGATGATCAGCAAGCCTGATGGCTCCATGAACTGCCCACCAATCAAGAGTAGAACGTTCACCACAATCAAGAAGGTGATCGGACCTAAGCCTGCAGAAAGCATAGACTCAGTGATCATCTGAGGAATGCGTTCCTCTGTCAGTACATGCTTAAGAATCAGAGCATTGGCAATGATAAACAGCAGCATGATCGTCAACTTGCCGGCATCATAGAGCGTGTCTTTGGTATCTTTATGGAAGAAGGTTTGGAACACCTTAACCAAAGCAGGCTTTGTATTCTTCTTGTCAGCGAAAGGCCCCATATCTTTATAGATAAAGTTGGCAATAAAGAACGCGTATACCGCTGCAACAGCCGCCGCTTCCGTCGGTGTAAAGATACCGCCGTAGATACCACCCAAAATGATGACAATCAGTAGCAGACCCCAACTTGCGTCTTTTGCTGCTGCGAACATCTCACCCCAGCCCACAAAAGGCTGTGCAGGAATCTTCTTAATACGTGCTGCAATGTAGATAGCAATCATCAACATCACACCTGCCAACAGGCCAGGAATCACGCCACCGAGGAACATACGACCTACAGATACATCCGTCGCCGCAGCGTAAACTACCATCACGATTGACGGTGGAATCAAGATACCCAAAGTACCCGCATTACAGATAACCCCTGCCGCGAACTCTTTTGTGTAGCCGTTTTTGATCATACCAGCGATAACAATACTACCGATTGCCACTACCGTTGCTGGAGACGATCCAGATAACGCTGCGAACATCATACATGCCACAACCGACGCCATCGCTAAACCGCCGCGGAACCAGCCGACCATTGCGATAGCAAAACGGATAATACGTTTCGCCACACCACCTGTAGACATGAAACTAGAGGCCAAGATAAAGAAAGGGATCGCTAAGAGTGTGTAGTGGCCTGCAAATGCATTAAACAGCGTTTGTGCAACCGAAGCTAGTGACGCATCAGAGTGCATCAACAAGAATATGACGCTCGATAAACCAAGGGAAATCGCAATTGGTACACCGACCAACATGAAAGCAATTACCATTAAAAATAGAAATAACATTGCCATGATTAGTCTTCCTTACCGTTAGATTTTGTACCCGACTCATTCGCCTTGTTTTGCTTAGTCGAATCCAATACCGCTGTCGCGTCTTCATCAGAACCCGCCAACACATCAGCTTTCAATGCATCCAGCTCTTCTTCGGCTTCATGGCCTGCAATCATGCGGTCAAGCTTGCCCGTCGCCACTTGATAAGCGATTTGGATGAATCGGAACGTCAGCATTGCCATACCAATAGGTAGTGCCATGTAAGGAATAAAACGTGGCAGTTTCTCGTATCGCTCACCTTCATTCATCCAGTCAGAAAGAAACTGAAGCATCTCGGGCATTGGAATATCATCGGTCTCATACCATGCACGATCGGTCGCGAACGGGTACCAATAATTCCAAGAACCGATAAGAAGTAGGATTGAAAAGGCCAGGCAGCTTGTAACGGCAATTAACGCATACATTTTACGTAGCTTTTCTGGGGCAAGGTTAATGATGACATCAACGCCAATGTGGAAGTGTTTTTTAACGCCATAAGATGCGCCCACTAACACCATCCAAGCGAACATGAACACTGTCAGTTCTAGTGCCCACAAGATATTGCCATTGAATGCGTATCTGAATACCACGTTGGCAAAAGTAAGTAGCGTCATTGCGCCAAGGAAAAATGCGATTAATGACTCTTCAATCACATCCGTAACTCTTCCGACTTTGGAAAAAAGAGAGGTTTCCAGTGCTGATTCGCTAGAATTTGGTTGTTCCATTTGAGGCTTTTCCATAATTGACTCCGCTTATAATTGTTTTAATAAGGAGTGGCGAAATGCACGCCACTCCCTTAGCGGTGTTATTGGTTTGAAGCTAACGCTGCATCGATAAGATCTGAACCGATGTCTTTTTCAAACTTCTTCCATACTGGTTGAAGTGCAGCTACCCATGCTTCACGCTGTTCAGGCGTAAGTGTACGAACCTCACCACCGGCTTCGATGATGTTATTCTTGTTCGCTAGGTTAACTTTTGAAGATTCTGCATTACGTGTTTCAGATACTTCTTGAACGATAGTACCAAGCTGTGTACGTACATCTTCAGGTAGGTCTTTCCAGAAGTCGTTTGACGTTACAACTAGGTAATCCAAGATACCGTGATTGGTTTCAGTTACGCCGTCTTGTACTTCAAAGAACTTCTTACCGTAGATGTTTGACCATGTGTTCTCTTGGCCATCGATAACCTTAGTTTGCAGGCCGCCGTATACTTCTTTAAAAGACATCTTCTGTGGATTAGCGCCTAGTTGTTCAAACTGAGCCACCAATACGTCTGATGCTTGAACACGGAATTTCAAACCTTTCGCGTCTTCAGGGCTAATAAGAGGTTTGTTCGCCGACATCTGTTTCATACCATTGTGCCAAAACGCTAGACCCTGTAGGCCACGACGCTTCATTGCATTTTTCAGCTTTTCACCAGATTCTGAGTTTTGGAAACGATCAACGGCTTCTACGTCTTCAAATAAAAAAGGAAGGTCAAAAATGCGGTATTTCTTAGTGAACTTCTCAAATTTAGACAGCGATGGCGCCGCCATTTGAACATCACCATTTAACAGGGCTTCCAGTACCTTATTATCATCGTAAAGTGTTGAGTTAGGGAAAACTTGCATACAAGCTTTGCCATTCATTTCCGTGTTTACTCGCTCTTCCAGTAAAGAAGCGGCGATGCCTTTCGGGTGCTTATCGGTATTGGTTACATGACTGAATTTAATCACGATTTCACCAGGGTCACAGTTTGCAGCAGCATTAAAACTGGTGAGCGCCAGAGCAGATACAGACAGTAGGGTAAGAGGCTTAAACATTATTATTCTCCTTAGTAAACAAAGCAGCCCTTCAATGGGAACTGCGTGCTTTCACTAAGGCAATTAGCGCGCCACGTTGAAACAAAACATTAACAAGCCTTTAACTACAAGGCTTCATCATAGTTGCCAACATCAGTCGCCAGTTGTTTGCAAAATTTAATGGGTGGGAAATGACACATAGAATATTTGTAAATGGGTGGGAGTTGACCAACGTATCACTAATGGATACAGCCGAATGAGGTCTGACCAAGAGCCACATTGCCGATGATGCCTTGAAGTAATTTCAACCTATCCTGTAGAGTGCTGCACAACTTAGCCAGATTTACCACTCCACTACTTAACAAGAGTTGATACCAATGAGTCAGATCTACCATCACCCAGTACAAATTTACTATGAAGATACCGATCACTCAGGTGTGGTTTATCACCCGAACTTTCTTAAATACTTCGAGCGTGCGCGCGAACATGTCTTGGGTAGCGATAAACTGGCAGAATTGTGGAATGAGCAAGGATTAGGTTTTGCGGTCTATAAAGCCAACATGACTTTTCAAGATGGAGTTGAGTTCGCTGAGATCTGCGACATCCGAACCTCTTTTGAACTCGATGGAAAATACAAAACGCTATGGCGACAAGAAGTGTGGCGCAAAGATGCAACTAAGCCTGCGGTGATTGGTGATATCGAAATGGTTTGCCTAGATAAAGACAAGCAACTGCAGCCCGTACCTGCCGAAGTATTAAAAGCGATGCTTGGCGAAACGAGCTAACTTCGTCTCACCAAACTAACTTAAAAGAGATGAGACAACGAAAAGGTTCTCATCTCTATCTGCATGGGTAGCAAATTTCCACCAAGGGTCACGGCAAAACGGTACTGGTCATCTAATCGCCCTAGGCAACATTGCCAACTTGTAGAAACATCGCTTTGTTCAGCAGAATCCAAATCCAACCTGATTCCATTATGTAGCCTAATTTCGCGATACAATCTAATTTCATCTTGCAAGTTTGGTTGAAAATCCGAAGCGTGAATTGGAAATGTTTGCTCCGTCAGATTGGAGAATTCGAACGAAAAGCTTCGCAACGATGTGGCTAACCCATGACCCGTCGCTTTGATGTACGACTCTTTCAACGCCCACAGATCGAAAAAACGCTCTCTCTGTTCTTCTTTGCTGAGCTCAAGTAAATCCGCCAATTCTTTATCTGAAAAGTAGTGCTTCATGATCGAGTCGATATTGGTCGAACTTCTTGCGTGTTCAATATCAACACCCAATTGAACTTGCTTCCCTTCTATCTGGCAAACTGCAATCAACAAATGTTCTTTGCTATGACTAATATTGAAATTTAACCCCGTCTTGAGTTGCTGTTCGGCGACTAAACTTGGCTTTCCTTTCTCGCCATATTCAAACCGCCACTCTTCTGGCTTCAAATCAGAATAGCAAGACAACACCTTTCTTAGATAGTTACGAACGTACAAAGCTTGAACCTGAGATGAGGGCATTCGATAGCGATCAACTTTGGCTATCTCATCCATCGTGAGCCTCTGTTTTAAGTACGACACGCTATCGATATCATCATGTAAATCACTCAGGGAGCAAAGCCACAAATCCACAATCGGTATTCCCATATCTCTAGCACTCATTTATTAAAATCACTCTCATCAAGCTATCAAAAAAACATTAAAACGAACAAATTTAACTCACCTATGATTTGCTATAAACATAGAGAAATCGGGAAGGAAACATCCTTCATATGAGAGCTTGGAACTTGATTTTAAAATAATAACAAATTAAAACATAGATCACACTCAGCCTTGTTAAACAGTCATCTATTAAACCTTACTTACAAAAACCTGACATAGATCTCACTAGGCCAAAAAATAGAGTATAAACACTAAAAAACAATTCATACCCATTAAATATCAATAAGTTAAATACAATAAAAATACAAAAATCAAAAACACATTCGATTCATCTGGTCTGAACAGATCATAGTGGCCGCTGGGAGCATTGTATCAACTACTCACCTCGGGTAGCCTGCTCAACCATTAAACAAATTCACACGTTTTTTTTGCGGATACCTGCTTTGCACAAAAGCAGTACTTTGGACAGGATTTTAATGGACATGACCCTCACATTCGAATGCTCTCTTCGCACATGAAACACCTCCCCTACTCTCGTAAGTCAACGCACTTCGAAAAACGAATTTCTATCTGGTTGCCGCCACTCAGCAACCTGAATTTTCAGCTGCGCTTCCCTAAGTCTGTTTCAGATTTTCTTTCTATAGCTTTAAAAGCGCAGCCTCAAAACACGACATCACTTTCTGTGATTTCTAGTGGAGACTCATAATGAGCCAACCCGAGACAAATACACCGGAACCAGTCGACGATTCTCGACTGAATAAACGCCTTAAAGATATGCCTGTCGCTATCGTTGGTATGGCGAGCATGTTTGCAAACTCTCGCTACCTGAATAAATTTTGGGATCTTATCAGCGAAAAGATCGATGCGATTACTGAAGTACCAGATACGCACTGGCGTCCAGAAGATTACTACGATTCAGATCGTACTACGCCAGACAAGTCTTACTGTAAGCGCGGTGGTTTCATCCCAGAAGTAGACTTCAACCCAATGGAGTTCGGTCTTCCGCCAAATATCCTAGAACTGACAGATACTTCACAGCTGCTTTCTTTGATCGTTGCAAAAGAAGTACTTGAAGATGCCAAACTGCCTGAAGGCTACGATCGCGATAAGATCGGTATCACGCTCGGTGTTGGTGGTGGTCAGAAGATCGCTCAAAGCCTAAATGCTCGTCTTCAGTACCCTGTTTTGAAAAAAGTCTTCAAGAGCAGTGGTATCAGCGACGACGACAGCGAAATGCTGATCAAAAAATTCCAAGACCAATACATCCACTGGGAAGAGAACTCATTCCCTGGTTCATTGGGTAACGTAATTTCAGGTCGTATTGCTAACCGCTTTGACCTTGGTGGCATCAACTGTGTCGTAGACGCTGCGTGTGCAGGTTCTCTAGCCGCAATGCGTATGGCTCTAAGTGAGCTAGTTGAAGGCCGCAGTGAAATGATGATCACAGGTGGTGTGTGTACTGATAACTCACCAACCATGTACATGAGCTTCTCTAAAACACCAGCATTCACTACTAATGAAACAATTCAACCTTTCGATATCGACTCAAAAGGGATGATGATTGGTGAAGGCATTGGCATGGTTGCTCTTAAGCGTCTTGAAGATGCAGAGCGCGACGGCGACAGAATTTACTCAGTGATTAAAGGTGTCGGTTCTTCTTCGGATGGTAAGTTCAAGAGTATTTACGCACCTCGCCCTGAAGGACAAGCAAAAGCACTAAAACGTGCTTACGATGATGCTGGTTTCGCACCGCACACACTTGGCCTTTTAGAAGCGCACGGTACAGGCACTGCTGCAGGTGATGTGGCTGAATTTGGTGGCTTAAACTCGGTATTCAGTGAGAACAATGAAGAGAAGCAACACATTGCGTTAGGCTCTGTGAAATCTCAAATTGGTCACACTAAATCAACCGCGGGTACTGCAGGTTTAATTAAAGCTGCATTAGCACTGCACCACAAAGTACTGCCGCCAACGATCAACGTATCGGCTCCGAATCCTAAGCTGGATATCGAGAACTCACCGTTCTACCTAAACACACAAACTCGTCCTTGGATGAAACGTGTCGACGGCACACCACGCCGTGCAGGTATCAGCTCATTTGGTTTTGGTGGTACTAACTTCCACGTGGTATTGGAAGAGTACACACCTGAGCACGCTCGCGGTGACAAATACCGTCAACGCCAAGTACCGCAAACTCTGTTATTCAGCGCAGAATCTCGTCAAGCATTGATCAATGAGCTCAAGCAGGTTTCAACACAAGCTGCAGACGCTGCGTTCAAGCTAGAAGCGCTTGCTGAGCAGCACGCTCTACGCGAAGTAGACGCTAAGCACGCTCGCCTTGGTTTAGTTGTAACTGACCAAGCAGACCTTCAAGCGCAACTGACTCAAGCAGTTTCTATGCTTGAGAGCCAAACCAAAACACATTGGCAGATGCCAAACGGTACTAGCTACCGTGAGTCGGCACTGATTGCAGAAAATAGTGCAGGTAAAGTGGCAGCGCTATTTGCAGGTCAAGGTTCGCAATACCTCAACATGGGTCGCGAACTTGCGTGTCACTACCCAGAGATGCGTCAACAGCTTGCTCAAGCGGATCAAGTATTTGGTCAGCACAAGAAAACGGCTCTGTCGCAAATTCTGTTCCCAATTCCAACCTTCACACCAGAAGCAACCAAAGCTCAAGAAGCGGTGTTAACCAACACGGCCAATGCTCAAAGTGCGATTGGTACTGTGTCTATGGGTCAGTTCGACATCATGACTCAAGCTGGCTTCAAAGCAGACATGGTCGCAGGCCACAGCTTTGGTGAGCTAAGCGCGTTATGTGCATCGGGTGTTATCTCGCAAGACGATTACTACCAGCTAGCTTTCGCTCGTGGCGATGCTATGGCGGCGACACCAGAACAAGGCGACAGCGGTACTATGTTTGCGGTCATCTTAGACGCAGACAAACTTCCAGCCGTTGAAAGCTGCATCAGCCAATTCGAAGGCGTGAGCATTGCCAACTACAACGCTCCGACTCAACTGGTTATTGCAGGTCCAACTGCGACGGTTCAACAAGCAGCACAAGCGCTAACAGAACAAGGCTTCAAAGCGATTGCTCTGCCAGTATCTGGCGCTTTCCACACACCACTTGTTGCTCACGCTCAAAAACCATTTGCTGCTGCAATTGATAAAGCTTCATTCAGCGCTCCAACGCTGCCGCTTTACTCGAACGCAACGGGCAAACTGCACAGCAAAGACGCGAAAGCGATTAAGAAAGCGTTCAAGCAACACATGCTGCAATCGGTTCGTTTCAGCGAGCAAATTGAAGCGATGTATGAAGCCGGTGCGCGTGTATTCGTTGAGTTCGGTCCGAAAAACATTCTTCAAAAGCTGGTTGAGAAAACATTGGCTGATAAGAACGAAGAGCTTTACGCAATCAGCATCAACCCAAGCCCTAAAGGCGACAGTGACCAACAGCTTCGTTTAGCTGCAGTTCAACTGTGCGTGGCAGGTGTTTCATTAGACAACATTGACCCTTACCAAGCTGACATTGCTGAACCTGCGAAGGCATCACCAATGAACATCAAGCTGAATGCAACCAACTACATCAGCCCTGCTACTCGTAAGAAAATGGATCAATCATTGGCTTCGGGCAACGTCACCGAAAAGACTGAGATTGTTGAAGTGAAAGTTGAAGTCGAGAAAATCGTGGAAAAAGAAGTGATCAAAACAGAAATCGTTGAAGTACCTGTGGCTGCTCCTCAAGCTTCAAATGTACAACAGTCAGCTGCTCTAGCACCAAGCGCACAAGTAGCAACAACAGCTCAGCAGCCTCAAGTGGTTCAAACAGCCCCGTCTAACGTAACGGTTGATGAATCTTCATTGCAGTCGTTCTTCAATGCTCAACAACAAGCAGCAGAAGTACATCAGCAGTTCTTGGCGATTCCTCAGCAATACGGTGACACATTCAACACCTTAATGTCTGAGCAAGCGAAAATGGCAACGGCAGGCGTAGCAATTCCTGAGAACCTTCAGCGTTCTATGGAAATGTTCCACCAGCACCAAGCTGAAACGCTAAAAGCTCACGCTCATTACCTAGAAATGCAAGCGCACAGCAACAACTCAGCACTTAATATGCTGACGCAAGGTTCAGTACAAACGGCACAACCAACCTTCGTTGCGCCAGTAAATGCTCAACCAGCGATTCAAGCTCCAACTACTCCAGCAGCTATCGTTCAACAGCCTGTAGCTCAAGTACAAGCGACTCCTGTACAAGCTCAGTCTGTTCAAGCTGCTCCGGTTCAAAATACAACAACTCAGAAAGCTCCACTACAGAAAGCCGTTCCTGCTCCACAAGTAGCCGCTCAAGCAGCAGCACCGGTCGCAGCTCAGCCTGTGCCAGTTAAAGCACAACCGTCTCCTGTAGCTGCACCTGTAGCAGTACAAACAGCCGATGCTGAAAAAGTGATGCTAGAAGTGGTCGCTGAGAAAACGGGTTACCCAACGGAAATGCTTGATCTAGAAATGGACATGGAAGCAGACCTTGGTATCGACTCAATCAAGCGCGTAGAGATCCTTGGTACCGTTCAAGACGAAATGCCGAATCTACCTGAGCTGAACCCTGAAGATTTAGCTGAGTGTCGTACTCTTGGTGAAATCGTTACTTACATGAACAGCAAGATGCCAACATCAGCGCCTGTTGCAGCACAGTCAAGCGCAGCCGCTCCTGTTCAAGCCGCTAACGGTCTTGATGCGAAAGTCGTTCAACAAACCATGCTAGAAGTGGTTGCTGAGAAGACAGGTTACCCAACGGAAATGCTTGATCTAGAAATGGATATGGAAGCAGACCTTGGTATCGATTCAATCAAGCGTGTTGAGATTCTTGGTACGGTTCAAGATGAACTGCCTACTCTTCCAGAGCTAAATCCTGAAGACTTAGCTGAGTGTCGCACTCTTGGCGAGATTGTTGACTACATGAACAGCAAGCTTCCAGCTTCGGCTCCCGTGTCTTCACAAGCAGCAGTAGTTGCTCCGGCAACAGCTAGCAATGGTCTAGATGCGGCTGTCGTTCAAAAAACCATGTTAGAAGTAGTAGCAGAGAAGACGGGCTACCCGACTGAAATGCTAGACCTAGCAATGGACATGGAAGCTGACCTTGGTATCGACTCAATCAAACGTGTTGAAATTCTAGGTACGGTTCAAGACGAGCTACCGACTCTTCCAGAGCTAAACCCTGAAGATCTCGCAGAGTGTCGTACTCTAGGTGAAATTGTTGACTACATGAACAGCAAGCTTCCTGCTTCTGCTCCAGTAGCGGCTCAAGTATCAGCACCAGTACAAGCAATATCAAACGGTTTAAACGCAGAACAAGTTCAAGGCACAATGCTGAGCGTAGTAGCGGATAAAACGGGCTACCCAACAGAAATGCTAGACCTAGCAATGGACATGGAAGCTGACCTTGGCATCGACTCAATCAAACGTGTTGAGATCCTTGGTACGGTTCAAGACCAGCTACCAACATTGCCAGAGCTGAATCCTGATGACCTAGCTGAGTGTCGTACTCTGGGTGAAATCGTTGACTACATGAACAGCAAGTTAGCTCCTAGTTCGGAAGCAGCGACAGTAGCTCCTGCTGCAGAAGTAGAGGCAATTGTAGAAAGCGCAAGCAACGACCTAAACCCAGCTCACGTTCAATCAACAATGATGGAAGTGGTTGCCGACAAAACAGGCTACCCAGCAGAAATGCTCGACCTAGCGATGGACATGGAAGCAGACCTTGGTATCGACTCAATCAAACGCGTTGAGATCTTGGGTACGGTTCAAGACCAGCTACCAACGCTGCCAGAGCTAAACCCTGAAGACTTAGCTGAGTGTCGGACTCTTGGTGAAATCGTTACCTACATGCAAAGCAAGCTATCCGCTGCTGCACCTGTAGCGACTGCTAAAGCTGAATCAGTAACGCCTATCGCAGAAACAGCGACAGCGGAACTTCCTCCACACAATGAGGTAGCGCTAAAAAAGCTACCAGCGGCAGATAAACTCGTCGATTGTTTCTCAAAAGACGCTTGTGTCGTGATCACAGATGATGGTCACAACGCTGGTGTTCTAGCAGAAAAGTTGACCGCTAACGGCATTCAAGTTGCTGTAGTGCGTAGTGCTCTTTCTGCCGCGTCACCTTTAAACAGTGAAATCGCAAGCTACACACTCAACAGCGTCGATGATGCTGGTGTGACAGCTGTGATTAACGACATCGAAGCAGACCTTAAAACGTCGAACAAAGTGATTGCTGGCTTCATTCATTTACAAGCTATCGTTGATGCTAAACAAAGCAACGAGCAAGCGGTTAACTTGAATGTAGACTCAAGAGCTTCACTGACGACAGCGTTCTTATTCGCCAAGCACCTAAATGGCCAACTGAATGCCGTTTCTGGTCGTAGCGTGTTCTTCACACTAAGCCGTATCGATGGTGGCTTTGGTTACCTAGATGCTAAGCAATTAGCGAATGCAGAACTTAACCAAGCGGCGCTGTCTGGTCTCACTAAGACACTGAGCCATGAATGGTCAAACGTGTTCTGCCGTGCATTGGATGCTGACGCTTCTATTGATGCTCGTCACCTAGCTGAAGCTATCACAGGCGAACTGTTCGATATCGATACCAACACCGTTGAAATCGGCCTTAGCCATGCGGAAAACGGTGAATCTGGTCGTGCAACACTGATTGCGACAACACCAGGCGCTGCACAAACTAAAAACACAGGCGCTCAACTCACCAAGAGCGACAAAGTTCTGGTGACGGGTGGCGCTAAAGGCGTGACGTTTGAATGTGCACTGACGCTTGCTAAGCAATGTAAGTCTCACTTCATTCTTGCAGGTCGTAGTAAGCATATTACTTCAGCTGAGCTACCTCAGTGGGCACAAGGCAAGCAAGAGAAAGAGCTAAAACCAGCGGCTATCGCTCACCTACAAGCGACGGGTGATAAGCCAACGCCGAAAAAAGTTGATGCCTTGCTAAAACCGGTATTGAGCAGCCTTGAAATAAACGCAGCACTTGCCGCTTTCAACGAGATTGGCGCGAGTGCTGAATACCTAAGCCTAGATGTATCGAACCATGAGTCAGTAGCAAAAACGCTGGCGAATTTCGAAGGCATCACAGGTCTTATCCACGGTGCAGGCGTACTAGCTGACAAGCACATTCAAGATAAAACACTTGATGAACTGAACATGGTTTACGGCACGAAAGTGGGCGGACTAGAAGCGGTTCTTGGTGGTCTTGATAGCAGCAAGCTAAAACTGATTGCGATGTTCTCTTCGGCGGCGGGTTTCTACGGAAACACAGGCCAAAGTGATTACTCGATGTCTAACGAGATCCTAAACAAAGCGGCTCTGCAGCTGTCTGCTCGTAACCCTCAAGCAAAAGTGATGAGCTTCAACTGGGGACCGTGGGACGGTGGCATGGTAAACGCAGCACTGAAACGTATGTTTACAGAGCGCGGTGTGTACGTGATTCCTCTTCAGGCGGGTGCAGAGCTATTTAGTTCTCAACTACTGAACGAAACTGGCATTCAATTGCTGGTTGGTACGAGCATGCAAGGTTCTGACAACAAGGAAGCTGCTGTAAAAAAGCTTAATGCGGAGTCTGTGCATCTTGCAAAGAGTCCGCTGAATACAAACATCACTGTGACACGTCATCTTGATCCAAAGGCATTGCCTTTCATTCAAGATCACTGCATTGCCGGTAACCCAGTGTTACCGACAGTGTGTGCCATCCAATGGATGCGTGAAGTCGCAGAGCAACTGTTAGGGGTGAACGTTAGCGTTCACAACTACAAACTGCTGAAAGGTGTGATTTTTGATACCGATGAAGTGCAAGAGCTGAAACTGGTTCTTTCTTCTGATGCTAAATCAAAAGATCAGCTAAAAGCGGTGATCAGTTGCCAAGGGCGACCACAGTATCAAGCTCAGTTGCAAGTTGCCTCTATGCAAGTGTCTGAAGATGTTCAACAAGCGTCAGTAAAACGCTTTGAGGCCAACACTTCAGCACCTGTAACAACGGCACAAGTTCTATACAGTGACGGCACTCTGTTTCACGGACCAAGACTGCAAGGTATTACCTCAGTTGAACGCTTTGACTACTTAGGCTTATTGGCTCAATGCCAGTTGCCTCAGATTGAAAACAGCGACTGCGGATCATTTATTCCTAAGCAAGGTTTTGGCGATAGCCAGCCATTTGCTGAAGATTATCTGTTGCAAGCCATGTTGGTGTGGGCTCGATTGAAATACGGCGCGGCAAGCCTACCGTCTGCAATCGGTGAGTTTATTTGTTACGCACCGATGCACAATGGTGACCAAGGTTGGCTAGAGCTGAGCGTGATAAAAAGCACGGCTCGTTCGCTGCAAGCTGATATCTCGCTTTACCACCAAGATGGTCGTTTAAGCGCAGTAATGAAAGGTGCAAAAGTCACCATCAGCAAGAGCTTAAACGACGCATTTTTGCCGAAGTCTAGCTCAGCAGTATCGAAGAAAGAAGCGACTAAGAACCCAGAAAAGGAGCAATTGTCATAGTGACTGTTCCTTCTAATAAAGCGATGCCATTACGCATCGCTCTTTTAGCTCAGCCAGCAAATGCGGCTGAGCTTTCTGCCGACTTATTCCCCTCGTTCCCAGACATAATGACTGTTGTG
The DNA here is from genome assembly GCF_054960695.1 of Vibrio sp. PSi01. Taxonomy (NCBI): domain Bacteria; kingdom Pseudomonadati; phylum Pseudomonadota; class Gammaproteobacteria; order Vibrionales; family Vibrionaceae; genus Vibrio; species Vibrio sp. PSi01. The sequence goes on from NZ_JBHNYN010000014.1 coordinate 47,562, forward strand.
GTTGATGGCAATTTTAATCAAGCACTTACTCAAGCGATTGAGGCAGTCAATCAAGGCAGTATGGTTAAGCTTTGTTTGGATTCTCACTCACCATCATTGTTGATGTTGAGTGCGCTGATCGCTGCTCAGAATAAGATTCACCCACACGCGAATTTAGCGGGCTTTGTCGAAGCTCTCGATCTAAATAATGGAGATAGCGTTCAGCTTGCTCTAGAGATGTCACGCCGCCCCGCTTCAGACTTAAGCCATCAACAACAATATTCTGCACTTTCTGCTTCGCAGCAGTTTGATGAGTTGGTGAATATAGTTGAGGCGATATCGAGCCGTTCATTACCTAACCATTACTGGTTCACTGAGCCGAACAAAGCACGTGTTGCTGCGTTAACCTTCAGCGAAAAAAACAAGAAATCCACCAGCCTGATATTGACTCAAGCAACCGGTTTGCAAGAACCAAAGCCACTGCTATCCAGCGAACGTTTGATGTTTGTGGTTTCTGGCAATGACCAAGTTGAATTGGTTTCTAAGTTAACCTCGTTAAGAGAAGAGCTTAAATGCATTAGCGATTCTGCGGACAGCGAACTTGCTATCGCCAACTTGATGCATTCAAACCTAAGCCACTTCCAAAGCGTTCAGCACAATGCTGGCGTTGGTGCGAACATCGTGATTCAAGCGGCTTCAATTGAGGCTGCAATACAAGAGATCACTGCGCTAGAAAATGCGTTGCCAAAAGTAATGGCTGACAATAGCCAATACAAAACGCCAGCGGGCAGTTGTTTCTCACCGAAGCCTCAAAGCAAAGGTGGCGTTACATTTGTTTACCCTGGTGTTGGCACGGTTTATCCCGGTATGTTGCGCGAATTTCACCACCATTTCCCACAGTTATTTGCTCGCTTAGAACGCGAAGGTAACTTGAAAGAGATGCTACAGGCTGAAAAAACCTACGCTGACGACGCGCAAGAAATGTCGCTCAGTGAACTGGCAATTGCCGGTGTCGGCAGTAGTTATCTGTTAACACAACTGCTATGTGATGAATTCAAAGTACAGCCAGATTTCGCTTTGGGTTACTCCAAGGGTGAAGCCTCCATGTGGGCGAGCTTAAATGTTTGGAAAAACCCACATGCGCTGATTGAGATGACTCAAACTAGCCCTATTTTCACGACGGCTATTTCTGGTGAACTCACCGCAGTGCGTCAAGATTGGCAGCTGAACGACGACGAAAGCATCCAATGGAACAGCTTTGTGGTTCGCAGTGATGCGCAAGCGATTGAGGCTCTGTTACCAGAGTTTCCGCGTGCTTATCTCGCTATCATCCAAGGTGATACTTGCGTGCTAGCAGGTTGTGAAAGCTCATGTCGTGCATTGCTCAAGAAACTGGGTAAACGTGGCATTGCCGCTAACCGTGTTACTGCAATGCACACCACGCCAGCGTTGAGCCAGCATAGCCAAGTGCAAGAGTTTTACACGCAACCACTGTTCGACGAGTTGCCAAAGCATATCCGCTTTATCAGCGCAGCAGGTCTACCGACTGGCGCACCAATCAATATCGACAGCGACAGCATCGCCCTTTCGATTGCCGACACTTTCTGTTCAACGCTGGATTTCACCGCGTTGATCCAGAGTGCACGTCAACAAGGTGCTCGCCTGTTTGTAGAAGTCGGTGCCGATCGTCAAACTAGCACATTGATCGACAAGATCAATCGTAGCGACAACGTAGCCGACCAATACTGCACAATCGCTTCCAATGCCAAAGGTGGTGACGATATTGTCACGCTCATCAAGTGCATTGGTCAGCTCATTACTCATCAAATTCCATTGTCTGTCGAGCCAATTATTCAAGGGCTAGAACAACAGGTCACCGCCGCTAAGCAATTAAGTGGTGTATCTCAAGGCAGCGCAGTGAATCATCAAGGAGAGCTAGTATGAGTTCTCAATCGAAGCCATCTCAAGATCAAGCTCAGGCTCAAGCTAAGAATAAGCAGCAAGTGAAGTGCAATAAGATCGCGATTGTTGGTATTGCTAACCAATACCCAGAAGCGGATACACCAAAAGACTTTTGGCAAAACTTGCTGAATAAAAAAGATTCTCGGACCACATTAAGCGCTGAAAAGTTAGGTGCTAAGCCTGAAAGCTATCAGGGTGTGCAAGGTGAATCAGACCGCTTTTACTGTGACAAAGGCGGCTACATCGAAAACTTCAATTTCGATAGCAATGGCTACCGCTTAACAGCAGAATCGTTCAACGGTGTTGACCAGAGTTTCCTATGGGCTTTGGATACCAGCCGTAAGGCGTTAGTCGACGCAGGCATTGATCTGAATTCCGATGTTTTAGAGCGTACCGGCGTGATCATGGGTGCCCTTTCGTTCCCAACTACACGCTCAAACGACCTGTTTCTGCCGATGTATCACTCGGTGGTCGAAAAAGCACTGAAAGATAAATTAGCTAATGACCAGTTTTCACTGCTACCAACCAATGAAACCGCGCAAGACCTCAACTCTATCAATGGTGCTGCAGCACATAATGCCTCTAAATTAGTGGCTGATGCATTGGGTCTAGGCAACGTGCAACTTAGCCTAGACGCGGCATGTGCAAGCTCAGTGTATTCATTGAAGTTAGCCTGTGATTACTTGAATACGGGCAAGGCCGACATGATGTTGGCAGGCGCGGTATCCGGTGCTGACCCATTCTTTATCAACATGGGTTTTTCCATTTTCCACGCTTACCCTGACCACGGTGTGTCGGTTCCGTTTGATAGCAACAGTAAAGGTCTATTTGCTGGCGAAGGTGCCGGTGTTTTAGTCCTAAAACGCTTAGCTGATGCAGAGCGTGATGGCGACAACATTTACGCAGTCGTCAGCGGTATTGGCTTGTCGAACGATGGTCGTGGTCAGTTCGTATTAAGCCCAAATAGCAAAGGGCAAGTCCAAGCCTTTGAACGCGCTTACGAAGCATCAAACCTAACACCAGACAGCATTGAGGTGATTGAGTGTCACGCAACCGGCACACCATTAGGTGACAAGGTTGAGTTAACCTCAATGGAGCGTTTCTTTGCTGACAAATTGAATGGTTCTAATCCGCCATTGATTGGCTCTGCGAAGTCCAACCTCGGTCACTTGCTGACTGCAGCCGGCATGCCGGGGATCATGAAGATGATCTTTGCGATGAAAGAAGGAGTGCTTCCTCCAAGTATTAATTTGGACAAGCCACTATCGTCGCCAGAAGGTTTATTTGGTTCACAGACCCTGCCAACGCAGGTTCAACCTTGGCCAAGTAAAGCGGGCAACCCAGAGCGCTGTGCGGGTGTTTCTGTATTTGGTTTCGGTGGTTGTAATGCTCACTTACTGCTTGAAGCGTATTCAGACACCAGTCATGTAAACCAGACTCTAGAGTCAGCGTCTCCAAGCCTACAGCCGTCTAATTTAAGCATTACTGGTCTCGCGTCTCACTTCGGTTCTCTGCAAAGTATCAAGACGCTAAGCACTGCGATTGAGACCAACAACGATGCTTTCATTGCTTTGCCTAAGAAACGCTGGAAAGGCTTAGACCAACATCTAGAACTACTGAATCAGTTTGGTTTACATGGTATTCCAAACGGAGCGTACATCGATCAATTCGATCTCGATTTCCTACGCTTCAAAGTGCCGCCGAATGAAGATGACCGTTTGATCTCTCAGCAGTTGCTACTGATGAAAGTTGCAGACGAAGCCATCAAAGACGCCAAGCTCGTGGCAGGCCAAAAGGTTGCAGTACTGGTAGCGATGGAAACAGAGCTTGAAATGCACCAATTCCGTGGACGCGTAAACCTGCATAGCCAATTGGCTGACAGCTTTACCAACATGGGGATTGAGCTAACACAAGATGAATACCAATCGCTAGAAACCATCGCGATGGACAGTGTGATGGACGCAGCCAAGCTGAACCAATACACCAGTTTCATTGGTAACATCATGGCTTCGCGTATCTCTTCACTGTGGGACTTTAACGGCCCTGCCTTTACGATTTCAGCCGCTGAACAGTCGGTTGCTCGTTGTATCGATGTCGCGCAAAACCTAATGTCGCAAGAATCAATGGACGCAGTCGTGATTGCAGCCGTTGACCTTAGTGGCAGTGCAGAACATGTGATTCTGAAGAACAGCGTCAGCCCAGTGTCACTTGCTCCAAAATTCGGACAACCGCAAGACGGTAGTTGGAATGTGGGCGAAGGCGCAGGTGCAATTGTTCTTGTTGAAGAAAGCCGAGTAGCGCGCAACCAAGACGCTGCTTACGGCAGCATCAACGCATTGGCCTTTGGTTCAAGCGAGAATAACAACGCCGTGGCTGATGAGTTATTGACTCAAGTCGGTATGAGCTCGAACGATGTTTCTCTGCTTGAGCTTAACCATGCACCTGAATCTTCATTACATCAGTCTTCGTCATATCAGTCTTCGTCTCTAAGTTTAGCGAGCACAAGGACGACTCAAGCGAGTCTACGTGTTGGGCACTGCTCCGCAGCTTCTGGCATGGCAAGCCTGCTACACGGTCTGCTCAACCTGAACCTTGAGTCTCTGAATCCAAATGTCAGCTCTAAGAACGCGATTGTTGCCAACATCAGCGAAGGACAATGTTCACAGCTGCTAATAAGCCAGTCGAGTGTTGAATCTCAATCACTATCGGTTCGTTTAAGCAGTGAACTGGCGAGTGATGCTAAACGTCAATTGGTTAAGCAAGTGACTCTCGGTGGTCGCGATATCTATCAACATATTGCCCAAACCCCAGTGACTAACTTAGCAACGATTCAACAGAAAGCTTCTGGTAAACAAGCAGCAAGAGTGGCGTCGGTTCCAACGACAGCAAGCATTCAAGCAGCTCTTGTGCAAAAAGAGTTAGAGAAGAAAGCATTAGCGCAGAACGCGGTAGAGCCAGCAATCGAAACTCCTACATCAGTATCCCCTACTCTGGCGCCAACTCGCCACAGTCAGCTAACAGGTAACCACAGCAATATGACTCATGTCCTATCCGCTAAAAATGGCGTATCAAACATCAACGCTAATACGGATGCAGCATCACAGCCGTCTGTAACACCACACAACCAAGCTTTTGCTCAAAACCAGCAAGCAGCGCAGCAAGTGCACAAAGCATTCTTGCACACTCGTGCCCAAGGCATGCAGATGGCTGATGCACTATTAAAAGCACAGCTAAACGCCGTTACGTCTGGTTTAGAGAACAATGCCATTTCTCAACAAACGAATGGTCAACAAACATCAGTTCAGCCTGTTCAAGCTCAACCAGCTCAGGTTCAGTCAACACCAGTAAAACCTATCCGTAAGCCATGTATCTGGGATTATGATGATCTGGTTGAATACGCTGAAGGCGACATCGCCAACGTATTTGGCCCTGATTACGCGATCATCGATAGCTACTCGCGCCGCGTTCGCTTGCCAACTACCGACTACCTATTGGTATCTCGTGTAACCAAGCTCAACGCGACCGTCAACGAGTACAAGCCAAGCACAATGACTACCGAATACGACATTCCTGTTGATGCGCCGTATCTTGTTGATGGCCAGATCCCTTGGGCTGTTGCGGTAGAATCTGGTCAGTGTGACCTAATGCTGATCAGCTACTTAGGCATTGATTTTGAAAACAAAGGCGAGCGTGTTTATCGCCTGCTTGATTGTACGCTGACCTTCCTTGGCGACTTGCCTCGTGGTGGCGATACGCTGCGTTACGATATCTCAATCAACAACTTTGCTCGCAATGGCGATACGTTGCTGTTCTTCTTCTCGTACGAGTGTTTCGTTGGCGACAAGATGATCCTGAAAATGGACAACGGTTGTGCGGGCTTCTTCACTGATGAAGAGCTAGCAGACGGCAAGGGTGTGATTCACACTGAAGATGAAATCAAGGCGCGTAAGCTGGCAACTAAGCAACGCTTCGACCCTATGCTGCACTGCCCTAAAACTCAGTTTAACCACCAAGAGCTGCGCCACCTACTGACTGCAAACATCGCAGAGTGTTTTGGCCCAACTCACCAATCCAATAGCCACCAGCCTTCTTTGTGCTTCAGCTCAGAGAAGTTCATGATGATCGAAAAGGTTAGCCGTGTTGAACCACAAGGTGGCACATGGGGACTTGGTCTGATTGAAGGTCACAAACAGCTAGAGCCTGAGCACTGGTACTTCCCTTGTCACTTCAAAGATGACTCAGTAATGGCTGGATCTTTGATGGCAGAAGGTTGTGGTCAACTACTGCAATTCTTCATGATGCACCTTGGCATGCACACGCTTGTTCAAAATGGCCGTTTCCAACCGCTTGAAAATGCCCCTCAACAAGTACGTTGCCGTGGTCAAGTTCTACCACAATCGGCAGAACTGACTTACCGCATGGAAGTGACTGAGATTGGTCTAAGCCCTCGCCCATACGCGAAAGCTAACATCGATATTTTGCTCAACGGCAAAGTGATTGTTGATTTCCAAAACTTGGGTGTGATGATCAAAGAAGACGACGAATGTACCCGTTACCAGCCTTCTTTAGAGACGACTGAAACGGTTATCACAACACCTGCGTTGCAGAATGAAGTTCAGCACATTGCTCAAACGCCAGCAGTGAACCAACAGGCTTCAGCGAATGCACCACTCATGGCGCAAATTGAAGACCTAGCAACAGCGCCAAATAAAGGTGTGGTTCCTCTTCAACACGTTGAAGCTCCGGTAACGCCTGATTACCCAAACCGCACACCTGATACGGTTCCATTCACGCCTTATCACATGTTCGAATTCGCGACTGGTGATATTGAGAAATGTTTCGGTCCTGATTTCTCTATCTACCGTGGCATGATTCCACCACGTACTCCGTGTGGCGACCTACAGCTAACCACTCGTGTTGTTGAGATCGATGGCAAGCGTGGTGACTTCAAAAAGCCTTCATCATGTATCGCTGAATACGAAGTGCCAGAAAACGCATGGTACTTTGATGAAAACAGCCATCACACCTTGATGCCTTACTCGGTATTGATGGAAATTTCATTGCAGCCAAACGGCTTCATCTCAGGCTACATGGGCACCACTCTGGGCTTCCCAGGTGAAGAACTGTTTTTCCGTAACCTAGACGGCAGCGGCAAAATGCTGCGTAACGTCGATTTACGTGGCAAAACGATCACCAACGATTCTCGCCTGCTTTCAACCGTAATGATGGGCACCAACATCGTACAGAGCTTTAGCTTCGAACTGAGCACCGATGGCGTGCCGTTCTACCAAGGTACAGCGGTATTTGGTTACTTCAAAGGTGCAGCACTGAAAGACCAACTTGGTTTGGACAACGGTAAGGTGACCCACCCTTGGCACGTTGATAACAACCGTACACCGGATGTAAACATCAATCTGTTAGACAAAACGACGCGTTACTTCAATGCACCCGTTTCGGCTACTGGCCAAGTGCAAGAGCACTACAAATTGGCTGGCGGTCGCTTGAACTTTATCGATACGGTGCAGATCACCAGCGATGGTGGTAAAGACGGTCTGGGTTACCTATACGCTGAGCGTACGATTGACCCAAGCGATTGGTTCTTCCAGTTCCACTTCCACCAAGATCCGGTAATGCCAGGTTCTCTAGGTGTCGAAGCGATCATCGAACTGATGCAAACCTACGCTCTAAATAAAGATCTTGGTGCTGGCTTCCGCAATCCTAAGTTTGGTCAAATCCAATCTGAAGTGAAGTGGAAATACCGTGGTCAGATTAACCCTCTGAACAAACAGATGTCACTGGATGTACACATCACTGCAATCAAAGACGAAGACGGCAAACGCATCATCGTTGGCGACGCAAACCTGAGCAAAGATGGTTTGCGTATTTACGAAGTGAAAGACATCGCGATTTGTATCGAAGAAGCATAAGCCTGACAGAGAACTAGGAAAGAATTTAGTATGACAACTCAAACTACAATCAATAACGAAAAGCTATCTCCGTGGCCTTGGCAGATCGAAGAGAGCACAACTCGCTTTGATAACGCAGCAATGTCGACAATATTGAAAGACTTAAGCCTTGCTTGTTACGTCGTGAACCACCCAGAAAAAGGTTTAGGCGTAAGCCAAAAATCTGAGATTGCATCGGGCGATTCAGCAAGCTCAGCGAACAGCCAACCTGTTAGCGCCTTTGCTCCTGCTCTTGGTACACAAAGCCTAGGCGACGAAGATTTTCGTCGTTGTCATGGCGTGAAATACGCTTACTATGCCGGTGCAATGGCAAACGGTATTTCATCTGAAGAGTTGGTGATTGCGCTTGGTCAAGCTGGCATTCTTTGTTCATTTGGCGCCGCGGGCTTAATCCCGTCTCGCGTTGAGCAAGCGATCAACCGTATCCAAGCAGCACTGCCAAACGGCCCTTATGCGTTTAACCTGATTCATAGCCCAAGCGAACCCGCACTAGAGCGCGGCAGTGTAGAGCTGTTTTTGAAGCACAAAGTGAAAACGGTTGAGGCTTCTGCCTTCTTAGGTCTAACACCGCAAATCGTTCACTACCGTGCAGCTGGCCTTAGCCGTGATGCACAAGGTGAGATTCAGATTGGAAACAAGGTTATTGCTAAGGTAAGCCGTACTGAAGTCGCGAGTAAGTTCATGCAACCAGCTCCAGCTAAAATGCTGCAAGCTCTAGTTGATGAAGGTCGAATCACAGCAGAACAGATGGAACTGGCGCAGCTGGTTCCTATGGCTGATGACATTACCGCAGAAGCAGATTCTGGTGGTCACACCGATAACCGTCCACTGGTTACTCTACTGCCAACGATTCTTGCACTGAAAGAGCAAATCCAAGCACAGTACCAATTCAAAACTCCGCTACGTGTCGGTTGTGGTGGTGGCGTAGGTACGCCTGACGCTGCTCTAGCGACGTTTAACATGGGTGCTGCTTACATTGTTACCGGTTCAATCAACCAAGCGTGTGTTGAGGCTGGCGCGAGCGAACACACACGTAAGCTGCTTTCGACAACCGAAATGGCTGACGTGACTATGGCTCCGGCAGCAGACATGTTCGAAATGGGCGTGAAACTGCAAGTGGTTAAGCGTGGTACCTTGTTCCCAATGCGTGCAAACAAACTGTACGAACTTTACACTCGCTACGATTCAATTGAAGCGATTCCAGTAGAAGAGCGCCTGAAACTTGAGAAGCAAGTATTCCGTTCAACACTAGATGATATTTGGGCGGGGACTGTGGCGCACTTTAACGAGCGCGATCCTAAACAGATAGAACGCGCTGAAGGCAACCCAAAGCGTAAAATGGCGTTGATCTTCCGTTGGTACTTGGGTCTTTCTAGCCGTTGGTCAAACACCGGCGAACAAGGTCGTGAGATGGATTACCAAGTATGGGCTGGCCCTGCACTTGGCGCATTCAACGCATGGGCGAAAGACAGCTACCTAGATGATTACCAGCAGCGTAATGCAGTCGACCTAGCAAAACACCTAATGCACGGCGCAGCCTACTTGGCTCGTGTTAACCTGCTGACTTCGCAAGGTATCAAGCTTGATCCGGAACTAGCACGCTGGAAGCCGACGCAAAGAATGGCCTAGGCATTTCAATACAGCGTTAATTAAGCTCAACGAATAAAAAAAGCGACCTTAACGGGTCGCTTTTCTTTTGGTTATTCTTCTTAAACTAGCTAAGAGATTAAGATTTCTGCATACGCTTTTTCAGTCGAGCTAAGTCAATTTCACTAGAGCGAACAGTCAACTTAATACACTCGTAATCGTACTCTTCTTTAACCACACTCATGTTTGAGCGAATCTCACCGATGATGCCTTGGCCAGAATAAGGAATCGTGATCTCTTCTTCGATCATGCCCTCTTCTGCAACACCAACGATGTACTTGTGCAGTTTAGTGATATCTAGCGGATCACGAGTCGACGTTAGCATCGCATCTGGGAATTCTTCGATCAGCTCTAATTGCTGCTCTTCAGTCAATCTATCGCACTTATTCAGCACTAATAGTTTTTCGCTGCCTTCTACACCCACTTGAGCTAATACGTCGTGTACCACATCAAGCTGAGCTCGGAATGAAACGTCAGAAGCATCAACCACATAAAGCAGCAATGAAGCATCATGCGCTTCTGCTAGCGTTGAGTGGAATGAAGCAACCAGATCGTGTGGCAATTTCTTGATGAAACCAACGGTGTCTGAAACCAAGATACGCGGTTGAGTAATTGGTTGAAGTGCACGAACCGTAGTATCTAGTGTTGCGAACAGTTTATCTTCACCCACCACTTCGGTTGCGGTCATTGCACGCATCATCGAAGATTTACCGGCATTGGTGTAGCCAACTAAAGCAACAGTGAAAAGCTCCGCACGCCTTGTGCGTCGGGTCTTCATTTCATCTTGTACGCTTACTAGCTCACGCTTAAGCGCAGCAATTTGGTCACGTACGTTACGACGGTCTAGCTCAAGTGAAGTTTCACCGGCGCCCTGACCCATTTGACGCTCTTTATCACCCTCAGCCGTTTCACGCAGTCGCGGCACTAAGTAGTTTAGACGAGCGATATCAACTTGCAGACGAGCAGTACGAGTACGAGCGTGACGGCTGAAAATTTCGATGATGATACCAGTACGGTCAAATACTTCCACACCCAAACTCGCCTCAACAGTACGCATTTGAGATGGACTTAAATCACAGTCGAATACCACAACATCAGCGGCACCGTATTGGAAGTTGCCCGTTGGAAGATCATCAAAATCTAACTCATCGATTTCAGAATCAAACAAACCCGACTCATCAAGAAAGTCTTCATCTTCAGCTTCTTCAATAGAGCCTTGGTAACCAGTTAGATGTGCAATTTCGGCAAGCTTACCTGCACCCAACACATTCTGTCTTTGAGATGAACTGTGGTGTTGCGATTGTGTACCGACGACTTTAAACCCTAGGGTTGTCACTAAGCGAGCAAGTTCGGCAAGAGACTCTTTTGCTTCGTCACCTTTAAAATCCGGTGTCGTAATAGAAATAAGTAAAGCGTTATTCGCCGCTGGTTTTGCTGTTAGTTTCATGTATTCTTCTGTTTATGCACCAAGGTGCAACCTAGTTTTTGGTCTAAAGTAGTGTGATCCTACGCGTTTCTACGTCAGCTTTATAGAGCTAAGGGATACTAAATCAAGATATTATTGCAGTAGAAGCATATATATCGTTTATCCCTCTGTTTTTATAAGGGATAAAAAGCAAGTATAGACAACGAAAAAGGCAGCATCACATTACTTATTAGTAGTTGGTGATACTGCCTTTGATTTAGACATGAACTTTGATTGTTAAACTAACTCAGCAACTAGAAGTCGATTCTCGCTTCGGTTTGAGCATCGAAGAATACCGCCTTTGATAAGTCAAAATGCAGCGGTGCCATTTGACCAACCGATACTTCAAACTCTGGCGACAAACGACACGCGACTTCTTGATCGTTCACTTTAACCATTGCGATGGTATCTGGCCCTGTCGGTTCCAGCACCTCCAGTTGTAAGTCTAGCTTTGTGGAGGCAGAAACATCATCACTTTCTTGCTCGGTAATGTGCTCAGGACGTAGCCCTATCACCAATTCCTTGCCATCTTGGTCGCGCATACTCTGTGGCAATCGAATGTGGTGTTCTTGTTCGGCAGTGCCCACAACCTTAATAATTGGATTCTGTTCCTCATCCAAATCCACCATGGTCTTAATGAAGTTCATTGATGGTGACCCCATAAAGCCCGCTACGAACATGTTGTTTGGCTTGGTGTAGATCTCTTGTGGAGTACCGAGTTGCTGCAGTTCACCATCTTTCATTACTGCGATGCGATCTGCAAGAGTCATAGCTTCGATCTGATCATGGGTTACATAAACAATCGTGGTATTCAGCTTCTGGTGCAAACGTTTGATCTGGTGGCGCATTTCAACACGCAGCTTGGCATCCAAGTTAGAAAGCGGTTCATCAAACAGATACAGCTTAGGACGACGAGCCAAGGCGCGCCCCATCGCGACACGTTGACGCTGACCACCAGAAAGTTGCGACGGTTTACGATCCAGCAACTGTTCGATTTGCAGCATTTCAGCCACTCGGTTTACTTCTGCATCGATCTCGTCCTGTGGCATCTTACGGATCTTCAAACCGAAAGCGATATTGCCGCGTACCGTCATGTTTGGGTAAAGCGCGTACGACTGGAATACCATCGCAATATCGCGATCTTTAGGTTCTACCTGCGCCACGTCTACACCATCAATTACAATCTCACCCGAGCTAATATTCTCGAGCCCAGCGATGGTGTTCATTAGGGTGGATTTCCCACATCCCGAAGGGCCGACAAGTATCAAAAATTCCCCCGAATCGATACTGATGTCGATGCCCTTTAACGTTTCGTTGTCCGCGTTGCGATAGGTTTTACGGATCTGTTTTAAATCTAATGTTGCCATGGGTAATTATCCTTTTACTGATCCTGCCGTTAGGCCACGAACAAAATATTTTCCTGCGAAGACGTACACCAATAGCGTTGGCAGTGCGGCGATGATCGCGGCAGCCATGTCGACGTTATATTCTTTAACGCCTGTGCTGGTGTTGACTAGGTTGTTTAATGCCACGGTGATCGGCTGAGTTTCTGAGCCCGAATACACCACCCCGAACAAGAAATCATTCCAGATTGCGGTGAACTGCCAGATCACCGTCACCATGATGATTGGCGTTGAGATCGGTAATAAGATCTTGAAGAAAATGGTAAAGAAGCCTGCACCATCCAGTTTTGCCGCTTTGATCAATTCATCAGGAATCGAGATATAGAAGTTACGGAAAAACAGGGTCGTAAACGCCATGCCGTAGATAACGTGCACGATCACCAGACCAATGGTCGTGTTAGCCAAGCCCATCTTGCCAAGCATGGTTGCCATCGGCAGTAGCACCACTTGGAACGGAATGAAGCAACCAAACAACAGCAAGCTGAAGAACAGGTTCGAGCCTCGGAATTGCCATTTCGTCACTACATAACCATTGAATGCACCCAACAATGTTGAAATCGCAACCGCAGGAATCACCATTTGGAACGAGTTCCAGAAATAGCCTTTGATACCTTCACATTTCACGCCCGTACAGGCGGTATCCCACGCTTTATACCAAGCATCGAAAACCCACTCTTTCGGCAAGCTCATTAAGTTACCCGCCTTGATGTCAGGCAGAGTTTTGAATGACGTCAGCGCCATTACAAACAGTGGCATTAAATACACCAAGCAGAAGAAAAGCAGTGCTGAATAGATAAAGATTCGAGCAAAATTGATGTTATTCATCATGACTTTTTCTCCCTAAGTTCAGAGTAAAGATAAGGCACGAGAATCGCTAAGATACCAGCAAGCATCATCATGGCACTGGCAGCACCAAGGCCAATTTGTCCGCGAGTAAAGGAGTGGGCGTACATAAATAGCGCTGGAAGATCCGATGAATAACCCGGGCCACCCGCCGTCATTGCCGTCACAAGGTCAAAGCTCTTAATTGCAATGTGTGAGGTGATGATCACCGCACTGAAAACCACAGGGCGCAAGCAAGGTAAAATGATTTTGAGATAGATAGTGGGTAAGCTTGCCCCATCGATTTGAGCCGCTTTGATGATTGAAGAATCGATGCCACGCAGACCTGCTAAGAACATCGCCATCACGAATCCAGAAGACTGCCAAAGTGCTGCGATAACCAAGGTGTAAACGGACATTTCAGAATTGACGAGCCAATCGAATTTGAAGTCAGTAAAGCCCCAGTCTTGCATCAGCTTTTCAATGCCCAGACCCGGGTTAAGAATCCATTTCCACGCCGTACCCGTCACAATGAATGACAACGCCATTGGGTAGAGATAGATAGTACGAATCGCGCCTTCTTGGCGGATATTTTGGTCAAGCAACACAGCCAAACCAACACCTAACAAGATAGCAATCGCCATGAATAGAAAACCAAACACACCGAGGTTAGTGATTGAGGTGATCCAGCGATCGTTATCCATCAGCTTTTCATATTGGGTTAAACCAACGAAGTTAAAGCTCGGCAGAAATCGAGAGTTGGTGAACGACAAAGCTGCCGTCCAAAATATATAACCGTAGATACACACCACGGTCACTAACGCAGTTGGCGCCAGCACAATTTTAGGTAACCAATGTTGCAACCTGTCAGCAAAACTCGGTTTCGGTGCCGGCTGGCTCCTTGTGGGTTTTGGAGTCGACTCAGTCAAAACATGCTCCATAACTTATCCTTGTTGCACAATCGAGCCAATGGCTTACCTTTCGGCACCACATCAGCATCACGCATATTAGAATTGGGAGTGAAGAGCAGATAGGCTCCCTACGAGCCTACCCACCCTGGGGGTTCGATAAAGCAACACAACCCGACACTCACGTGCGTTGTGTGTCACTTATCAAGTTTGATTAGATAGCCGCTTTCACTGCTTTTGCTAACTTAGCTGCCGCTTGTTTCGGATCGGCATCTTTCTCATTGAAGAAGTTGGTCACTACGTCATAGATAGCGCCTTGAGCGTAGCTTGTTGTCGCTAGGCCGTGAGCCATACTCGGAACAAGATCGCCCGATTCAGCACTTGCTTTGAAGGTTGCCATTGAGTCCAACGCACATTGGTCAAACTTAGACATATCCATATCTAGACGTACAGGGATAGAACCTTTGTTAAGGTTAAAGACTTCTTGGAAATCTTTGGTAAGAATGGTTTTTGCCAGGTCTTGCTGCGCTTTTTGGTTCTCTTTGTCACTTAACTCAAAGAACGCAAAGCTATCGATATTGAAGGTAAATTGACCGTCAGTACCTGGAGCTGGTGCACAGATGTAATCTTTACCCGGCACTTTACCTGCCGCAGTAAATTCACCTTTCGCCCAATCACCCATGATTTGCATCGCGGCTTCGCCATTGATAACCATTGACGTTGCTACGTTCCAATCACGACCGGGAGAGTTGCTGTCGATGTAGTCACGCATCTTTTTGAACTTGGTGAAGACTTCCACCATCTTGTCGCCAGATAACACATCCATATCAAGATCAACGAACGCTTTGTTGTAATCTTCACTGCCTAATACATCAAGTGCTACTGCTTCGAATACCGTCGCGTCTTGCCAAGGCTGGCCACCATGAGCCAGTGGAATAAAGCCAGCTGCTTTAATTTTGTCTGCGGCAACAAAGAACTCATCTAACGTAGTTGGAACCGTCACGCCTGATTTTTCTAAAACAACAGGGTTAGCCCAAAGCCAGTTAACACGGTGAACGTTGACAGGAACCGCGACATATTCACCATCCCACTTCATCACTTTAGTCACGACTTCTGGTAGTAGTTCATCCCACTGTTCTTGTTTCGCAGTTGCATCGAGAGACGTTAGAAAACCTAAACCACCCCACTCTTGAATATCATGACCTTTAATCTGCGCAGCAGATGGAGGATTGCCCGATACTGCTCGCGTTTTCAAAACAGTCATCGCACTTTCACCGCCGCCACCAGCAACAGCAAAATCTTTCCAAGTATGGCCTTGTTCTTCAATCATCTCTTTCAGTACCGCTGCTGATTTCGCTTCACCACCGGCAGTCCACCAGTGAAGCACTTCCACTTCACCAGCTTGAGAAAATGTTGAGGCAGCAAGAAGAGATAGAGTAAGTAGGGTTTTATTAATTTTCATTATTATCTTCCATGTTTAGCGGACTCGACGTCCGGTTCAATAAAGAGTCTACTTATTCTAATTTTTAAGATTGAAACAAAAGGTAAGCCCAATGTAACGCAATTGTTACATTACACTTCTAGGCCTCTAGGGATATAGACTTTGGCTTCTAAACCACCTTGAGGGCAGTTGCGAATAATGAGATCTCCGCCGTGTCCATGCAAAATATTTCGGCAGATCCCGAGGCCAAGTCCGTGTCCTTGGTCATCGGTTGCGAGCCTAAAGTAGGGTTCGAAAACCAACTCTAACTTGTCTTCAGGGATACCCTTACCGTGATCTTGAATCGTCACAACCACCCATACAGAATCACTACCGATATCTACCTCAGCTGATTTCCCATATTTCACCGCATTATCTATGAGGTTGGTCAGCACACGTTTTATGGCTAATGGTTTGGCGACTAACGGTTCAACCACGGACGGCTCAAACTCAACTAAGGTTTGATGTTGGTTGTGCAGTTCAATTACAGAGAGCATCATCTCGTTGAGATCGATAATGGCATTGTTTTCATGAAGGTCTGTGTCTCTCACAGCCTGAAGAGCACCTTTAACCATCATCTCAAGCTCATCAAGATCTTTATTGAATTTGTCTTTCTTTACTTCACTTTCCAACAATTCTGCCCGTAACCTGAGTCGGGTGATAGGTGTCTTTAAGTCATGAGAAATAGCAGAGAAAAGATGTTCACGGTCGGCAACATAGCGACGAATCCGTTGCTGCATGCGATTAAAAGCTCGGGTCGCGGTGACCAGTTCTGTTGCCCCTTCTTCGTTAAGCGGAGGCTGCTGAATATCCATACTCATTTCATTAGCCGCTCTTGCTAACTTTTTGAGAGGACGCACTTGGCGACGAATCATAAAATAGGTAAGTACAAGCAGAATGAGCGTTGAAGATACTAAGAAAATCACCTGTTCCCGACCGAGAATTGTATCGTCGAGCTTTACATAAGGCGCAGGCAACAACGCCGCAATATAGACCCATTCATGGCTCTTTAATTCTATTTGGACAACCAGAATAGGAGGATTGAGAGGTTCTAACGTTAGAGTATGATGTGCCCACGATCGCGGGAGGTCGCTTAAATAGATATCATTTTTAAGCAAACGAAGATGCTCAGGTCGCGAAAAGTCGACCCTTACCGATTCGACTTTATTGAGTTTGCTACTTAAAACACTTTCTATCGCTTCTATCGATGCGGTTTTTAAGCGGGTGTCAGGGATAGGCTCAACAATCAAAGCCTCTTTATTGAAAGAAACGAAGAAGCGCGTACCGCCCATATTGCGGATCTGATCTAATACGATATGACGATACTTGACGGGCAAAGATTGGAAGAAAGTCACCGTTGAGGCAAACATGTTTGCCATGCTCGACGAGGCAGAACGAATCCCCTCCAGTTCTTTGTGTTTGGATTCGCTATACCAAATAGATGTAGCGATACCTTGAGCAATCACAACGGCTAACAAGGTCAGCAACAATGTTCTTGCGACCAAGGAGTTTGGTTTTAATCTACTCAACCACTTCATGCGAGATACTTTATCCGGAATACTTCATTGGAAATGACTCTATTAGCATTAGTTCATTAACAGCAAGTCATGCTTAGTGTTCATACTGAACAGGCACAGCGAGAATATAGCCGTTACCGCGCATGGTTTTGATGTAGTGAGGATATTTTCCGCTATCGCCCAATCGACTTCTCAGGCGACTAAGCTGTACATCAATGCCACGTTCAAAAGGCAGCGCTTCACGACCTCTAGTAGCAAAAGATATGGTGTCACGATCTAGAACTTCGTTTGGACGAGTTAAAAACAACATTAACAATGAAAAGTCGCTGCCCGACAAGTCCATCTCTTCTGAGTTTTCATTGTGAGAGATTCGATGCGCGAGCGTATCGAGAGTCCAGTCACCAAAAATGATCTGCTTTGGTAGTGCATCGCTTGGCTTGTCATCCACCACTTGAACACGTCGTAATAACGCTTTAATACGAGCCATTAACTGACGAGGGCTAAACGGTTTGGCGATGTAGTCATCGGCACCAATTTCTAAACCGATAATCTGGTCGGTTTCATCCGATACCGCCGTTAGCATGATGATTGGCACATTGGATCGTTTGCGGACTCGTTGGCACAAGGTAAAACCATCATCACCGGGTAGCATCACATCAAGCAGAATCAGATCTGGATAACCTTGCTTTTGCAAGTGAGCTTCTAGTTCAACACCATCTCCCACAGAAGAAACATCGAAACCAGATTTTGTGAGGTACTCTTCCAGCAGTTCGCGGATTTCTTGATCATCATCCACCACGAGAATTCGAGTATTTGTTGGCATCGCCCAAACCTATTAAATTTACAACTTATTCACATAGTGTATAGGCTGGCCGATTGTTTGATTATTGACATGTTTGTAAAGTTAGAAGAACAAACAGATAAAGATCACAACTTAGTGACCTCTATCTGAATCTTAACGGCTTAATCCGCTATTGGTTAATTATGACGAGCAGCTGATCTCCATGGCTTTGCCCCACTCAGGAGGTAGAGCCGCTAGATGTTCATAGTCCGGATGTTCCGCATAAGGGTTTGCAAGCACCACCATCAAAGCGTCAATATCGCTACTATCACCGCGCTCAGCTTTATCGATAGCTAGTTGAGCTAGATAGTTTCTGAGAATGTATTTCGGGTTTACCTGTCGCATGTTTTCGCAGCGCTTTACCACTGAACTCTCTTCTAATTCGCAGCGCTGTAAATAGTTATCTACCCATAGCTTCGCGGCCTCGCGATCGATAACCAAATCAATCACGTCTTGAGGCTTCAATGTATCTAGGTTCGACAGCGTTCTAAAGAACCTTGGGTAATCGACTTTGTTTTGCGACATTAGCTCGAACATAGATTCAAACAAACGACTGTCGCCCTCTTGTTTCGAAAGCAGCCCTAACTTACGACGCATCATCTGACTGAAATAACCGTTCATTTGTGGTTCGTACTGCTCTAACGCCGCCTCTAAATCGGCCTTATCCACCAACGGAGAAAGTGAGTGAGCCAGTGCCGATAGGTTCCACAATCCAATTCGAGGTTGCTGATTGAAAGCATAACGACCTTGATAATCGGAATGGTTGCAGATCAAGCGAGGATCATATTCATCAAGAAATGCAAACGGGCCGTAATCGAAGGTTTGCCCGATGATCGACATGTTATCGGTGTTCATCACCCCATGAGCAAAACCATTCGCTTGCCACAAGGCCACCATTTCTGCGGTGCGGTCAACAATCAGGTTAAACATAGCAGCGTAAGGTTTCTCAGCATCCAAACACTCAGGGAAGTGCCATTCAATCACTTTATCGGCCAACAACTTATGCTCAGCCAATTGATTGGTATAAAAAAGGTGTTCAAAGTGACCGAAACGGATGTGTGATTCAGCAGCACGCACCAACAATGCGCCCCACTCTTGCTTCTCGCGGTAAACTGGCGTGTCACTGGTCATCATGGCTAATGCACGTGTGGTTGGGATATTAAGCCCTGCCATTGCTTCACTACACAGGTACTCACGTACAGTTGAACGAATAACAGCGCGCCCGTCCCCCATACGAGAATAAGGCGTTTTACCTGCACCTTTAAGGTGTAAGTCGAACGTTTCACCACATTTAGCAACAACTTGAGCTAATAACAACCCTCTTCCATCACCTAAATCAGGGTTATAAGAGCCAAACTGATGGCCAGCGTATTTCATTGCTACTGGTGAGAATTGATCAGGTTCAACATTGCCCGATAACGTCTCAAGCAATTCCTCAGAAGCACCTTCAAATGACGGAAAGCCGAGTTCATTCGCAAGGTTATGGTTCCATGAGAGCCATTGAACATTACTGAGCGGTGTAGGTTGAATTGGGGTATAGAACAGTCGAGGTAATGCAGTAAATCGATTGTTAAATGAAATAGAATCCCAGACAGACATGAGAGGCACACTGTAGATAAAAGATAACTTAAGATTATCACAGTTTAGTAACAACTTCAGATTGGCTTACGTGTCTAGTTTGTTGAGCGAAAAGGACTTGACTGCTTTGCGAAGAGAAAAATTAGGTGGCTAGACTGATGAGAAGAGCCACATTTACGAGAATAAGAGTTCTGACTTTGAAGACTTTTTGAAAAGTGTATTCATAATAAAAACTGAAAATATAGAGCCGAAAAGCAGGCTACATTAGAGCGAGAATACCCAGAAGAGAAAGAGTAGAGAAAATCCAAGTACGACTGATTACGCCAAAGTTACTGTGTTGAATCATTTCTTGATGCTGCATATGTCTCTCCTTGAGAACGTGATGGTGTAACACCAATATATCGACTTTATGCCGATATCAGCAAGCACATTAATATTAACCTTTTATTACAGCATCAAGAATATTCCGTAATCATTCACCTCTATTATAAAACAGAAAGTTATGCTCGGCTTGTCGTCGAAAGCAGTGCACCAGCACCAATAAAGACACCACCAGTCACACGATTAAAAACCTTGGCTCTACCTTTAGCGAACAACCAATTAGATGACTTAGCTCCTAGATAGGCGTAAACCAATAACCAAGATAACTCCATCACAGCGAAGGTCAAAGCGAACACAGCAAACTGAGGAAGAAGTGCTATTGAAGGATCAATAAACTGTGGGAAAAGTGCGGTAAAAAACAAAATCGCTTTAGGGTTACTCGCACCAACAATAAAACCACTGACATAATGCTTTGCAGCGCTCTCTTTAACAGATTGAGAATCTGCTTTTTGATTCGATAATTTGTCATAATCTTGCTGGCTAGAACGTAATGATTTCCAACCAAGGTAGATAAGATAGGCAGCACCAGTCCATTTGATAATGTTAAAAACCAGTTCCGACGAAGCGATAATCACACCCAAACCGGTAAACGATAACGTAAGAATTCCGGTAATCGCGGTCAAGCTACCCAAGGCAGTAAATATTGATAACTTAAAACCAGACTGCACACCCTTGGTCATGCACAATAAAGAACTTGGCCCAGGTGAAGCTGTCAGTATCAGCACTGCTAGTAAATAATAAATCCATGTATCAAAACTCATCGCGAATTCTCCTTAACTCACTAGAACGTCTAAATATTAAGCATCAATATGTAATAATTATTCATATTAAGCAACTAAATACTGAGCGTAACATCTTCGCTCTAAGCGCAAACAGCCTCAATGTGGACAATAAAAAACGCCATACATTGCTGTATGGCGTTTGAATTAATACCGAGAGGGTTTATTCAGTTGTTAACTGATATCCCTATCTAACTAAAACGGTTTAGTCTTTGTAGATTGAAAACTCATCTGCACAAGCCACTAACTGCTCGCGAGTGATCATGAATACGCCATGGCCACCATTTGAGAACTCAATCCAAGTGAATGGAATCTCAGGGTATTGGTCCATCATGTGAACCATTGAGTTACCCACTTCACAGATCAAGATACCATCATCAGTTAGGTAATCTGGTGCGTTAGACAGAATACGGCGAACCAGTTTAAGGCCATCAGTACCCGCTGCTAGGCCAAGTTCCGGCTCATGAGTAAACTCTTCCGGTAGGCTGTTCATATCTTCTTCGTCCACGTAAGGTGGGTTCGATACGATCAGGTTGTATTTCTCTTTAGGCAAATCACGGAAAAGATCTGAACGGATTGGGAATACTTGTTGCTCCATGCCGTGATCTTGAACGTTCTGCTCTGCAACTTGTAGTGCATCCGTCGAGATATCAATCGCGTCAACTTCAGCATCTGGGAAAGCGTGAGCACATGCGATAGCAATACAACCACTACCCGTACACATATCCATGATACGAACTGGTTCTTCAGTTAACCATGGTTGGAACTGAGCTTCGATCAATTCACCAATTGGAGAGCGAGGCACAAGAACACGCTCATCAACAAAAAACTCAAGGCCACAGAACCAAGCTTTATTGGTTAGGTAAGCCGTTGGTGTACGATCATTGATACGCTTGATCACACGTTCAACGATGCGTAAACGCTCGCTGCTCGTTAGACGAGAGTTCATAACGTGCGAGGGAACATCAATCGGTAGATAAAGAGTAGGTAAAATAAGTTGTACCGCCTCATCCCACGCGTTATCAGTGCCGTGACCATAAAATAGGCCCGCTGCGTTAAAGCGGCTAACAGTCCAACGAATCACATCTTGAAGCGTGTGTAGTTCTGATACCGCTTCTTCTACAAAAATCTTATCCAAAATTGTCTCCGAAAAGCGCTACAATACTGCTAATTACGTTTCTAATTAGAATTCATAACCTGATGAGCAAAAAAGACACCGACTTTGATGACGATTTCGCCCTGTTCAACGATGCAGTAAAGGGCGTTAAAAAGTTGCAACAGGATACCATAGTCCAGCAGCCAAAAAGAAATGCCAAACAAAAAGAAATTACTCGAACGGCAAGACAAGCCAGCGATAGCGAGTTTTATTTCTCTGACGAGTTCATTCCGCACCTTAGTGAGGAAGGGCCAACACGCTATGCGCGTGATGATGTCTCTAAATACGAAGTCAAGCGACTGCGTCGCGGTGTTTACGTGCCTGACGTGTACCTAGATATGCATGGTATGACACAACAAGAAGCAAAGCGCGAACTAGGAGCTATGATTGCTCACTGTATTAAAGAGAGCGTAGCTTGTGCTTGCGTGCAACATGGTATCGGTAAGCACATTCTTAAACAAAAAGTGCCTTTGTGGTTAGCACAACACCCAGATGTAATGGCTTTTCACCAAGCACCTTTAGAATTTGGTGGTAATGGCGCACTACTGGTTTTGCTTTCAATTCCTGAGAAGTAACTCTCATTTACTCGACGGGTTTACTTGTTACCGATTAACTCCTTCCCCCAAAGCCAAAACAACAAAGGGCACCTCAATATGATTGAGGTGCCCTTTCTATTTATCTTTGCTTATTGTTGTCTTTAGGATTTCACCAAGCTTTGTCAGCCTATGGATTAATGTTCCAAAGCAACTCGCCCTTTTGTGTCTCAAGGTCAAATTCAATACAAGCTAAACCAGAAGTCGGAAACATGGGCGGTGCCATGCCTGTCGCGAACTCTGCGGTTAAGTAGCCAACTAGAGGTAAATGAGAAACAAATAAAATGGTCTCTAGTTTTTCTACTTCAGCCATAGCTAAAGCCAAATCAAACACATCGTCGGACATACCATAAGGGGTAATATCATCACAGGTTTCTACTTTTTTTCCAGAAAACGCCTGAGAGATCTCTAACCATGTTTCTTGTGCCCTTAGATATGGGCTCACAAGCACTTTATCGAACTGGCTGAACCCTTGCTCATTTGCAGCTTGTGCCACCGCAAGAGACGCCATTTTGCCGCGCTTCGTTAACGCTCGTTCTGCATCCGAGTTAGCAAAATGTTCTGCTTCACCGTGGCGCATTATGAATATTTTCATGTTCAGTCCTGTCTACGTAACATTTCGAAAGTCGATATATCCCATATCAGCGATACGCTACTTAGCGTTTGGCTCTCAATCCAGAGAATCCGCAGTCTATATAAATAATTATATCAAGTCACTTGCTAAAGAGTCCGACTTTCTTAACAATCTTATTAAAAGAAAATAAATCACTGATAAAAATCGATAAAAGTGATTTAGAAGTCGCCAAAAAGCTCTTGATATCCCAAAATATGAACGCAAGGTTTGCACCTCAAATCATCACGTACATAATTTAAAAACCACCTTCTCTGGAGATGCTTCTGTGCATTTAAGCCCTAATGATGAACATCAATACCGTTACCTAACGCTAAATAACGGATTGCGAGTAATGTTAGTTCAAGATCAAAACGCTCAAAAAGCTGCAGCCGCACTCGCCGTTAATGTTGGGCACTTTGATGACCCTGCAGACCGAGAGGGGTTAGCTCACTACTTAGAGCATATGCTATTTTTGGGAACTGAAAAGTATCCAAAGGTCGGAGAGTTCCAAAGTTTTATCAGCCAACATGGCGGTAGTAACAACGCTTGGACCGGAACAGAACATACCTGCTTCTTTTTTGATGTCGAATTGAATGCATTTGAAACAGCACTCGATCGATTCAGCCAATTTTTTACAGCACCACTTTTTAACGAAGAAGCACTAGATAAAGAACGCCAAGCGGTGGATTCTGAGTACAAGATGAAACTCAATGATGACTCACGACGCTTGTACCAAGTTACCAAAGAATTAGTTAACCACAATCACCCATTCTCGAAGTTTTCTGTCGGTAATATCGATACGTTAGGTGACAGAAACGGTGAAACAATTCGACAAGAGATCTTAGCTTTCCACCAGCAACAGTACTCTGCAGATTTAATGACACTGACATTGTCTGGCAACCAATCATTAGATGAGATGCAAAGTTGGGTGGAGAATCGTTTTAACTCAATCACCAATCACAATCTACAAGGTAAAAAGGTTGAAGTGCCTATTATTGGCGAGTTAAGCACGGGCGTACAGGTCCACGTTGAGCCGATAAAAGAAGTTCGCAAACTGATTTTAACCTTCCCGATGCCAAGCATGGATGAGCACTATGGTATTAAGCCATTGTCATTCTTTGCACACCTTTTAGGTTATGAAGGGGAAGGTAGCTTGATGATGCAGTTAAAAGAGAAAGGTTGGATAACCTCACTCTCAGCTGGTGGCGGCGCAAGCGGCAGTAACTATCGTGATTTCACTGTGAGTTGTTCATTGACCATCGAAGGTTTGACCAAAACAGACCATATTATCCAAGCGGTGTTTCAATACATCAAACTGATCGAACAACAAGGCATTGAAGAGTGGCGCTATTTAGAAAAGCGCGCGGTTTTAGAATCTGCATTCCGCTTTCAAGAACCAGCACGGCCACTCGATGTTGTCAGTCACCTCGTGATCAACATGCAGCACTACCAAGAGCAAGACGTGGTGTATGGCGATTATAAGATGTCGCATTTTGACGAAGAGTTACAACGTTCTTTGCTTTCTTACCTATCTGTCGAAAACATGCGTGCGACCATCGTTGCTCAAGGTTTGGAATACGATAGAGAAGCAAAGTGGTACTTTACGCCCTACTCGGTCACGCCTTTCAGCACAGAGCAAACTCAGTGTTTTATGTGCATAAATCCCGGTTGGCAGTTTGAGCTACCCAGCAAAAACCCATTTATTTGCTATGACCTCGATCCGGCTGAGATCGAAGGCAACGCTGAACACCCACAACTATTGGAAGAGCTTGACGGCTTTAAACTATGGCACCTGCAAGACCATCAGTTTCGAGTGCCTAAAGGTGTCGTATATATTGCTATCGACAGCCCTCATTCGGTAGCTAGCCCGAGAAACATCGTAAAAACTCGCCTATGTGTAGAAATGTTTTTGGACTCACTTGAAAAAGATACCTATCAGGCTGAAATTGCTGGTATGGGTTACAACATGTATACCCATCAAGGCGGCGTGACTCTGACTCTTTCTGGGTTCAGCGAGAAGCAGCCACAGTTGCTCAATATGATCCTTGAACATTTCCAAGCTCGTAACTTTAGTCCAACACGCTTCGAAACGATCAAGCATCAATTGCTCAGAAACTGGAACAACGCATCGCAAGATCGTCCTATTTCTCAGCTATTTAATGCGATGACTGGAATACTTCAGCCAAACAACCCACCCTATTCCGTTTTGATAGAAGCCTTGGAAACGATAGAGGTCGATGAGCTTTCTTCCTTTGTTCAAGCTATCTTGGCAGAACTGCACGTAGAAATGTTTGTGTATGGCGATTGGCGACAAGCTGATGCTTATAAGATGGCTGAAACACTTAAAGATGCACTGCGTGTTCAAGATCAGGCTTACGAAGAGTCATTGCGTCCATTAATCATGCTTGGTGAAAACGGCAGTTTCCAACGTGAAGTTGTGTGTAATCAAGATGATTCGGCAATTGTGGTTTACTACCAATGTCCGGATATCTCACCTAAAAACATTGCACTGTATTCGTTGGCAAACCACTTGATGTCAGCTACGTTCTTCCATGAGATTCGCACCAAGCAGCAACTAGGCTATATGGTCGGCACTGGCAACATGCCGCTGAACCGGCACCCAGGTATTGTACTTTACGTGCAGTCGCCTAATGCAGCTCCAGCAGACTTGTTAGCTTCTATAGATGAATTCCTCAATGCCTTTTATATGGTGTTGTTGGAACTTAATGACTATCAATGGCACAGCAGCAAACGCGGGCTTTGGAATCAGATTTCAACGCCAGATACGACTTTACGAGGTAGAGCTCAGCGCTTATGGGTTGCGATTGGCAATAAAGATTTGGAATTCAACCAAAGGGATCGCGTACTAGAAGAGCTCAAAGAGCTGACTCGCTCGGACATGATGCGTTTTGTGGTCAGTCAACTTAAACCTCGTACGGCAAATCGTCTGATTATGCACGCGCAAGGTAATGCACACCACGAAGAAGAAAAGCTGTCCGCAGGTGTGGAAATAGGCTCTATTGATGAGTTTCAGTTACGTCCGAAAGATACTGAACTTGGCTAGTAATTCTAGATAAAAAACCGAAGGTTGATGCGGATGCATCAACCTTTTTTATTGGGGCAATATAAAAGCAGATCTCCTATTACGCTCCTTCGTCGCTTTAGGAGATGACGATAGTTTTGATTGAGATGTGTTTGCCCCCTCATTTATCAACGCAATAACTTACTTTTTGTCTCTCGCTCGTTATTCCCGAGAAAGAGGAACAATTGAATCGAGAATCTCATTCCTTTCGCTCACCCATAAAACAGAAAAGCCCGCATCAACTTGATGCGGGCTCAATAATTAGCGTACTAGAGAGTTACTTATAAAAAGACTCATCCAAACCAGCACGTGTCAGTAGGCCATCACATGGTGCGAAACGATCACCGTACTTCTTAGCGAAATCGTTCATCATCTCAACCAGTGACTTAATGCCCACTTGGTCCATATAACGGAAAGGCCCACCTAAGAATGGCGGGAAACCAATGCCGAAAATAGCACCGATATCACCGTCTCTTGGACTACGTATAATACCATCATCCAGGCAGCGAACCGCTTCGTTTAGCATAGGAAGCACACAGCGCATTGCGATATCGTTATCGCTCAACTTAGGATCTGGTTGTAGCTTAAGCAGCTTGTAAACTGACTTATCGACTTCTTTCTTCTTACCTTTGTAAGTGTAGAAACCTTTGCCACTCTTACGACCTTTACGGTTGTCATTTAAAAGAATATCGAACACATCAGGGCCTTGGAAACGATCGCCGAGTTCATTCACTAAAATCGGAATAATCTTCGCTCCGATATCAACACCTACCTCATCTAACAAGGTAATTGGGCCAACCGGGAAACCGAAATCCAGTAACACGCTGTCAAGTTTTTCAATCGGCTCATTCGCCAGTAACAAGTGCGCAGCTTCATTCATGTACGGAGCAAGAATACGGTTCACATAAAAACCAGCCGTGTCTTTAACAACAATCGGGGTCTTGCCTTGCTTCTTCGCTAATGCCACAACTGTCGAAATCGTCTCTTCTGACGTTGTTTCATGAGGAATAACTTCAACCAATGGCATTTTATCTGCTGGGCTGAAGTAGTGAAGGCCCACAACGTTTTCTGGTCGCTGTGCCTTCTCTGCAATCTTGTGGATTGGCAATGAAGAAGTGTTGGTCGCAAAAATAGTCTCAGGTTTCGCATTCGCCTCAATGTCGGCAATCATCGATTGCTTGAGATCAAGGTCTTCAAATACGGCTTCAATCACGACATCGGTGTGATTAAAGCTCGTAAAATCGATGCCACCAGAAAGCTGCAGCATTTTGCTTTCAAGTTCAGCTTTACTCAAAATGCGACGTTTACGCTGCTTGTCGAACAACTTAAAGTTGTAGTTAAGTGCGTTCAGAACGCCTTCGTTGGAAACGTCTTTAATGCGAACCGGCACTTTAGCTTTAGCAACACTAACATGGCTAATACCAGCCCCCATTAGGCCACCACCCAACACCCCAACACGCTTAACGGCTTTAGGCTCTGCGTCTGCACCGTGCTCTTTTTTCATTTCAGTGGTTGCGAAGAAAATCGAACGCAGGGCTTTGGATTCCGAAGTCATCACCAGCTCAGAGAAACGCTTTGCTTCATACTGAAGGCCTTTGTCGAAGCCGTTCTCGAGGCCATAACGAATTACATCAAGAATCGCATCTGCTGCTGGGTAATTGCCGCGTGTTTTCTGATTAGTTTTCTTAGAAGCTTGTTCGAAAATCACTTTACGACCAAGGCCATTACGTGAAATTAGCTTTTCTTTAGTTGAAGCCTGATTTTGAGACGCTAGGCGTTTGCCTTTTTTGCTACCAGCATTCTTTTCAACAAAGCTTTTAGCCACTTCGAGCAAGATAGTTTCCGGAACACAAGCATCGACTACACCTAAAGATTTTGCTTTCTTAGCACGCAACTGCTTACCCGTAAGGATTAAGTCCAGAGATGGCAATAAACCAATAAGGCGAGGAAGACGTTGTGTGCCGCCCGAGCCGGGCAACAAACCTAGTTGGACTTCTGGCAAACCAAGACGAGTCTTGTCTGAATCGGTACATACGCGATAGTCACAGGAAAGAGCTAGCTCTAAACCACCGCCTAAACAAGGGCCATGTATCGCTGCAACCACTGGGTAAGGAAAATCAGATAATGTTTGGAACATCTCTTGCCCTTGGCGAGCGAGAGACTGTGCTTCATCAGCCGTTTTACACGCATCAAGCATTCTTACATCAGCACCAGCGATAAAGTTATCTGGCTTCAATGAATGTACGATCAAGCCTTTAACTCGACTTTGCTTTTCTTTTAGCTGCTCAAAAATAGCTTTCATTTCTTCAGCAAAAGCGGCTTGCAGTGTGTTCATTTTCTCGTTTGGCACATCGATCGCAAGCCATGCAATATCTTGATCATCGATACTCAGAGAAAACGCTGCTTTCTTATTGGTTGGTTCACTATTTTTCGATTCAATGGTAGTCGCTGAGTCTGGTTGAGTGACTACTTCTTTTTCTTTTTTTGCATCAAGAGTCGTAGACATTATTCTACCTCCAAGATCATTGCTGCACCTAAACCACCAGCCGCACAAGCTGTATTCAGTGCCAAGCCGCCACCGCGACGTTTCAATTCACGTAATGTTTGAGTCATCATACGTGCGCCAGTTGCTGCAAACGGGTGACCATAAGCAATTGAGCTACCCAGGACGTTGAACTTCTCCATATCAATCTCACCGATCGCTTTGTCACGATCTAAATTCTTCTGAGCAAATTCATCGCTTGCAAACATTTTGACGTTAGCCAGAACTTGGGCTGCAAATGCTTCGTGCATCTCGATCAACGTCAAATCTGAAAGCTCGAGGCCTGTGTTCTTCAACACTTGAGAAGTCGCATAAGTTGGACCCATCAACATATCTGTTTCAACACCAATCGCTGAAAACGCATAACCACGGATATAACCAAGCACTTCTAAGCCTAGTTCTTTTGCTTTGCCTTCTCGCATCAACATCACTGCTGCACCACCATCAGTAAGCGGTGTAGCATTGGCTGCAGTAACACTACCGTACTTTCTATCAAATGCTGGGCGTAATTTAGCGTAACCCTCAACGGTTGAGTCGTGGCGAATATTGTTATCTTCAGCTAGGTATTTTTTATAAGGTGCTGGGAATGCAGTCATCACTTCATCTTTGATTTTCCCCTCTTTCCAGGCTTTAGAAGCCAAAGAATGAGATCGATGAGCGAGTGCATCTTGCTCTTGACGAGTAATGCTATGGGTTTTAGCCATCTGCTCTGCTGTTTGACCCATTGAAAGGCCTGTTGAGTACTCAGCGACAGCTGGTGGAACTGGCATTAGATCTTTCACTGAAAGCGTTTTAAGAATCTTCAGCTTTTGACCCATAGTTTTCGTTTTGCTTAACGCCAATAAATTTGCCGCCAACTTCTTAGAAACACCGATAGGCAATACAGAAGAGGAATCCGCACCACCGGCAATACCGACATCTATCGTGCCCGCCATAATGCTCTCAGTCACGTTAACCGCCGCTTGAAAGCTAGTTGCACAAGCTCGTGTCACACTGTACGCATCGGTATTAATATCCATACCGGTGCCAAGCACAATTTCACGTGCAATATTTGGCGCTTCTGGCATCTGTACCACTTGACCAAACACAACTTGTTCAATTAGCGCAGGATCGACATCTGTTCTCGCAAGCATTTCACTCACGACCATTTTGCCTAAGTCGACCGCAGGCACTTGACTAAATTCAGTGCTCTGACGAGCGAATGGGGTTCGTAATCCAGCGACAACGGCAACACGTTCTCCAGAACGGGTTTTGACTTCCTGTTTGCCCATGGTTTCTCCTTAAAGTTAAGAGGTCTGACCTGAAGCATTGTAAAGAAGTTGTTAATTAAATCAAACAAGCGTTTAAATAAACGTGATACGAGTATCTCACTGTTTGAAAATTTAACTGTACCTTCAGGCGAACCTTTTGGGGTGAAAGGTTGTCCTAAGAGACTAAACTATTGTTAAAGGGCACTGTTACTACAGTGTTTGGGGATTGTTTTCTTGAGGCAAAAAAAAACCACACAAAGATGTGTGGTCGGAATGTATATAAAGCAATTAACTTAACGCCAATTGAAATAATCAGTTTCCTGATTAGGAGAAAGTAAAGTCAGCCTTCAAAAGGAAGTGTCGTCTTGCTCAACATGCTAGCCACGAATGACTAACTAGACGACAAGGTGTACTATAGCTTGTTCGAAGCCTTAGATTTTGAAGTAGATCAATTTTCATTGTGATTTTACGATTTCCAGTAAATCGGTAGCTCTAAAAACGAAACACAATATAAAAACAAAGCACAACGTATAGAAGACAGCTATACACAGAGCAATTATGGAGGCTCGTGTGTCGATAATAAAAATGTTTGGAAAGAAAACTGCCAAGCGTCCGGTCAACTCTGATATGGACAAACAAAGAAAATACGAAGCACTCGTGCGTGCCTATCATCGTGACCTGTTTCGCTACGCCTATTGGTTATGCAAAGACAAAACCGTTGCCGAAGACTTAGTGCAAGAGACTTGCCTTCGTGCATGGAAGTCACTCGATAGCCTTCAAGATGAAAAAGCCGCTAAATCTTGGCTAATTACCATCTTAAGACGCGAAAACGCGAGACGCTTTGAACGCAAACAGTTTGATCTGGTTGATATCGACGATCATGGTAATGATGCTAGTGTCAGTGACGACCCGCATCACCAACACCAATGGTTGCAAGCTCAGATCATGAAACTTGAAGTTGATTACCGTG
The DNA here is from genome assembly GCF_054960695.1 of Vibrio sp. PSi01. Taxonomy (NCBI): domain Bacteria; kingdom Pseudomonadati; phylum Pseudomonadota; class Gammaproteobacteria; order Vibrionales; family Vibrionaceae; genus Vibrio; species Vibrio sp. PSi01. The sequence goes on from NZ_JBHNYN010000014.1 coordinate 78,496, forward strand.
AACCACTCTTTCTACAAGTCATTGGTGGATTTAGTGGTGAAGAGATTGCCGATATTCTCAATCTCAACAAAAACACAGTAATGACACGTTTATTCAGAGCTCGAAATCAGTTGAAAGAGATGCTGGATACAGAAGAGGCAGAGAGGGGGCAACATAATGGATGATTTAGAATTTCGTCGTCGTGTTTTGTCGGAACCTAAACAACGAACACCAGATATTATCAATGCAGTAGCAAACAGCGAAGCCAATAGTCATTTCTTAGACGATGTACTATCGCTTGATAAGCAGATCCATTCAGCAATGAATGTGGATGTGCCAGATGATCTTGCCGATCGCATTCTATTCAATCAGACCTCAAGCGAAGAGAGTAAAGTCGTAAGACCTACTTTTGCTCGTCGAGCAATGGCGATGGCCGCTTCAGTGGCGTTTGTTGCGGGCTTATTGGTTGGACAGGTTAATTGGGGAAACGCACTGGTTGCTCCAGCTCAAGCAAGTTTGGTCGATACTGCGATGAAACATGTTGTTGATGAAAAAAGCTTTGTGAGTTCAATCGACGAACAAGTGACATCACAACAAATCAACGCAAAAATGAATCCATTTGCTTACCAGTTTGATGAGGCATTCCCTTATCATGTCTACTACCTGAACCACTGTGGTTTCGGGAAGTCCAATGCAATGCACATGGTTTTCCAAGGTGAAAAAGGCAAAGTAACGCTATTTTTAACAGGAATTCCAACAGACAAATCTGTCGACTTTGACGAAGAAGGCATGTCTGGTTCGGTAACACCGATCGATAACAGCAGCCTGATCCTCGTAGGTGAAGATGGTGAGAACGTTTCTAAAATCGCCGAAAAGCTGACAAAAATCATCAAACCTATGGGCTAACACTCCTCTTAAGCCCCGTTACCAAAAGGCCCAGCAATTATACTCTTGATATTGCTGGGCTTTATTTATAAACAAACCACAAAACCATTCACCACACCAATACCTCTAGAGTTAAAACTCTAAAAAACAGTATTTCTCACCATTTTCGTGCCAGATAGGCGTCATTTCCATAATTTTCCACTCAAAATTCTCAATGGTCGGATTTGTATATCGTATACTTGCGAATAGGATCAGCCACCATTGAGCAATTGCTCAAATTAATCGCCCTGTAGAGGCGGATATATAAAGGAATAAATGAATGACTACCAACAACACGCGTCTGTTTAAAAAGTCTCTTTTAGCAGTAACAATTACACTGGCGTCTTCGCAAGCGATGGCAGCAGGTTTCCAACTTAACGCACAATCAGCAACTGGCATCGGCCGTGCATTCGCTGGTGATGCAGTAATCGCAGATAACGCGTCAGTAATGGCACGTAACCCTGCAGCAATGGCACTGTTTGACAAAACTGAGCTATCTCTTGGTTTTGAAAGCATTACTTCAATGATTGAAGTAAGCGATGCTGAATATAATATTAATGGCAATCCGGTCCCTGTTGCCAACACCGACGATGTAGGTGACACTTCTATTGCACCCAATATCCACCTTATCGTTCCAGTAAATGATAAATTTGCTTGGGGTGTGAATGCATATTCAAACTTCGGAACCAAGACTGAATTTGATGATAGCTACACAGCTGCAGAATACGGTGGATTGACAGATGTTCAGAGCATTAACTTTGGACTTGCTGGCTCATATCGCCTAAATGAACAATGGAGCTTTGGTGCTGGTTTAGACCTTATTTATGGTCAAGGCACAATGAAAAGAGAAACAAGTGCAGCTCTAGGAGTCGCTAGTGGTGGCTTAGTACCAGCTGGAACAACTTTAGTTGATGTTGATGAGGCTGATGGTTGGGCAGTAGGCTTCAACCTTGGAGCTGTTTATGAGCTAGATGAAAACAACCGTTTTGGTCTAGCTTACCGCTACAGTCCAGAGATCACAGCTAAAGACGACAAAGGCCAAGAAATCACTCTGCCTTTACCAGATATCGCTGAATTCTCTGGTTACCACAAAATAGAAGATACAAAATTCGCAGTTCACTACTCCGTACAGTGGATTGGCTGGGGAGCATTCGATCAGATTGACTTTGATAACTTACAAGGTTCACCACTTGGATCGACGTATGCAAAACAATATCAATGGCAAGATGGTTGGCACTACGCTATTGGTGGTACGTACTACCTAAACTCTGATTGGACTTTACGTGCAGGTTACATGTATGACACGAGTGCACAGGATGAACTGACTTCGATTTCTGTTCCAGATTCCGATCGTCAATGGTTCTCTGCTGGTTTCACATACCACATTGACACAGTATCTAATGTTGACTTCGGCTTCACATACCTGATGGGTGATGATGTAGATGTATCAGAAACTACACCAATCGCTCCAGGGCTTTCAACAGGTGTTAACGCAACTACACACGCAGATGCAATCCTAATGGGTCTACAGTACAGCCGTAGCTTCTAATATAAGCTTCCGCTAGAAAAATTTAAGGGTCGCATTGCGGCCCTTTTCTTTGCCAAAAATTAATCAAACTAAAATATTTAGGCTTACAGGTGTACTCCACAGAGGTCATATGGCGCTACAAGTGTACGCTCAAATTTCGCAACACGGTCGAAACATTTAGATTATTTCTCTAATAATTAAACACATTTACTCATTTAATCCCTAAAACCATGTTTTATTCGAATTTCATTTTTAAAGTAATGACTCTAAAAGTAGAATCACGCCACTAAATACTTATGATTCAGCGAACATAATAATGAAAATGAATAAGACTCTTCTATCTGCTGCAGTGGCAGTTGGACTACTTTCGACTTCTACCGTTACTCACGCGGCTGGCTTTCAACTAGCAGAATACTCAGCAACAGGCCTAGGCCGTGCATACGCTGGTGAGGCTGCAATGGCGGACGGTGCAGATGCTCAATGGCGTAACCCTGCAATGCTAACTTACCTAGAAGGTACACAAGTTTCTGTTGGTGGTATTTACGTTAACCCTAACATTGATGTTAAAGGTGAAGTAAACCACGCTCACCCAGCGTTAGGTACAAGCCAAGCATCTTCAAACGATTTCGCAGATGACGCTATTATCCCGAATCTTTACATTTCTCACCGTTACAACGAAAAGTTTGCTATCGGTTTTGCATTTGGCACGAATTACGGAATGGAAACGAATTTAGGTGACGACTTCAACGCATCTCATTTCGGTAACGAAGCAAGCGTAATCACTAAAGAAGCTAACTTAAACTTCGCTTATCAAGTTGTTGAGCAAGTAAGCATTGGTGGCGGTATCCGTTACGTTATGGGTGAAGGCAGCTTCGGTGCAACAGCACCAGCGAAAAATGCAATTGGTCTAGATTCAAACCAAATGCCGATCTCAGCTCCAGAAGGCACTACACTGAAATATATGGAAGGTGAAGACACCGCTTGGGGTTGGCAAGTAGGTACAGCGTGGCAGATCAACGAAGACCACCGTATCGGTTTTGCCTACAAGTCTGAGGTTGAGCTGAAGTTAGAAGGTCACGCAGAAGGCATCGGCTTTGGCATGACACCTGGTCAACGTGACAATGGACATATGATGTTAGCACTTCCTGCAACAGCAGAGCTTGCAAGTTTCCATCAACTCACTAAAGCACTTGCAATCCATGCTAGTTTTAATTGGACTGACTGGAGTTCTTTCGAAAAATTGCAAGCTGAGCTAGATACATATGGTAGCCATACAGTTAAGGTTGAGAATTGGGAAGATAACTATCGCTTTGCTGTAGGCGCAACTTACCAAATTGACCCTAAACTGGCACTACGTACAGGTGTGGCTTACGATACTTCTGCAGTTAGCGATAAAAACCGTACTATCACTATTCCAGAAACTGACCGCACATGGTTAAGTGTTGGTGCTGGTTACCAATGGTCTGAACAGCTTTCATTGGATGCTGGCTTTACTTACATCATTGCTAAAGATGCTCCCATCACAGAATCTCGCGGTTACGCATCTGACGATGCAGCCGAAGCTGTTGGCGGCCAATTTATTGGTACAACAACGGGTAATGTTTGGCTAGTTGGTGTACAAGCTAACTACCACTTCTAATCTGTTTTACTTAATCTAAAGTAACAAGCATTAAAAAGGCTCGATGTTGTATCAACATCGAGCCTTTCTTTTGTCGATTTTCTAAAACGTATTTCTAGTAATCTTCTAGATAACCATCAATGAAGTCTTCTTCTTCGAGATCAAACTCTTCAGGTTCAATTTCGGCTTTAAAGTCACGACGTTGAATGTAGACCTCACGAGTCAAAGCATATGGATCTGGCGAGTCGTCCAATAGTGATTCTTGTGACACTAACTGAGCGCGAGTCTCCATACCTTCAAATGCCCACTTACCTAAGCTAGCCCAAAAGTTCAAAAACGATAGAGGGACATACAAACCATCGACGGTTTCAGTGACTTCACGCGTCGTTAGTGGACCATAACCCGGCACCATAAAATACGGACCATTACCTACCCCGTAATGACCAATCGCATCAGAAAATGATTTGTCGTCGTACTTGGTGATCCCTGCTTCGCTGGCAATATCGATTAAGCCTAACAAACCAATCGTTGAGTTAATCCAAAAACGATTAAAATGGTCGAGTGCTTTTTCACCATTGCCCATAATGAGGTTGTTCACCATACTTGATGGCTCGTCTAAGTTGGCTAGAAAATTCGAAATGCCAGAACGTATTGGCACAGGAGTATAGTCAACATAAGCGAGAGAAACAGGGCGAACCAAATAAGGATCTAGATATTCGTAGTTGATATCCCACATCGCTCTGTTGAAGCCTTCAAAAGGATCGTTCGGGTGGGACTCTTCGACGTATTCAGAGGTTTCGAAGTTATCATCGTTAACGCTTTCGTCCGGCGCGCTAGAGCAACCCACCGTTAAGCTTGCGATAAATAATAAACTCGAGAGTCTTAAAACACTGATAGACATATCACCTTTTCCATAAGGAATAATAAAAAAGGCCAGCAATCGCTGGCCTCAATTGTTTGCGTAAGTCTATACCGTTTATCGCAAAATCGGAATAGCTAACACCTATGCAAACTGATGATTAATATTGCTTATTGATGTTGATAGTCACTGGAGCACCCAGTTCAACAACTTCACTTTCACCGTACCAATCACCATCGCGAGTTGAAACATTGCCATCTGTATCAAGCCTAGCTCGAACCATCAGAGTTTCAAGGCTAGACAGCTTCAGACCTTCCATCATGCTATTGCCGTCATCGAGCACAACAGTACGAGGGAAAGTACCCAATGGGTAACGAGCCGCAGCGATAGGCATTGGTGAGCCATCAGCTCTGTGTACTGAAACAACCAACACAGACTTAGGGTCAGCGTTCACATCAGCGGCCAATTCAAGCGTTACTGCAACACTTTTACCTTGGTCAACACCCATGGTGTCGCCCATTTTCTTCTGAGCACTTTCAATACTGCGTGACAACATTTCGTAACGGCTATCTTGTGGACCAATCATCTGCTGCATGATGCTCCAGTACTTAACAGCACCAGGATAATCTTGACGTTCAAACGAATCGAACGCTAGCAAAGAGAATACTCGAAGGTCTACATAATCGTTTTGAATCAAACGGCTCAAAATCAGACGAGCTTGGTTTTGATCGGCTTCATCTGGTGAAAGCATCAATGCCTGTGCGAAACCTAGTTGAACATCTTCATTCTTAGGTTCAAGTTTGTAAGCTCTTTCCATAGAATCTTTTGCCGTTTCAGCATCACGGTTTGCGAGCGCAATACGACCAAGCAACAACCAACCCGTTGAATCTTTTGGTTGATAGTGAAGTCGAGTACGAAGTGCTAAAGTCAAATCTTCAAGCTCATCATCCGTTAACGCACCACCTTCCGATGACATCAACTTTTTAGACAACTCGGGAAGATTCGAGCTCACTTCTTGCCAGTGTTGAACCTTATCTAATGCACCGAACTGAAAGTACATGCCATAAGTCACAACCAGAACCAGAATCACAGAGGGTACTACCACACCAACCGTAGAGATTTGTGTTTTTGCCGTATCTTTCTGTGTTGGAACATCATCAAGTAGAGACTGCTTTAGATCTGCGATCAACTCTTGCTGGTTGTCAACAAGGCCTTCTTCTGCTTCTACTTCTAGTTCAACTAAGCGATCTTTATAGAACGCTTTATTCAACTCATCGCGAAGCATTTCATCATTGTTGGCCTTCTTATTAATGAACGGCAGAACAATAAGCAAAATCGCCGCTAATGAAAGGACAACTGTAGAAATCCAAAATAGAGTCATTACTTCTTATCTCCGTCGTTCTCTTCGTCGAGTAACGCTTTTAAGCGAGCTTCTTTGTCTGCATCCCAGTCTTTATCTGACTCTACTGCTTTCGACTTTGACTTTCTGCTTCGTAAAATGATCAAACCGAATCCAAACACAACAACCGAAAATGGGCCGACCCAAAGAATCGATGTTGCTAGCGTCAATGGCGGGTTGTAAGTCACAAAATTACCATAGCGCGCAATCATGTAATCAATGATGTCTTGCTTCGATTTGCCGTCTTTCGTCATCTCATACACTTTTTGACGCAAATCGACCGCAAGCTCTGCGTTCGAATCACCAATCGTGTTGTTTTGACATTTCGGACAACGAAGCGTGTTACTCAACTCTTTGAACTGTTGTTCTTGGTCAACCGTATCAAATTCATGAAATTCGATAGGAGCTGCTGTTACCGACGCAGATATAGCAAAAGTGGCGAACAACGCTACAAGTGTCTGTTTAATCATTTCGCCTCCTCCAATAACTCTTGGTACATCGGTTGGAGTGTCGCTGCCCAGTTTGTTGGATTAACATCACCAACGTGGCGGTAACGAACAACACCGTTAGCGTCAATTAGGAAGGTCTCAGGAGCGCCATAAACACCAAGATCGAGGCCTAGCATGCCATTGCCATCAAATAAACTGATCAGGTAAGGGTTACCTAACTCTTTTAACCAACCTACCGCTTTGTTGCGATCATCCTTGTAGTTAAGACCAATGATCTTAACGCCTTGGTCAGACAGCTTGTTCAGATAAGAGTGCTCTGCATAACAAGTAGGGCACCAAGTGGCCCACACATTAAGAAGCAGTGGCTCACCTTTGAAAATCGCTTGATCATGAAACTTACCAGGTTGTTCCAAATCTTCTAAACCAAACTCAGGAACAGGCTTACCGATCAATACTGATTCAAGCTTAGTCGGGTCATCGCCTGACTGGTTGCGCATTAATTGCGTTGCAAAGATTCCAGCGAGAACCATAAACGCGATCAAGGGAATGAATAAAATCTTCTTGCTCATTCGAATTAAGCCTCCTGCTCTTGAGCCGACTTTTTCGTTGGCTTGCGGAAACGGTAACGACGGTCACTGATAGCGATCACACCACCAATCGCCATGATCAGCGAACCTGCCCAAATCCAACGTACAAATGGTTTGTAGTAAATACGAACAGCCCACGACTTGTTATCGTCTAAACGCTCACCCATTGCGATATAAAGGTCACGTGTTACGCCACGGTCAATCGCTGCTTCTGTCATCATAGACTTAGCTGTGGTGTAGAAACGTTTTTCAGCGTGAAGCGTGTTGATGTACTTGCCTTCTTTGGTAATTTCAAAATCAGCAATATAGCCATCGTAGTTAGGACCATCTTTGTCACGAACGCCTGTGAATAGGAAGTCGTATTCTTCAAGTTGGTAGCTTTCACCTGGCGCCAGACGTACATCTCGTTCGATGCTGTAGTTTTGCACCATCGCGATACCAATCACTGTCACGGCTAAACCAATGTGACCACACATCATTGCCCAGTGGCTACGAGGTAGCTTAGTTAGACCTTTCAGGAATGTGTGACGGTGAGTCGCACGTTCATACAGCTCAAAACCGTGCATGAAGATAATCCAGAATGCCATTACCCAACCAGCAAAGGCAGTACCACTGAAGCGGTCAGCCAGTAAAGCAACTATTAGTGCGCTCAAGCCAAGTGAAAATACACCAGAAACCAGCATAGGTTTAACGAGCTTTGACAGGTTGTCTCGTTTCCAGCGGATCAGTGGGCCGATGCCTAAAAGGAAAGAGAACGGAATCATTAACCAGAAGAACAACATGTCAAAGAACGGAGCACCGATAGATACTGAGCCTAAGCCTAGCTGTTTGTGAACTAATGGTAGTAGCGTACCGACTAACACAACGACAAGCGCTGCAATCAATAAGATGTTGTTGCCAAGTAGCGCGTTTTCACGAGAAACCAGATCGAAGTTACCGCGAACGCGAACGGATGCGCCTTTAACAGCAAACAACAGCAGTGAACCGCCGATAACAAAGACTAGGAAACCTAAAATAAACATACCACGAGCAGGATCTGACGCGAATGCGTGAACAGAAACCAAAATGCCCGAACGAACTAAGAATGTACCTAGTAAGCTTAGTGAGAATGCAGAGATAGCCAGTAACACTGTCCAAGCTTTAAATGTGCCACGCTTTTCTGTTACCGCTAGCGAATGCATCAATGCAGTACCAGCCAACCAAGGCATAAATGAAGCGTTTTCTACTGGATCCCAGAACCACCAGCCACCCCAGCCAAGTTCGTAGTAAGCCCACCATGAACCTAGTGCGATACCTACCGTTAGGAACAACCATGCGGCAATTGTCCAAGGGCGCGACCAACGAGCCCATGCCGTATCTAAACGACCGCTCATTAGAGAAGCAATTGCAAAAGAGAACGCTACAGAGAAACCTACATAACCCATATAAAGCATTGGCGGGTGAATAATCAAACCCGGATCTTGCAATAACGGGTTCAAATCACGACCGTCGACAGGGAAGAAAGGCAATGTACGTAGGAACGGGTTAGACGTTACGATAATGAACAGCAAGAAGCCGACCGTTATCAAGCCCATGATAGCCAGTACGCGAGCCACAGACTCTTGAGGCATACCACGGCTAAACGTCGCTACTGCTACCGTCCAACCTGCTTGAATAAGAACCCAAAGCAGTAACGAACCTTCGTGAGCGCCCCAAACGGCAGTAATACGATAGTACCAAGGCAGTTGGCTATTCGAGTTACTTGCTACGTATTGGATTGTAAAATCATTGGTGTAAAACGCGTAACACAGGATAAAGAACGAAATCGCTAAGAATCCGAACATGCCCCACGACAACGGTCGTGCGCTATTCATTAATAATGTGTTATTTCGAGCGGCTCCATACAATGGGAGCACGCTGAGCAGCAATGCAAGTCCCAAGGACAGGATCATCGCAAAATGGCCGATCTCGGCTATCATTGAGCATTTCCTTCTTTTTGTTCAGTCGTGTATTGCAAAGGCTCATGGGTTTTCTTCATTGCTTCTGCAACTTCAGAAGGCATGTACTCTTCATCATGCTTTGCCAATACCTCGAACGCTTCAATTGTCGTCGCGTCTTTAAGGACACCTTGAGCAACAATACCTTGGCCTTCACGGAAAAGGTCAGGAAGGATGCCATCGTATAATATTGTTACTTTAGGGCCGACATCAGCCAAATCGAAGCTTACACGCAATGATTCATTGTCACGGCTTACAGAGCCAACTACGACCATTCCACCAATGCGTAGACGTTGACCCACTTCTGGTTTTTTACCATCTTTTCCGTTAACCAGCTCAGTTGGTGTATAGAACAGATCCATGTTCTGGTTAAGTGCGTAAACCATCAATCCAACAGTCGCACTGATACCAAAAAAGATCGCTAAGATAATGCCTAGCCTCTTTTTACGTCTTGGGTTCATAGAGTGTTCTCCATATTTTTTGCTGCATCGATACGAGCTTGACGATCAATCTTAGCTTGTACTTCATTAAGTAATTGCTTACCACGACGAACGCTTACCACCAGTAAGACGATCATCGCGAGGAAAGTGATTCCAAATGCACTCCATACATATGAGGCGTAGCCACCCATGGCAAAGAAATCACTCAAAGATTCAAAATACATAATTACCTACCCTACTACGCTTTTTCAGCCGCAAGTTTGCGAACCCATGGACGGTGACTTTCTTTGCTTAGGATTTCGTTTCTGAAACGAACCATCGTCACAGCACCAAAGAAAAAAGCGAAGCCGAAGATGTTGAGAAGAAGCGGCCATAGCATGTCACTAGAAATAGAAGGTTTGTCGAACTTGGTGATCGTCGCACCTTGGTGAAGCGTGTTCCACCACTCTACTGAAAAATGAATAATAGGTAGGTTGATGACACCCACGATAGCCAAAATGCCTGCCGCTTTTGCCGCCGTTTTTTGGTCATCAAAAGCATGGTGTAGAGCAATCACACCCAAGTATAGGAATAGAAGAATCAGCTCAGAGGTCAAACGAGCATCCCAAACCCACCAAGCGCCCCACATTGGTTTACCCCAAACCGCACCCGTTAACAATGCAATGAAGGTAAATACAGCACCAATCGGCGCCATCGCCAATGCGGCCATGTCAGATAGCCTTACCTGCCATACCAAGCCGATGAAGGCAGCTATCGCCATAGACATGTACACGCCCATTGACCAAATTGCAGACGGAACATGGATGTAGATAATTCGGAAACTATCGCCTTGTTGGTAATCTGAAGGCGCAAATGCTAGCCCCCATACAGTACCAGCGGATAGACACAATAGCGCTAGGATCGAAAACCACGGCAGAAGTTTACCAGCAAGCTGATATGAGGTTTCTGCTTTGGCGTAGGGATGGAGCCATTTCCACATGTTGTAATCTCACTCTTACTTCATATTGCTTACAGCTATTAAAGCTATAATTATAATAATTTATTATCTTGCTTTCAGTTTTGCTGACTCTATGAGTCCAATAGTAACTTTTGGTTCACATTAGCTATACGATAACGGCATCGTTATCAGTTCACACTCACTCTAAGTGCGGCACTGATCGCAAAAGGAGTCAAAGTCATCGCACCCATCAACATCGCCCCAAGCACCGCTAATTGACCGTTATACGCAACGCCCAGTGCTGCCGCATCAATCGCTGATGTTGCAAATATAAGAATTGGGATATACAACGGCAAAATAAGCAGACTTAAAAGCACACCGCCTTTTTGTAGTCCTACCGTTAAAGCCACACCAATCGCACCGATAAAGCTCAATGCTGGTGTACCAACCAATAACGTTAACACAACCGATAACCAAGTATCGAAATCTAAAGACAGCAATACAGCCAACAAGGGGCTGATCAAAATTAATGGTAACCCGGTCAATAACCAGTGTGCTATGACCTTGGACAAGACTACCAACTGCAACGGGATGGGCATCAGCATCATCTGCTCAAGGGCACCATCTTGAAAATCGTCGCGAAATAGGCGTTCTAAAGAGAGCAACGCAGAAAGCAGCGCAGCCACCCAAACAATACCTGCGGCAATACGCGCAAGTAAGTTTGGCTCAGGGCCAATACTTAAAGGAAAAAGGGTAATAACAATAATGAAGAACCACAGAGGGTTAAAAATATCCGCTTGACGTCGAAACGCAATCAGCAGTTCACGTCGAATAATAGTGGTCATTGAAGAGATCATATTAATCACCCAACTTTATTTTTCTTAGTTTCGGGCTATCAGCAAACATATCTTGGTGGGTAGTTAACAACACAATACCACCGTTATCTGCATGCTGAGAAAATAGAGATTCCAGAACTTTTACGCCCTGCTTATCGATCGCAGTCAGCGGTTCGTCTAAAATCCACAACATTTGCTTACTCAACCAAAGGCGTGCCAGTGCCACACGGCGCTGTTGACCCGCAGAAAGTTGACCTGCGGGCACATCCTCTCGACCAGCAAGGCCGACTTGAGCTAACGCGTGGTAAAGCTCTTCCTTCGTCGTTCCACCGCTGTGAATCGATTGATAAAAGCTTAGATTTTCATAAGCGCTTAACTCGCGTTTAACGCCAGTTTGATGCCCAAGAAAGAGTAAATTTTGATGATACGTGTCTCGACTCGATTCAATGGATTCACCATCCCAAGAAATAGTGCCTTCATCTCGGTCGCCTAAGCCAGTAATAATCCTAAGGAGTGTCGTTTTCCCGGTACCGTTTCGACCTTCAACTTGAACCAGTTCACCTGGTTTCAATTGAAAAGACAACGATTCAAACAGAACCCTGTCGTCACGAATAGCAGTTAAATTTGAGACTTCTAGCATAGGTAAATTTAGTCGAGTAATGAGAGCGCTATAGTAGCACACCAACATGGTGACAAAACAGGACTAGGCGTTTTCGTGAGAACAAACTCCGTAAGAAACTGTTACCATCGCATCACAATTTACACATTTTTATCAACAAACGAGATATTGTCGTATATACAAGCACTTATAAACATCGTTCTATATAAGAAAAGCAGATACAAAAAAAGAAGCCGAAGCTTCTTTTAAGAGGAATGCGTGACAAATATCGGGCATTCGAGCCACTATAAACACTCAATTTAACGACGTCGAGGTGGGTCTCTTCGTTCACGAGAAGCGGCCGGTTGTCCATCTAGCGATGAAGGATTACTTCTTAACGAAGGAATTTTCTCTTTACCTGCGAGCTTATTCTGCAAAGACATCATGAGCTCAGCTTCCGCTTTCGGCAGTTCACACTCTTCAATTAGTTCGTTAATTCCAGCGCCCAGTTGAACCATTTTCGTTGCACGAGTGTACAAGCGTCCATCGGTATCAGCATGTTCCAGCTCAACAATACGTTCATTCAAGTGCTTAATCAGATCTTGCTGCTCAGTCACTTTTTGACCAAGCCCAACCACGACAGAGCGAACCTCAAGTAATTGCTTACTCGATTTTTGAAGCTCTTTATCCAAATTTCGAATTTGCAGACGTGATTGATCGAGCTGTTTTTGAATCGCACGTTTTACTTTGCTAATCAAAATTACGATGAATAACGTAAAAACCCCAACTCCCGCTATCAGAGCAACAGGGCTTATAGGAAGCGCTTCAAACATTACAGATGAGCCATCTCATCCCATTCGTCTTCGCTTAGTAGTTTGTTTAGATCTACTAAGATAAGCAGCTTGCCATCACGGTTACTAACACCTTGGATGAACTTAGCGCTTTCATCAGTACCAACACTTGGTGTCGTATCGATCTCAGAAGAACGTAAGTAAACCACTTCAGCAACGCTATCAACGAGAATACCGATAACTTGGCGTTCAGACTCAATAACGATGATACGAGTGTTATCTGTGATTTCACCTTGCATCAAACCAAAGCGAGAACGAGTGTCGATAACAGTAACAACATTACCACGCAGGTTGATAATACCTAGAACGTAGTCTGGAGCACCCGGTACTGGAGCAATTTCGCTGTAACGCAGTACTTCACGTACTTGCATTACATTGATGCCGTAAGTTTCTTCTTCTAGCTGAAATGTCACCCATTGAAGTACTTCATCATTCGTTTGATCTTTTCTTACTTCAACTTCACTCATATGAGACATAGATAATCCTCTTGCCGTCGTTACCGACCACTATTATTAACTTGATATGTTTTATTAGCTTAATGCTTTTACATCTAGCCCTGCGTTTAGCATGGCGATTAATGCTTCAACATGGATCAAAGCACACATTTTTTCTTTTACCATACCGGCGAGCCATGGACGTTTCCCTGCCATTTCTCGCCAACGTACTTTATCTGTATTAAGTAACTCTGTGCCCTTTAGCTCGGTGCCCGCGAGGCCCCACAAGCTTTCTCCAAGCATGACTATATATTGATAGTTTTCTTTGTATTCGTCACCCGATAGTTTCTCGGACATCACCCATTTTGCGGTATCGACCACATCTAGTTGGCTATCGCGGTTAGTTTGTAAACCTAAATACCAAGCTGGCTTACCAATGATATGACTTAACTCTTCAAGGCGGTGAATGCCACCTAACTCATCAAGTGGTACCGCAAAGGTCACGCCGTTTACATCAAAATACAAGACTTGGAAATCTTCAGTTCGAACTGTGCTTTCCCAAGAAGTAAACTGGTCAGCTCCTCCAACTTGAGTTTCAGGTTCAATAACTGTCTCAATATCAGGTTCTTGAACTTCGACTTCAGGAGCTTCAACCTCTATCTCGGAATATTCTATTTTCGCTTCTGTTTGTTCAGTTTCTAGCAATTCATCTTCAGCTTGCTGCAATTCGATTTGAGGTTCTGCAACAATGGATAACTCTGGTTCTGGCAAGTTCCAGTCTTGAATTTCAGGTTCAGTAAATACTTGAACAGATTCTACAGCGGCATCGAACATTGGCATGTCGGCTTGCTGAGCGATTTTCTGTGTATTCTGATCCATCAACTCATCAAGATTGAGGTCATCGACAATGTTAGTCGCCTCTAGACGGCTCAGTAGTTTCTGAACATCCTCAAGATTAGGAACCTCAAATTCAGCTGCACGTATTTCGGCATAGCTTGAGTAATGAGTCGCTAATTGACGCTCTGGCTCTGGCTCTGGCTCTGGCTCTGGCTCTGGCTCTGGCTCTGGCTCTGGCTCTGGCTCTGGCTCTGGCTCTGGCTCTTCAGATTGTGACTCATCATCACACTCGTCAACAAAAAGCTCGTCAGATTCAAAGTTTTCATCGCCTAGTAGCGCAGTAAAGTAATCATCCAATGCTTGTTCACTCGATAAGCTTGGACGCTCTACTGTTAGTTCTTTATTCGCGCTCATTTATCGCCAGCCTTTCGAGATAAATAAGCAGCTGTTTATAAGCAAATACACCACGGCTACCCGATGCAAAATGAGATGCAGGCAAGCGTTTTAAGCTCGCATCTCGAAACTTAGTATCAATAGGAACAGCAGATGTCCAAACTTGATTTGGATAATCGTCTTTAAGCTGAGTTAATGTTTGCAATGATGCTTTGGTTCGCTTGTCGTACATCGTTGGGACTATTGTCACCTTAAACGGTGTTTTACGTGACTTCTGCATGATAGCTAAAGTTCGAATCATACGCTCCAAGCCCTTCATTGCTAAGAACTCAGTCTGTACCGGGATTAAGATACGATCGCTGCCAGCCAATGCGTTAACCATCATCACACCTAGAATTGGCGGACAATCGATTAGCACATAATCATAGTCATCTTTTAGCGCAGCTAAAGCACGCTTCAAGATAAGCCCCATACCACTGCGATTACCCATAACACGATCGAGTGTCGCCAATGACATATGTGCAGGAATAATATCGATACCTTCGACTTCCGTTTGCAAAATCAAAGGTCTTACTGTCTGCGCCGTAAACTCTCGCAATTGAAATAGATCAAACAAGCTCGACTCCACGTTATCTGAGTCGTAACCCAGATACGTGGTTAGTGATGCATGCGGGTCAGTATCAACCAACAATACTCGGTGCCCTTTTAAAGCAAGTAAGCCTGCTAAGGTCACTGTTGTGGTTGTTTTGCCAACACCACCTTTTTGGTTTGCAACACTCCAAACAATCATTTCGATTTACCTAAGCTAACCCAACTTCAACCAAGATCCTTTCCGCAATGCGGTCTAGAGGGAGGTCTTCAGTAGAAATGCCAGCTTTTGCTACAGCTTGAGGCATACCATATACAACACAGCTATCTTCGTCTTGTGCCCAAATTGTCGAGCCCGCAGTTTTCAACATACGCGAACCTTCTCGACCATCTGCGCCCATACCGGTCAGGATCATAGACAAGACTTTGTCGCCGTAGATCTTCGCAGCAGAACCGAAAGTCACATCCACACATGGTTTGTAGTTCATACGGTCGCCGCCATCAATAATTCTTAAGCGTGCAGACCCAGCGCGGCCATCAACCATCATCTGCTTGCCGCCAGGAGCAAGATAAGCCACTCCAGGTTTCAACACATCTCCGTCTTGCGCTTCGCGAACTTCAATCTTACACAAGGTATTCAATCGGCTGGCAAATGCAGCGGTAAAAGTTGCTGGCATATGCTGAACTAACACAATTGGGTGTGGATAGTGTGCTGGAATACGCGTCAAAATTTTCTGTAGTGCAACAGGGCCACCAGTAGACGTACCAATTGCCGTCAATTGATACTTTTTACCAGAAGCTCTGAATTTCGCTGTCGATGCAGCCACTGGTTTCACTGTCGAAGCTGCGGCTGAAATCGGTTGGCGCAATGGTGTCGAAGTTGTTGCTGGTGTAGTTGTAGCTCGTGGCGCAATAGGAGCACGGCGCATAAACGCACGTTTTGCTGCAATCTGAATCACACGTTGTTGAAGTAATGCAACAGCATCATCACGGTTACGTGCGATGTCTTCAAACTTCTTAGGTAGGAAGTCTAGAGCACCTGCGTCTAACGCATCTAACGTTGCTCTCGCTCCATCATGCGTCAACGAAGAGAACATCAAAATAGGCGTTGGAGACGCTGCCATGATTTCACGAACGGCAGTTATGCCGTCCATGACAGGCATTTCGATGTCCATCGTGATTACGTCAGGTCTTAGCTGTTTCGCTTTCTCAACCGCTTCTTTACCGTTTACTGCTACATCAATGACTTCTAGGCGAGCCTCTGAGTTGATGATCTCGCTAACGCGACGACGAAAGAAACTCGAATCATCAACGACTAATACTTTAATCGCCATATTTATCCTTAAATTAAATTCTTGACGCAGCTGCGTACTGCTTTAGCAAGTCCGGCACATCTAGAATCAATGCAATGTGTCCGTCACTTGTAATTGTCGCGCCTGCCATTCCTGGCGTGCCTTGCAGTAGTTTATCAAGTGGCTTGATCACTACTTCTTCTTGACCGATAAGCGTATCGACAACGAAACCAACACGTTGGCTACCAAGTTGTACAATAACAACATGGCCATGTCCTTTACGCAGTTCAACAATACCTGCTTTAGGTGCGAGCCAATTTTGCAAGTAGAACAACGGAATAGACTTATCACGAACGATGATAGTCAGTTGACCATCAACCACGTTTGTACGGCTTAAATCTAGGTGGAAGATCTCATTTACAGAAGCCAGCGGCAATGCAAATGGGTGACCCGCAACACCGACCATCAAAGTTGGTAGAATCGCAAGCGTCAGTGGAACCTTGATCGTGATCTTAGTGCCTTGTCCCATCTCTGAGTCGATATCAATGGAGCCGTTCAGTGTGTTGATCGCTGTTTTCACAACGTCCATACCTACACCACGACCAGAGATATCAGAGATCTGCTCTTTGCTTGAGAAGCCTGGAGCAAAGATGAGGTTGAAACACTCTTTGTTTGATAAACGAGATGCAGCATCTTCATCCATCAGACCACGTTTAACCGCGATAGCGCGAAGCTTATCTGGGTCCATGCCGCCACCGTCATCAACGATAGCCAGTTCAATGTGATCACCTTCTTGAGAGGCAGACAGTATCACTTTACCCGTTTGTGATTTACCTGCAGCAACACGATCTTCCGGCATCTCAATACCGTGGTCGACAGAGTTTCTCACTAAGTGAATCAGGGGATCAGCAAGTGCTTCCACTAAGTTCTTATCAAGATCCGTTTCTTCGCCACGCATTTCAAGAACAATGTCTTTCTTCAAGCTACGAGCAAGGTCACGGACAACTCGTGGGAAGCGACCAAATACTTTCTTGATCGGCTGCATACGAGTCTTCATTACCGCACCTTGTAGGTCTGCGGTAACAACGTCTAAGTTAGAGACAGCTTTCGCCATTTCTTCATCGTTACTATTTAAGCCAAGGCTAACAAGTCGGTTACGAACCAACACCAGCTCACCCACCATGTTCATGATGGTATCAAGTGTTGATGTGTCTACACGTACTGTAGCATCAGCTTGTTGTTTCTTCGCTGGCGCTTTAACTTCAGTTTTCGCAGGTGCTGCTTTCACAGCAACGGGTGCAGATGGCTGATGCTTAGGAGCCGCTTGTGGTGCTGGTGCGATAGGCTCGGGCTTGACTGCTGCTGGCTTCGTTGCTGCGTCCAGTTCTTCAAGAGTCGGACCATTACCTGAACCATGTAACTGATCAAGTAACTTCTCGAACTCTTCGTCAGTCATCAGATCATCGCCCTCAGACATCGCCGATACTGGTTCTGGAGAAGGTGCTGGCGGTGGCGGCGGTGTTGAACCTGCTGCTGTCGGGCTCTTACCCGCACCATGCAATTCATCTAATAACTTTTCAAATTCGTCATCAGTGATATCACCACTATCAGAAACTGGCTGAGGTGCGACTGGTGCTGGCGGTGTTGGTGCTGAAGTTGCTGTCGGCGAACCACCTTTCCCATGAAGTTCATCAAGCAAGCGCTCAAACTCATCTTCAGAGATATCATCGACCGAAGATGCGCTGATGCTTGAGCTTTCAACAACAGGCTCTGGAGCCGCTGCTATAGGTTCAGGGATAACTGGAGCTGGAGCTTCTACTGGTGTAACTTCATCGGCGGACTGTGGTTTACAGAGACGATGAAGCTCATCCAATAACGCTTGATCAGCTGGCACTAAAGGCTCCTGATCTTGCACGGCTTGAAACTGTACATTTACTGTATCTAAAGCCTGTAGCATTGTATCCATCAAACCTGAGGTTACACTGCGTTGGCCGTTTCTTAGAATGTCGAACACATTCTCAGCACCATGACAAGTATCCACCAGCTCAGTCAATGCTAGGAAACCAGCACCACCTTTTACTGTATGGAAACCACGGAAAATAGCATTTAATAGGTCTTTGTCGTCAGGGTTATTCTCAAGCTCTACCAGTTGTTCTGATAAAAGTTCAAGGATCTCTCCTGCTTCGACTAAAAAGTCCTGAAGAATATCTTCGTCTAAATCGTAGCTCATACGTTACCTTTAAAATCCAAGACTGGATAACAAATCGTCGACTTCATCTTGAGATGCAACAGCGTCTTCGCGCTCTTCTGGGTTCATAATTGGACCCTCGGGAGCAATGGACGCTTTCTTCTCTGACTCTGGAGTTGGCTCTATCTGATTCGCACCAAATACTGTGAGAATCTCGACCAAACGTCCCTCAACCTCATTCACCAAGGTAATAACTTTGCTAATTATCTGCCCAGTTAAATCTTGGAAATCCTGAGCCATCAAGATTTCAGTCAATTGTCCACGTAGTTCAGTACTATCGCCTTCTACCTGGACAAGCAATCCATCAATGCGGTGACATAAAGCTTTAAATTGTGCCAGCTCAATGCGGCCATGCATCAGTTCATTCCATTGAGGCCTTACTTGAAGTAAACACTCGTGTAGGTTGTCTGCTATTGGCATACAGCGATCGACAGCGTCCATCGTCTTATTTGCCGCAACTTCCGTTTTATCAATGACATACTGAAGGCGATCCCTAGCGTCAGGGATTTCATCATTTGCGATGACGCTAATGCGTTCATCGAAATTAAATTGAGTCAAAGAATCATGGAGGTCGCGAGTCAGACTGCCTATTTCTTGAAGCATTGGATTGTCTTGAAGATTAAAATTATCTTCATAAATGCTTCTAACAAGAGAATCAGCACCTTGCTGCTCATTGTTCTCAAGCAGCTCTACTAATTTTTTTGCTTGTTCTAATGAAATCATCCTGAGTTCGGCCTTACTCCGCATACTTTGTGCGCTTAGGCTATCGAGATAAACAGAGGACTTTTCAGTCAGTGTTTACCTAAAAGTGCCTAAAACTTATTGATGCTTATAAGCGATCAAAAATCTTATCTAGTTTCTCTTTCAGCGTTGCAGCAGTGAAAGGCTTCACAATGTAACCATTAACACCCGCTTGCGCTGCTTCAATGATCTGCTCGCGTTTCGCTTCTGCGGTGATCATAAGCACTGGAAGGTGCTTAAGTTCTGCGTCTGCGCGAATGTGCTTAAGCAGGTCAATACCTTGCATGCCTGGCATGTTCCAGTCAGTTACCACGAAATCAAATTCGCCTTTTTTCAGCATAGGTAACGCGGTCAAGCCATCATCTGCTTCTTGAGTGTTGTTGAAACCTAGGTCACGAAGTAGGTTTTTAACAATTCGGCGCATCGTTGAAAAATCATCAACAATGAGAATTTTCATGTTTTTGTTCAAATTAGCCTCCACTGAATAAAACCAGTGTTGTTAGTCGTTCTGTGTCCAAGCACTTAACTTAGTGCGTAAACGCTGCATAGATTGGCTTAGTATTTGGCTGACGCGAGATTCGCTGACACCTAACACTTCCCCAATCTCTTTTAAATTGAGTTCTTCGTCGTAATAAAGTGAAAGCACTAGGCCTTCTCTTTCCGGAAGTTGTTTTATCGAATCGATCAAAGCTTGGCGGAAGGATTCATCAGCAACCCCTTGAAAAGGCGTATTGTCTTGAGAATCTTCATTCGGAGATATTACATCATCTGAGACGCCTAAATCTTCGATCCCAACCAGTCTTGAGCAATTTATGTCAGTTAAAGCACTATGATATTGGTCTAAACTGAGTCCCATGTGCTTTGCCACTTCGGCATCACTTGGATCACGGTTTAGCGTTCCCTCTAACTCGGCTATTGCACTACTGATTTCACGATTGTTTTTATGAACCGATCTTGGCACCCAATCTCCACGTCGAATGTCATCTAACATCGCCCCGCGAATTCGGATACCTGCGTACGTTTCAAAGCTTGCGCCTTTAGTACCATCATAGTTTTGTTGCGCCTCAATCAAGCCAATCATGCCAGCTTGAATCAAGTCATCAACCAATACATTAGGCGGTAATCGCCCCAACAAGTGATGAGCGATACGTTTAACCAACACAGAGTACTTCTCAAAAAAAGCCTGTTGGCTATTGTGATTAGCATGCTGGTCGTAAGTAAGCGCTTTATTCACCAAATGGTTCCTCTACAAATTCAGTACGATTCAGCAGTCTTTCAACAAAAAATTCCAAATGCCCACTTGGGGTTTTTGGTATTGGCCAGGTCAATGCTTTATTTGCCAGTGAGCTGATTGCTAACGCAGCAGGAGAGCGAGGATACGCATCCACTACGATTTTCTGTCTCTTGACTGATTGACGTACTTTATCATCTAAAGGAATACATGCTACGAGTTCGAGGCTCACATTCAAGAAGCGCTCTGTGACCAAAGTCAACTTTGCAAATAATTCTCGACCTTCGCGGTAGCTTCTGACCATATTTGCAACAACTTTGAATCGTTGAACTTGGTGCTCTCTACTCAACAACTTGATTAAGGCATATGCATCAGTAATCGAGGTCGGTTCATCACAAACGACTACAACCACGTCTTGTGCCGCTCTTGAGAAGCTAATGACCATATCCGAAATGCCAGCAGCTGTATCAACCAACAAGATATCCATCTCGTCTTCAAGCGAACCAAAAGCTCGAATCAACCCCGCATGTTGAGCGTGTGAAAGTTCAGTCATGCTCTGTGTACCAGATGTCGCTGGAATGATTTTAATTCCATGCGGTCCTTCAACAATCGCATCTTTAAGTTCACACTCACCGGCCAGCACATGCCCTAGGTTTCGTTTAGAACGAATTCCTAGCATGATGTCTACGTTGGCAAGCCCTAAGTCGGCATCTAAAACCATGACTTTTTTGCCTTGGCGAGCCATACAAATAGCCATACCTAGCGTCACATTAGATTTACCTACACCACCTTTACCACCCGTTACCGCAATAACTTTTGTTAATGAAGGCTTGGTTAAGCGACGGAGGCCGCTAGCTTGATCATGTATCATATTTTCATTCATATTTATCCGCCGCCTAGAGCCCTTCTGAATCGCTATTCCAGTAATGAGGTTCATTCTCTGTAGATTTTTCTAATAACTCATTCGCCTTAGCAATCATGTACTTTGGCTGAGCTATAACGATATCTTCAGGAACTCGTTGACCATTTGCTATGTAAGCAACTGGTAATGCATTTTGTATTACTACACTGATGAATTCACCTAGACTTAGGGATTCATCCAGCTTAGTCATGATGCACCCCGACAACGGGATTCTTCTAAAGTGTTCAATGGTTTCTTGTAGCACTTTGCGCTGCGCAGTTGCGGGTAACACAAGGTAACTATTGATAACGGAACCACTCTCTTGCATCAATGTGTCTAACTGCTCAGATAGGCGAACATCTCGTTGTCCCATGCCTGCAGTATCGACCAGAATTAGGCGACGATTACGTAACTGATATATTACATCGGCCAACTCACTAGAATCTTTAGCAACTCTTACAGGACAACCCATAATTCGACCATAAATCGATAACTGCTCATGTGCACCTATACGATATGTGTCGGTTGTCACTAGTGCGACGTTGTCTGCGCCATACTCCATGGCGGCACGTGCAGCTAGTTTTGCAACAGTCGTTGTTTTCCCCACGCCAGTCGGGCCTAGCAAGGCCACAATACCACCGCGTTTTAAAATATCTTTTTGTGTTACCGAGATTTGATCAGCAACCAACGCTAACAAGGCTTTCCAAGCTCGTGCTGGTTTGGTGTCTTCAGGAATGTAGCAAGCCATCTGATCAGCAAGTTCAGCCGAAACACCCATACGTTCAAGGCGCTTGATAAGCATGGCTCTAAGTGGTTCACGGCGCTCAACTTCTTGCCACATTAGCCCAGATACTTGGTGCTCTAACAAACGACGAATTGAGGTCATCTCTTCGCGCATTGTTTCCATTTCAGTATCTGAACCTTTCGATTGGACCGGATCACGACCACGATCGTAACGAGTAGGATCTAAACGAGGTGCAGGGCGCTCTACTCTTCGGTCTTCGGCAATCAATTTAGACAAACCCGTTTCACGAGCAAATGCAGAATCTATATTGCTGTTACGAGGCTGTGACTGTTGGTTGCTTTGAGAACCTTGATGACCGCCCGATTGACGATTGAGTAATGCAGACAACGAATCTTCGTTTTCTGCACGGTGTTGCGGTTCTTCGTCTGCGCCATGGCTGTATTGCTTCAGCATGTTCGCGAAACGCTTAGTCATTGAACGTCCGCCTTCAGAATTCGACTGTAGGCTAACCTTGTCATCATCTAATTGACGACGACTCGCAGGTACAGCGGGCGCTGCCATCTGCGTATATTGACTTTGCGCAGGCTGCTGAGGTTTGTTTAATCTTTGGCTCGCTGTCGACGGGCTGGATTCGCCATCAATAGCAGCAACAATTTCCACGCCACCTGCGACCTTTTTGTTAGACATGATCACCGCTTCTGAGCCAAGTTCTTCTTTAACTTGGAGCAAAGCTGTTCGCATATCTTTTGCAAAAAATCGTTTAATTTTCAATTCGATCGTCCGTTCTAATTAGGCGGCTTAATTACCAACAGCTTGTACTATGCGTATCTGCTTTTCGTCTGGTATCTCTTGGTAAGACAAAACTCTCAAGCTTGGGATCGTGTTTTTCACGAACTTAGCCAAAGTTGAACGCAATACACCAGAGGTCAGCAACACCGCTGGCTCCCCTTTCAGTTCTTGCTCTTGTGTGGCATTACTAAGAGAAGTCTGTAAACGTTCGGCTAAACCAGGTTCAATACCAGCAGATTCTCCGCCGGATGCCTGCATAGTTTGATGCAAGATTTGTTCCAGCTCGGGAATTAAGGTTATAACTGGCAACTCTGGTTCTATACCATTGATTTCTTGAACAATTAGTCGTTTCAATGATATACGAACAGCCGCTGTCAAGATGTCAGGTTCTTGACTCTTACTTGAATACTCCGACAAAGTTTGGACGATGGTGCGAATGTCACGTATTGGAATAGCTTCATTCAATAGGTTCTGTAGCACTTTCACCACCACACCAAGCGGTAATTGATCCGGCACAAAACCTTCCACCAATTTAGGCGTTGTGCGGCTAAGCATTTCAAGTAGGTTCTGAACTTCTTCGTGACCAATCAGCTGCGACGCATTATTCGTTAACTGTTGACTGAGATGGGTAGCCAACACGGTTGATGAATCAACCACCGTGTAACCTAAGGCTTGCGCATGTTCACGCTGCTCTTCACGAATCCAAACCGCTTCAAGGCCAAAAGCAGGATCAATCGTCGGCTCGCCATCGATCATGCCGTAAACTTGACCCGGGTTAATCGCGAGTTCCATGTCAGGCTTAATCTCGGCTTCACCAACGGCAACTCCCATCAAGGTGATTCGGTAGCTGTTTGGTGTCAGTTCTAAGTTATCGCGAATATGAACGGCCGGGATCAAGAAACCAAAATCTTGAGACAGTTTTTTACGTACCCCTTTGACACGTTCAAGCAGTTCGCCGCCTTGATCTCTGTCTACTAGAGGAATCAAACGGTAGCCTACTTCTAAGCCAATAATATCGACAGGTTGAACGTCATCCCAAGAGAGCTCTTTCTTGGACCCCGTTTCTCCGCTTGCTTCAACGGTCGTAGGAAGATTCGGTTGTTCAGCCTTCTTTTTGTTCTTTTTATCGATGTAATAGGCAGCTGCACCTGCAATGACAGCAAGACTCAAGAATGAGAAATGCGGCATACCAGGAACGATACCCATGATGCCAAGGATACCTGCTGTGATCATCAAGGCTTTTGGATTGTCGAACATTTGGAAGACAAGCTGTTGCCCCATGTCTTCATCGGTGTTTTGGCGCGTCACCATCATCGCGGCTGCGATCGACAATAGTAGAGACGGAATTTGTGCAACCAAACCATCACCGATAGTCAGCAGCGTGTAGATCTCGATCGCTTCACCAAAACCTAAATCAAACTGAGCCATACCAATGCTCAAGCCGCCAATGATGTTGATGAATAAGATCAAAATACCAGCGATCGCATCGCCTTTAACAAACTTAGACGCACCATCCATCGAGCCATAGAAATCGGCTTCTTTGGTGACTTCAAAACGACGGGTCCGAGCCTGATCTTGGTCGATCAAACCCGCATTTAAATCGGCATCGATTGCCATCTGCTTACCCGGTAAGGCGTCCAAGGTGAAACGCGCACTTACTTCCGAGATACGGCCTGCACCTTTGGTGACAACCATGAAGTTGATAATCATCAAAATCAAGAACACCACTAAACCAACCGCATAGTTACCACCGATAACCACGTTACCGAAGGCTTCAATAACGTTACCGGCAGCATCACCGCCTTCATGACCATGGAGTAATACCACACGTGTCGAAGCAACGTTCAAGGCTAAGCGGAGTAGAGTCGCAATCAGAAGTACAGTCGGAAATGCAGCGAAGTCTAAAGGCCTGCGGGTATAAACCGAAACCAATAGCACCACCATAGACAAAGCGATGTTAAAGGTGAAAAACATATCCAACAAAAAGGCTGGAATGGGCAACACCACCATAGCAAGCGTTGCAAGTACCATAACAGGTGCACCAATCGCAGGCATGGCACGGTTAGGAATTTTAGGTAGCTTGTCCGCAAAAGGCAGGGAAAATTTCATAAATCTAGGCTGTTTCGCTATGTTGTAGCTATCTCACTAAGCGGACTGAGGCCTAGGTCTAAGCTATGTTGCTAAAGTTTATTATGATCAGGTTTATAATGATCGGACTTAGTATGTTCGGATTGATATAGCAAACACTGTACCAACATCTCACGTCAAATTATCGCCATCACATCAAAAAAGAGAGGTGTAGCTAAGTCACCATTATCACGGTTCATCAAGCTGAGCTCAAGCAATTGATCTAATGACGTAAATCAGGTGGGATCGGCATATTGGAATCTTGCAGCTTTGGCCTCTCGCCACCTTTTTTCCGGTACTGTTTAAGTTGAAATACATATGCAAGCACTTGTGCAACCGCAGTAAACAGACCGTCAGGAATTTGTTGTTCTAGCTCGGTGGTGTGATACAGCGCCCTAGCTAACGGCGGTGCTGGAATAATATAGATGTCATTTTCTCGAGCGATTTCACGGATCTTCATCGCCATGTGATCGACCCCTTTGGCGACCACAATTGGCGCTTTGTCTTGATTCTGCTTATAACGCAGAGCCACTGAAAAGTGTTCCGGGTTGGTCACAATCACATCTGCCTGAGGAACATCAGCCATCATACGTCGCTGAGCCGCTTCCCTCTGCAACATACGAATACGCCCTTTCACTTCAGGCTTACCTTCTGTGTCTTTAAACTCATCTTTCACTTCTTGCTTGGTCATCTTAAGTTGATCGGCATGTTGCCAAATCTGGAATGGGATATCTATCGCCACCACAATCAACAGAGAACAACTGATAAGCAGAATAAAATTAAGCAAGATATCCAAGGCGTGGAAGATATTCTGCGGATACACATCCATACTCAATTGCATTAAGTCATGTTGGGAAGCTTGGATAAGGTAGATAGCCATGCCTGATACCAGAGCGACCTTCAAAATAGATTTCAGCAGCTCAACCCAACTTTGTAGGCCAAACATACGCTTAATACCGCTTAAAGGGTTGAGCTTAGACGCCTTAGGCATTGCTGCTTGCATCGAAAAGTTAACACCACCGACACCCGCAGCACCAATAACAGCAGCAACGAACAAAGTTATTAAGATCAGGAACAGCGGAAACAATAGGTTTACTAATGCACCACCCGCTATTTCGAAGAGTTTATTGGTATCAAATATCTCGTCGCGGCTCAGAGAAAACAGGCGTTGCATCGCCTCGAACAATGCCTTCGCCATCGATTCGCCAAACCACATTAAGGAAATTGCACCGACTATCAGTACCGACGCTGACGCTAGCTCTTTTGACCTTGCAACCTGCCCTTTTTCTTTGGCCTGTTGCAAGCGTTTGGGCGTGGCGTCTTCTGTGCGTTCTTGACCGTCTGACTCTGCCATATCAGTCTCCTAACAATCTAGTCGGATTAGACGACATATCTGTTGCTCGCCTTGCATCCAGAATAACTCATAATGACTATACAAGCCGCCAAGGATGTACCAACAAAGTAACAAACCTACAAGTAGCGCAAATGCAAAACCCAAAGAAAATATGTTTAACTGAGGTGCTGCACGCGTCATTACACCAAAAGAGAGGTTAATCGTTAGCAACGCAATAATCCCCGATAAGGACATCGCCAATGCTGTTTTGAACATGATGCCAAGCCACAACGCCAGTTCTCTAAAATCAACAGCCGTCAAAGAACCACTGCCAATCGGCAAGGTCTTGAAGCTGAACACCACTAACTGCAGCATTTTTAAATGGCCATCGGTCACCAAGAAAAACATGGTCGCCAACAACATGAAAAGCTGACCAAGTACTGGCGTGTTTTGACCGTTTGCAGGGTCCACCATAGAGGCGAAACCCAAACTTGATTGCATACCCAAAATCTGACCGAGCATTACGAAAGTTTGAATCATGAATTGAGTGACAAACCCCATGGCAACACCAATCACGATTTGCTCAAAAACCGTCAAGAACCCTTGGAAAGACAGTAGTTCAATTTCTTTAGGGACAGCAGGAATCGCAGGCATAACAGCGAAGGTAATCGCCAAACCTAAATACAGGCGTATACGCGGCGACACAAAACGTGCCCCTGTCACCGTCATCACCATCAGCATGGCTGAGATACGAGTGTATGGCCAAAAATAATTGGCTAACCACTCTAGTACAAGGCTCGTTGGGTATTCCATGTTGGTCTAATACAGAACTTGCGGCAAGCGTTCTATGAGTTCAAAAAAGAACTCCATCATCATTTGAGTCATCCAGTGAGCAAACATCATCAACGCTAATAGCGTCACGATTAAACGCGGAAGGAAACTCAATGTTTGTTCGTTGATAGACGTCGCGGCTTGAAAAACAGCAACGACTAAACCGATCAGAAGGCTCGGAATAATAATGGCGCATACCATGATCAGTACCATCCAAAGCGCGTCTCGGAACAATTCTACGAATATTTCAGGATTCATTATTCCCCCAGCTACAAGGCAAAACTGCCGGCGAGTGTGGAGAGTATCAAGTTCCAGCCATCAACAAGGACAAACAACATCAACTTAAACGGCAACGATACAATCATCGGTGACAACATCATCATACCCATAGCCATCAATACCGAAGCCACCACCAAGTCGATAATCAAAAACGGTAGGAACAACATGAAGCCGATTTGGAACGCCGTTTTTAATTCCGATGTGATAAATGCTGGAATCAGAACCGCCATCGAAACATCTTCAGGATTGGTTACTTCCGCGCCGGAAATCTCAACAAAGGTTTCAAGATCTTTGATTCGAGTCTGTTTGAGCATGAAGGACTTGATCGGTTCTTGAGCAATATCAAATGCCTGTCGTGCCGATATCTGTTCATTAAGATAAGGCTGAACTGCTTGTTCGTTAACTTGATTAATCACTGGCGACATGATGAAGAAGGTCAAGAATATCGCGATACCAATAATGACTTGGTTAGACGGTGTTTGTTGTAGACCCATTGCCTGACGCAAAATAGACATCACCACCACAATACGAGTGAACGACGTCATCAAAATCACCATCGCAGGCAAGAAGCCAAGCATGGTCATTAAGGCTAGAATTTGCAAATTGACCGAGTAGTCTTCGCCGCCATTAGCATTGGTAGTCATGGTAAAGGCTGGAATACCGCCACCGTTGCCAGTTAAACTACCAGTCGTCATTGTTTGTGATGTGGCTTGGTCTTGCTCCATCGTACTGATGGTGACCGATTCTGAACCAGCCGTATTCGCAGGAATCACGGCGCCATCTTCAGCTTGCGCAAATACCGATACACTGAAAACGAGAGAGCAGAAGAGAATGATCTGAACCAGCAGCACTTTTACCGATCCGAAAGCTCCGGCTGGATAAAAGTAAGATGAGTTCAAAAGTCCGTTATTTGTTTGCATCTTTTTTAATTAGCTGGGAAAGCTGACTTGAAAATGTACTTTTTTCCAGCATCTCCTGAGTAAGAGGTTTATCGAGCTTAGAGATCAGCTGAATCGACTGAGTGGTAATGCCAACCAAAAACTGTTCATCTCCCGCTTGTACGATCGCAATCCGTTCTTTAGTCCCAACAGGGATTTGCCTAACAATGGCCAAACCTTGTTGGTTCGACATCGCAGGCACTTGCATTCGTTTCAATAACCAAGCAATAAATAAGATGAAGGCAATAACGAAAATTAGCGACCCAAAAGTGGTCGCTAAATCAAGAGAAGGAGGTGCGGCAAAAGCAATTGAAGGCGTAGACAACAGCCCTATTCCCAATATTCCACGAGACAAACGTTTTATTCCGCAAAACAAAACTGTCATTCCGTGAGAAAAGCCCGCCAGTATTTGAGACAAAAAGCTCATTAACGCAGCTTCTTAATTCGTTCTGTTTGGCTAATGACGTCAGTCAAGCGAATACCAAATTTGTCGTTTACTACAACCACTTCACCGTGAGCAATCAGAGTACCGTTGACCATCACATCTAGTGATTCACCAGCAATTCGGTCGAGCTCAACAACCGAGCCTTGGTTTAGTTGCAGTAGATTACGAATGCTGATCTGAGAGCGGCCAACTTCCATAGAAATCGTCACTGGGATATCCATGATGGTATCCAGTTTACGACGCTCATCTTCAGAAATAGGAGACGATGAATCGGTCAGCTCATCGAGTGGTGCCGCAAGCACGTCATCGACATCAATTGACGGTGCAGAAGGGTCTTCACCAAGTGCAGCAGCCCATTCGTCCGCTAACTTTTGATCTTCACTAGGTTCCATTACCAATTCCTATACTTTTATCTATTTTACTATTCGTTATCATCGCTATTTTCTAGTTCAGACATTAAGTCTTTACCTAGGAATGCGAGATCAGTTTTGACCACATGCGGTCTTTGAATTTTTTCAGAAATCTGTACGGCAAGCTTCTCGCCCGAACGACCCATCTTCACACGGTAAGTCGGCAATTCTTCGACAAACATCGTCGCGTGCTCAGGCATGTTCATGGGAATAACGTCACCTGGTCGCAATTCCATCAGATCACGCAATGAAATATCTTGCTCTAGCAAGTTCACGCGAAAGTTAACTGGCACATCCATGATTTCATCACGAAGGGCAGAACTCCAACGAACATCAGTTTCCATTTTGTCGGATTGAACACCCGCATCCAGCAGTTCACGAATCGGCTCAACCATGGAGTAAGGCATCACGACGTGGAAGTCACCACCACCACCATCAACTTCAATGTGGAATGAACTCACAACAATCACTTCTGTTGGGCTCACAATGTTCGCCATACTCGGGTTCACTTCAGAATCTAAGTACTCAAACTCAACCCCCATCACCGGAGACCATGCTTCTTTGTAATCTTCAAACACAATTTTCAGTAATAGCTGAATAATGCGTCTTTCAGTCGGCGTGAATTCACGACCTTCAATCTTGGCGTGAAATCGCCCATCGCCACCAAAAAAGTTTTCTACAAGAATAAATACAAGGCGTGCTTCCATAGTGATCAGCGCCGTACCTTTTAACGGACGGAAACGAACCATGTTCAAACTGGTGGGTACATACAATGTGTTCTGGTACTCACCAAACTTCATCATTTGTACGCCGTTGATCGACACTTCAGCCGTTTTACGCAACATATTAAACAAGCTAATCCGCATATGACGCGCAAATCGCTCGTTAATAAGTTCAAGGGTCGGCATTCGACCACGAACGATTCGATCTTGAGATGAGAAATCGAAATTGATCGCATTGTCATTTTCGGTTTCTAAGACATCTTCAACGTCTTCAACATCATCAACGCCATGCAATAGCGCATCAATTTCGTCTTGGCTTAATAAATCGGTCACAAATTACCTATTGAATTACGAAGTCAGTGAATAACACTTTTTCAATCACAGGCTGGCCAACAGCTTGAGCCAGACTTGCTTTAATATCTTCCGTAGCCTTATTACGCAGTTCCACGCGGCCTGTTGGTGAGCGTAATTGGTCTACCGTTGCCGAAGCGAATGTCGCTAGTAGTGTACTTTCTACCAAGGGGGAGTGGTAACGAGCCAAGTCTTCATTCTTGCTGCCCCGCACCATCAGCTGTGCTTTTATCTGCACTAGGCGATCTTTTTTATCACCTGTCACATTGAATAAGAAAGGCTGAGGAATATTAACATACATAACGGGTTCTGCAGCGACCACTGCACTGGCTGGCTGAGACTGAGACTCAGAGGCACTATCATCGGAGCCTAAGAAAAAGAACAGAGCACCACCTATTCCAAGCAGTAAAACGACTACCGCTATAATGATAATGAGGAGCTTACTCTTCCCTTTGGGTGCATCTTGTTCTTCGGCCATATTTTGCTCTAACTTCCTGTTCTTTCGATTAACTGACGTTTTTTATTAACTAAGTCTTCTTAGCCTGATATTAGGCATAATAACTAATTCCATCACGCTTTGATGCGACATTCAATTCAAGATTGCTGTTGCTATCAAGGTTTTCATCACCTTGGGCATCATTTGTGCGGTTAGAGCCGGATTGTTGCTCACCACTGTTGTAATTATCCTGACCCTGACCCGAACTCTGCTGCTGAACGGACGATTCAGCAAGCTGCATGCCTTGCTGAGCAAGCATCTCTCTCAAGCGAGGTAAGGTTTGTTCAATCACATCTCTCGCCTGTTGATTGCTTACCGTAAAATGCACGTTAGCTACATCATTATTCATCGTCATTCGGATTTTCATCTGACCCAACTCTGGTGGGTCGAGACGGATATCTAAGTTCTTAAGATTCTTAGACATCATCATTTGTACTTTTTCCGCAACCTGCTCGTTTGCTAACTCTTTGGTGAGCTGCAACGGGGCCTGTTGAGCGGCTTGAATTTCAGCTCTTGTTGGTGCTGAACCAACCGTTGCTGCCCCTTGCGTACCCGCCGCAGAAGCAATTTGCTGAGCAAAGGTCGAATCTTTAGAATCTTCTTTAGCCCCAGCTTTACCCAAGCCAGACAATGCAGTGGCACCTGCGCCTGCTTTAAGAAGCGCATCAGTAACACCCGCTTTTGTAGTGGCTGGCGTTGCATTCATCGCTAGGCTTTGTGCCGTTAAGCTAGGGTCTAAGGCTGCTTGTTGTGTTGAAGCTGCATTCCCTTGCTGAGAGGCCAATTGCTGAGCAGCAGCCTGTTGAGCTGCATGCGCATTGTTGGCATTTAGCATTGCCGCTTTATCCGCAAAGGCATTCATTGCAGATTGAGAAGTCGCCTGCGCTGATACTTGTTGTGAAGCATTCGCTACTGCCGCTGTTGCTGTTGATGCTGCCGCAGCTAAAGCTTTAGTTTCAGCCGAATCCGTCTTGTCCCAATCAATAGCGGCGGGTTCACCGGGAGTGCTGTTCACGTTCGGAGCTTGGCTTAGTAAAGCCGTTGCTTGCTGTTGAACATTGGTTAGTTGTTGATTCAATACTTCTAAGTTAGAGGTTGCTTGAGCCAGCGCAGCTTGCTCATCGACCGTCAACTTAGCGCCGTTTTGTTGCTTTCTCTCCAAACCATCGACAACAGACTGTTCTGATTCGATTTGTCCATTCAATTGATTTAGCGCTTTGGTATGGGCATCAACCTGCTTTGCCAGTTCCATATCCGCTGCTGAGAATTCTTGGCTCTGACCTGCATTAACCGCACTGACCACATTCTTTTGGCTAAGCTCTCGGCTCATACTTACTTCAATTTGTTCTGGGGTAACGCCTTTATCCATCAGCTGGCGAATTTCATCATCGGTCAGTTGAGAAACACCTTTACCACCAGTAAGTACTGCGATCTCAGAATCGACTTCTAAGCCGTTATTTGAGTTTACTGTGTTGGATTGTTTTTTCGATGATTCTGTCACTTCGGCAATAGAACTGCCCGCAACGAAAGCACTCGATACATTGCCTTGATCTTGGTCTGCATTCACTTGTAGATTAGTTTGTTGATTGACTTGTTGAGGCAAGCCTTTGCCGTTTGCAGGCTGATTCAATGTTTTGTTTGCCTTATCCAATTGAC
The DNA here is from genome assembly GCF_054960695.1 of Vibrio sp. PSi01. Classification (NCBI taxonomy): domain Bacteria; kingdom Pseudomonadati; phylum Pseudomonadota; class Gammaproteobacteria; order Vibrionales; family Vibrionaceae; genus Vibrio; species Vibrio sp. PSi01. The sequence goes on from NZ_JBHNYN010000014.1 coordinate 111,264, forward strand.
CAAGCAATTTGTTGCCTTCATTCATCGCATCACTGGCTTGCGAAGCACCTTGAGCCTGCAACTCTGCAGTTTTATCTTTGGCTTTATTGCCAGTTGAAGCAACCTCAAGTTGATTTCCTTTGGATGGAACCTGCTCTGTAGAACGAGTATCACCTGTCGGTTTCAACGAGTTCTTGTCTTTTGATTGTGGCTCTAATTCAGATGTTTGTTCAGCGCCTACTTTCTTTGTCGCCATTTCTTCAACTGACGACTTATCAGAGCCAGTTGTTACTGAAGCTTGTTTTGCTTGGGCTTCGCTAGAAGCATCTGCGCTCTTAGGTTCAGCTGAATCACCTTGAGCTTCCCCCACCGAGTCACTGTTAGCCTTGTCCTCAGGTACCCCTCCTTCAGCAGAGGTTTGTTTTTCTGTAGATTTTGAGGCGCTTTCCGCGTCTTTCACTGCCGCTTTACTGTCACTTTCTTCAAAGCCAAGCGCTTCTTTAAACGACTCCAAAAAACCTTTTGAGTCGCCGGTTTCATCTACCTTTGAAGAGGCAGAGCCGGAGTCCAACAACGATGATGTTTTGTTGGTAGCTGAATTTGAGGAAAGACTAACGTTCATATATACGAGCTCTATCTACTAGCTTTGCTGTCATAAATTAGACAACAAAAAGAAAGTCGGGTGCTTTTCATGCCTTTGCTGGGCATAACGCGCAATTTTATATAAAACCGAGCAAGAAACATGCCTATTAGTTCTGTTCTCACAATCTGAACGGTAACACCTGCGTCATTCAGGGCTTAGGATCACATCTTCTTTCGGCCATACATCAGCGTCGAGAACTCATCCATTTGCTTTTGTTCTCTTTGATCTTGCAGCTTTACCTTCTCTTTCTGTTTTTTCTCCATCAACCACTCGTAGGATTTACGCTTTTTACGTAGCTCCAACCAGTAGTTTTGGCAGTTGTCGACTTGGTTTTTAAAATGGTGCTCCGCTTCTCTTTGCTTGGAAAGCGTTTCGTCAAGCTGAGTCAAGAAGCGATTCAAGTGACCATACTGGCTCGCAGTTAAGCCAGCTTTACCACGATCGACAAGTTGCTGACAGTAATCAAGCCTGTACTTTTCGATCTGTGCAACCTGATCGTAGTAACCTTGAAGCTCCGAGTTCGCTTTGTTGAGCGCTAATACGGCTTGGTTCTCTTGATCTTTGGCTTGATCGAGTAGAAATTCTAATGCGTTATCCATGAATAACCCTTTTCACCCGCTAACCACCTAATACATGTTTCAACATATTGACACACATGTCGTATGGTACGGTTTCTTTCATCTTCTGCTGCAAGTATTCATCCAACCTTGGCTTCAAGGTAAAGGCACTATCAATAGCTGGATCGGTACCCGGCTTGTAGGCGCCAATCGATACCAAATCTTGGTTTTTACGACAAATAGACAACACTTGTCTGACTGCTTTCGACATCAAAACATGTTCTTCAGTAGTGATTTGAGGCATAACACGACTGACCGATTTCTCTACATCAATCGCAGGATAATGGCCCGCATCGGCCATCTCTCGGGACAACACAATGTGACCATCCAAAATCGCTCGCGATGCATCAGCAATCGGATCTTGCAAATCATCGCCTTCGGTTAACACGGTAAAGAAAGCAGTGATAGAGCCTTGCTCATCATTACCATTACCCGCCCTTTCCACCAGCGCAGGAAGCTTGGCAAATACAGATGGCGGATAACCTTTGGTTGCTGGCGGTTCACCCACAGACAAAGCAATTTCACGTTGTGCTTGAGCAAAACGAGTCAATGAGTCCATAAGTAACAGTACATCTAAGCCTTGGTCACGGAAATATTCCGCTACAGCCAGTGCAGTTTGGCAACCTTTCAATCGCATCAGTGGCGATGAATCCGCAGGAGCAGCGACCACCACAGATCGTTTGCGTCCATCTTCGCCAAGAATCTCTTCAATAAATTCTTTAACTTCTCGTCCACGCTCACCGATTAGACCTACCACCACCACTTGCGCGGTTGTGCCTCGAGTCATCATCCCGAGCGTGACCGACTTACCGACACCGGAACCAGCAAACAGACCAATACGCTGACCTTTTCCTACCGTAAGCAAACCGTTTATGGCCTTCAAGCCGACATCGAGCGGTTCAGAGATAGGTTTTCGAGCTAAAGGGTTGATTGGCTCAGCGTTAAATGAAGCGCGTTGTTCGGTATAAATTGGACCTAACCCATCAAGTGGGTTACCCACCCCGTCGATCACTCGGCCAAGTAATTCCATTCCGACAGGAATGCCACTTTCAGTGGTTACGGGGGTCACACGAGCGCCAGGTAATATCCCAGTGATTTGTTCACTCGGCATCAAAAATAAGTTATCTCCAGAAAAGCCAACCACTTCAGCTTCCATCTGACCAGACATCGTTTCGACTAGGCACAAACTACCGATTGGGGCTTTACAGCCAGTCGCTTCCAGCGTTAGACCCACAACACGTACCAGTTTTCCAGATGCAATCGGTCGCGACTTCAGGCCTTCAACTTTGTATTGGCTAAGACGGTTCGCTAACTCTAGCATTACTCATGCCCTTGATGACGATTTACACCGCAGAAGCTTTGAATCACGTTCTTCACACGTTCTTCCATGCGGTAGTTAACACTCGACTCACCTGCTTCGATTTGAACATCACCACGGTTAAGTGCAGGCTCCGCTACTAACGTCCAATTACGGTAATCCAATTCTGTCTCACCATAAGCAGAGCGAATAATCGCGACGTCTTCAGGGTTAAGCTTCAAGGTGATCGCATGACCCGAGATTGGTAGTGATTCTACTGATTCTTTCACGGTATCTAATATGATTTGTGGGTTGGTTTGTACTTCAACATGAACCACTTCTTTAACCATAATAAGCACCATGTCCACCAGTTGCTTCTCTACTTGAGCGTTCATTAACTCTAATGGTTGAGCAAATTGGTTCGCGAGTCCCATAAAGATGGCTACTTGCTGCTGAATGTATTCCTGACCGGCAGTGACACCTTCGAGTTTACCGGCTTCGTTGCCTTCTTCGTGTCCTGCGGCAAATCCTTCTTCTTTACCCTTTTCGTAACCTTGCTTAAAACCAGCCTCTTGTCCTTGATGAAGCCCTTCTTGATAAGCACCTTGCTTGATCAATTCAATTTGCTCTTCAGTCAGAACCAGTTCTTCATCTTCAATGGCTTCTTCGACCGTCGGCATCCAACCAGGGTCATAGTTAAAGGCGGTTTCTTTGGCTTGTTTATTCACATCAGAGGTGTAGTCAGGCAATCCCCATTTTTGAGGTTGGGCTACCGTATTATCTTCTTCGGGGCGAAGGAAGCCGCGTTTTCTATCACCTGACATATCAGTACCTATCTATGTGTGAGTCAAACTACTTCATAAATTCAAGCAGTTAAACTGAGTTAATCTGTAGTGTGAGATTGGATAAAGAAAAGCCCCAACAGTGTGGGGCTTTGAGATTACTGTATTAAAGGAACTCGTCGGCGCCACCAGACAACATAATTTCGCCACTGTCTGCCATTTTCCTCGCAATACCCAATATCTCTTTCTGAGCCGCTTCCACCTCAGAGACTTTCACCGGCGGCATCGCCTCAATATCGTCTCTCATCATATCAGCAGCACGTTTCGACATGTTCTTGAAGATCTTCTCACGCAGACCATCATCGGCACCTTTAAGTGCTTTTTGTAGAATGTCTTGTGGAACATCACGCAGCAATCGCTGAACACCTTGGTCATCGACTTCAATAAGGTTTTCAAAGACAAACATAAGATCTTGAATCTGTGTTGCCATGTCTTCGTCTTGATCGCGGATTTGATCCATCAAGACACCTTCTACGTTGTTGTCCATGTAGTTCATGATCTCTGCCGCCGCTTTTAGGCCACCAATTTTGGCTGCTTGAGCACCTGCTTGACCCGCAAACTGTTTCTCCATGATTTCGTTCAATTCAGCAAGTGCCGAAGGTTGGACTTCTTCAAGGTTCGCAATACGCATCATCAAATCCAAGCGCACACGTTCAGGGAACTGCGACAAAATCTCGGCTGACTGGTCAGCTTCCAAGTAGGACAATACGATCGTTTGAATCTGTGGGTGCTCGTTAATGATGATACTTGCCACCTGACGAGGATCCATCCACTTAAGAGAATCCAAGCCTTTAGAACCAGTACCCAGAAGAATCTGGTCAACAAGGTTATTTGCCTTATCTTCACCCAGAGCGGCAACCAACGCATTACGCATGAAGTCTTCGCTACCCATACCAATATTGGTGTACTTTTGAATATCATCCAAGAAAGCACGGTGCACAGCACCTACTTTTTCTTGCGACAAATCGGCAGCACGAGCCATCGCACTACCCACACGTTGAACCTGTTTCGGCTCTAAGTGACGAATAATGCCTGCTGCATCTTCTTCGTTTAAACTCAACAACAAGATCGCAGCGCGTTCATCACCCGAGATTGAGGCGATATCCACACTCGCGACATCAAGCACTTCACCGCTTTCTGCTTGTTGTGGAACAATTTCGTTAGCCATCTGCCATCCAATTCTTAACTACTTGAGCTGCTAGCTCTGGTTCATTCGCTACAAGTGCACGTACTGCTTTCAGCACGTCCTCGTCTTTGTGAAGGTTAGGTAAGTCGATGCTTGAACCAAATTCAAACAGCTCTCCACCTTCGATATCACCACCAATTAAGCTGGTTTCGCCATCGGCGCCAATTGGCATACCGTCAGGGCCGTACATTTGATCATCGTTATCCGCCGCAGGGTTAAGCAGTTTCTTCATAGCAGGGCGAACAAGTACTAGAACAACCACAATAATAACTAACGCACTCGCAAACCAACGGACCCAATCATTAAAGTTTGGATGCTCCCAAATAGGTACGTCAGCCACCACATCAGTGACTTGAGGCGCAAACTGCATGCTCAGTACGTTTAACAAATCGCCACGGGTTTCATCAAAACCAACAGTACCAATCAGCACCTGACGAATCGCATTGATTTCACTTGCTGGGATGGGTGTGTGAACCACTTCACCTGTATCTGGATTCAGTGATTGACGGTCTTTAATCGCAACCGAAACTGTCTGACGATTAACCGTGCCACTCTGTTTACGTTCATGGCTGATGGTTGTATCTAACTCAAAATTTCGGGTCGCTTCTTTGTGAACTGAACCTTGGCCCGTCATTGAACCGTCTTTCATCTGGGCAACATCTTGAGGGATAGAAGCATCTGCTGGTGGCTGATTACTCAAAGCACCAGGAATACCAGCGACAGTATTACCGTTGTTGTAGTCTTCTAATGTATATTCACTTCGAGTTGCTGGTGTATTCGGGTCAAAACGTTTTCTGGTTTGTTCCACAGCGCTAAAGTCGAGCTGAATATCAACCTGAGCGGTATAGTTACCAAACCCAAGAATAGGTATCAGGATAGAGTCAATTTTTTCGCGCAGCGCTTGCTCTTGGTTACGCTCTAACTCATGTTCCTTACGACGTGCTGCAGACATTGGGTCTTGAGAGCCTGAGCTCAACAATCGACCGTGCTGATCAGTCACCGTGATACGTGAGGTTTTCATTCCAGGAACAGCACTCGCCACCATATCCACAACAGAATCCACTTCTTGCTGCTTAAGGTTATTTCCAGTTTTAAGTGTAAGGAATACTGACGCAGAGGCTTCTTGATTGTGACGCACAAAAACACTTTGCTTTGGTAGTGCTAATAAAACCTGAGCTTTACGCACCTGTTTCATCTGTTCAATGGCTTTCGCTAGCTGTCTCTCACGGCTTAACTTAAGGCGTTCTTGTTCTAAACGTTGTGATACACCAAAACCCATGTCTTGCATGAGGATGTCATCACCTGCGTTTCGCTCTTGGTTCAACCCAGCACGTACCATATTAAGCTTCAGTGAGTTGTACTCACTCGCTGGTACTGAGATAGTATTACCTTCAAGAGAGTACTCGATCTTTTGCAGATCTAAGTAATCCAGAACGGGGATCAATTCTTCAGTTTCGTAAGCGCCTAAAGGACGCATTTCTGGCTCTTTTACCCAGAAAAACAGCATTACAATGAGCGCTACACAAATCGAGATAGAAAGAACCAAGACCACTTGACGAAGTAAATCGAGGTCACCCACAGCCATATCGAACTTTGATGAACTGCGTTCACCTAGATCAGGATTCTGCCCTTCTCCATCAAGATCAGAACTCGCCATGAGGGCGTGGTCGTTGCTATCGCTTACGGTTAAATCTGTTGTTTGACTATTATCTGCCACTATTTAACTACCCAACTTATACCGGCATATTCATCAGCTCTTTGTACGATTCGACCAACTTATTTCTAATTTGGATCGTCGCCTCAAAAGCCACACTAGATTTATTACGAGCAATCATCACGTCAGATAGAGACACGCTTTGGTCTCCACTATCAAAACGAGCTTGAAGATCACCTGAGGTCTTTTGTAATGAGTTCACATTATTGATGGCTTGCGTCAACATGTTGCCAAAATCTGCACCAACCGCTTGCCCTGTTGCTGCAGGACGCGCGCTAGCAGCTTCAACCATCATTGCCTGCATTTCGCCTTGTAAACCATCTATTCTCATCTACTACCTCAGGAGTCAAAATTATGACTGTCTATTTCGCTGTATTATTGACTGAGCAATTAGCGTGCCACACATTATTTTGACTAGACATCGTACTACAACAGTCAGAAAGCTGGCACTACTAATCTATGCTCAGTTTGGGATATCTATTCCAGCATCGCGCATTTTTGCTAACTTATAACGCAATGTGCGTGGACTAATGCCCAACTTTTCAGCCATGTCTTTACGGCGGCCATTACATGCAATCAATGTTTCAAGAATAATCGCATACTCTTGATCTCTAAGCTCATTACCTAACCCTTCGCTGCTGGCAGCCAGTTTATTGATTGGACTCGCTTCAGCTATCGGCTTAATTTCTGGCGCTGCAACATCATTACCTTCCACAATTTGCTGCAGTCCACTTGCATCTTGCCAATCAACACCTTCAAGCAAGATATGCTCACCAGAAATATTCTCTTGCTCGCTCAAGATTAAGGCTCGCTGGATGACATTATCTAGCTCACGAACATTACCCGGCCACGGATAATTGACGAGTTTGTTGATGGCTAGATCCGAAACCGCAGGTACAGGCATACCAAGTTTGGTGCAATGACGCTCAACCAAGTGCTTAGCTAATGGCTCAATATCACCTTTACGCTCACAAAGTGGCGGCCAAGAAATTGGGAACACGTTCAGTCGGTAGTATAAATCTTCACGGAAATTCCCTTCAGAAACATACTGTTTCAGATCTCGGTTACTGGTAGCCAGAACACGCACATCTAACTTGACGCTTTTACGGCTGCCTAAACGTTCCACTTCGCGCTCTTGCAATACACGTAAAAGCTTGGCTTGTAGGCTAAGATCCATTTCACTGATCTCATCCAATAGAATCGTCCCGCCTTGTGCTTGCTCAAATTTACCTGGACAGGCCTGAATAGCGCCAGTAAATGCACCTTTTTCATAACCGAACAGTGTCGCTTCCAACATGTTATCTGGAATCGCGGCACAGTTAATCGCAACAAATGGGCCATCTTTACGACTAGAAGCGTTGTGAATGTAGCGAGACATCACTTCTTTACCCGATCCGCTTGGCCCTAAGATCATGACATTGGCATCGGTTTTTGCGACTTTATCAGCCAACATCATTAATTTGATACTTTTTTCATCGGCCACAATAGCGTCGCCATTATCATCCGACTTAACGGGCGCGTAACGGCTCACCATGTTCAACAATACTTCAGGGGCAAAGGGCTTTGCCATGTAATCAATAGCACCTTCTTTCATTGCCGCCACAGCATCTTCGATGTTGGCATAGGCTGTCATTAACAGTACGGGTAAATTTGGCCAATGCTGCTTGATGTTTCTTAGCAGTGCCAAACCACCCATGCCTGCCATTTGAACGTCAGACACGACAATATCAACGGAGTTAGATTTCAATTTGACCAGAGCATCTTCCGCACAATCCGCTTCCAGCCATTCATAGCCAGCAAGCGCGAGTGTATCAACAAGGGCTTCACGTAGACCTTCATCATCTTCGACGATTAACACTTTGCTTTGAGCCATAGGATTCTCCAGTGTAAATTCAATTAAAACGTATTAGCCTTCGGTTGAAGCGCTTCTTTCGAGCGGTAAGCACATAGTAAAGCATGCGCCATCACCTTCTTCTGATATCAATTCCAATCGGCCTTCATGTGCACGACATACCATTTGTACAACCGCTAAGCCTAAACCTGTACCTTGTGAACGAGTGGTAAAGAATGGTTCCATAATTTTACCTTGAAGCTCTTTCGGTACACCGGGGCCACTGTCTTGTACTGATATCTTAAGTTCACCGTTTACGGGCCTAAAAAAAACATCGATCTGCGATTCTTTACCAGCAATTTGAACCGCGTTCAGAACCAGGTTACTTAGCGCTGAAGCAATAGCGTTGGCATTACCAAACATTTTAGTCTCTTCGCCTTCTACTTCTTGGCAGTAATCAATCTGGTTGGTTTTGAGTGCCGCCTCCACCATCGGGTGAAACTCTGTGATCAATTCAGCCACAGTAAATGGCTTAACCACTTTATTATCACCGCCTTTAGCAAACAACAACATGTCATTCACTTGTTTTTCTAAGTCGTGCAATCTATCCATAAGCTTAGATTGAAAACGTGTCTTTGTTGCTGGTGGTAAGTTTGGTGCGGCAAGGTTTGATGCGTATAACATTGCACTCGAAAGTGGTGTCCGAACCTGATGAGCAAGTGAAGCGACCATTCTTCCTAATGATGACAAGCGCTGAAGGTCACTAACGCGAGATTGTAATAGACGAGTCTCGGTCAGGTCGGTAATCAATATCAGTTGACCTGTCGTAGAAGCCGAAATTGCCAGTCGAACTTTTCGACCATTCTTCAATGAGATCTCGTGACCGTCATCGTCCTTTGGCTCGAAAGCACTTTGAATCACCGAAAACCACTTCTCACCAACCAGTTCAACACCAAGGATACGGTGCGCTTCTGGGTTGGCCTCTCTCACTTCACCATGCGTATCTAACAAGATAACACCAGCAGGCATCACATCGAGCACTTGTTTATAGCGCTCTACTTGTTGCTCTACAGAATCGAGGTGTGATTGATTTTCTGGTTCGTTAGATAGTTGCATGTCAAAAATTTGCCTCAAATACTAAAACAGCCTGACACGCACAACACGAGTCAGGCTATTTGCTATATTTATCACATAGTTAAGCAAGCAACAACTCGACTATGCCCTTTCTATTCGCACAATCAAAACTGTTCTTTTAGTAAAAAGAGTCTTAGTTTTGTGTTGCTGAACATTAATCTGTGCTCTAGCGCTGTAGATTATACTTACGCATTTTTTCAACCAAAGTCGTTCTACGCATTCCAAGCATATCAGCCGCACGAGCAACGATACCGCCCTGCGCCTCCAACGCTTGATTAATCATGTTCACTTCCATATCAGCGAGCAGCTCTTTCAAGTTAACCCCTTCTGGCGGTAACTCTTGAGGTGCATTTGCATTGTCGGCAAGTTCATCTTGCTGATCAAAGCTGAAGTCTTCTGAGAACAAGTCGGCTAATGCATCACGCTCCTGCTCTTCTTCAGACACAAAGCTATTAAACTCTGGTTGGAATTCAGGAATATCGCTGTATCGATATTTGGTTGGCAGGTGATTCACATCAACCAAGCTATTTGGATAAAGAATTAGCATTCGTTCAACTAAGTTCGCTAGCTCACGAACGTTACCTGGCCAATAGTGTTCCATTAAAGAATTGATGGCGCGAGGCGTAAAACAGATAGGCATACTACCTTCTGCTTCCATTCTGGTCATCAGCTCTTGAAGTAACAGAGGGATATCTTCTTTGCGATCTTGAAGAGCCGGCATTTCAATTGGGAATACGTTCAAACGATAATAAAGATCTTCACGGAAAGAGTCGGCATCGATCATATCCTCAAGATTACGGTGCGTTGCCGCAATCACTCGAACATCCGCTTGAATGGTATTGTTACCGCCTACACGCTCAAAGCATCGCTCTTGTAACACGCGTAGTAGCTTAACTTGCATCGCCATTGGCATATCGCCAATTTCATCAAGAAATAGTGTGCCACCTTCAGCCAGTTCGAAACGGCCTTTACGTGCGGTAATTGCACCAGTAAACGCCCCTTTCTCGTGACCAAACAGTTCACTTTCGAGCAACTCTGCTGGAATCGCGCCACAATTCACTGGCACAAATGGCCCAGTACGACGCTTAGAATGATAGTGAATATTACGTGCTACGACTTCTTTACCCGTACCCGATTCACCAAGAATCAGCACGTTAGCTTCCGTAGCAGAGACTTGCTCAATTAAGTGACGAACTTCTTGAATGCTAGCGCTTTGCCCAACTAGGCTGCGAAACAGTGTGTTCTTCCGCGCAGAAGACACAACTTGAACGCCTTTACGGCCTAAGAAGTCTTTGCAGTGTCTTAATGCATCACTCAATTGAGGATAATTAAGAGGAAGTTCAAGTTCACCGACAAAGTTAGTAAGCTCGTCTACTGGGTGATTGTTTTTGCCAATCACAAGCAGTGGGATGTGATTCGCATGAACAAGCTTTTCATTCAGTAATGCGTTGAAGCCTTTACCTTTAATTGAGCCGATAATGCAGCCTGCCCACTGAAGTGACCAGTCTACTTTGCGTGCTTGTTCAGAGCTGATAACTTCGCAGCTCTCTCCTACAAACTCTAATATTGTGCTTAAATTGTGACGATCTTGAGCGTTATCGTCGACGACAAGCAGTTTTGCCAAACCTTGCATAAGTAGGAATTATTGCCTTTATTTTGGTGCGATGCGGAAAAACGGTGAGCGACGTAATCGATAAAACAGAGAAACACATCAATGATTATGTTTACGTGGACAAATTTAGGAAATCAGCAACGAAAAAAGCCATTAGGCTATCTAATGGCTTCTATTTTATTTGATTAAAAAAATAAGGCAACCAACCAATTGAAGGATATGAAATTGGTTAGAACTGCAGTTTTTCTTTAAATACCTACGTCAGCAGAGGTCAAGTTGTGATATTCGTTCGGAATTTGGTCCCAAGCGCTCTTAATTTCGCGGATAATATCGATAACATCATCAATAGGCTGTGGGTCATTTTTGTGATTTGCCGCAGAAATTTGCGTGATCATGAACTCATAAAGTTGATCTAGATTTTTTGCAATGTCGCCACCGTCGTCCATAGATAGGCAACTGCGTAGGCTAATGATGATATCTAGAGCCTTACCAAGTCGCTCCCCTTTCACCGGGATGTTGCCCGCTTGCATTGCCGCTTTGCCTTGAATCAAGCGCTCGATAGCGCCCGCCATTAACATTTGCACAATTTTATGCGGTGAAGCAGCCGTTAGCTGACTATCCACTGATACCTTTTTATATGCCTGTAAAGAACCGCGCATAGTAAACCTCTTCTATAAAAACTTTTTGTATTGCTGAACTGATTTAGCACCGTGACGATATTTGTGCAGGGTCTTGCCTACTCTACTCGTCTCAGACTGCATCAATTCCACTAAATTTCTGGTTCTGGTAATGGCTTCAAACCATTCAGAGCTTTGCTTAACGTCGGGGTGTGAGTCGATGAATTGAAGCACGTTTTGCAATAACTGTTCTCTGTTATCGACAAGCTGCGTTATTTCTTCAGCGTTAATTTCGCTAAACTCGAGTTTAGAGATAATTAGTTGATCCAGTTCACAAAGCTCTTGAAGCTGATTGTTCATCTACTAACCTAATGCATTCATCATACTACCCAGCTGAGATTGCATCTTACTGGTTGCATCTTGCATTGCAGTGAACTTAGAGTGCGTGCGACTCTCTAAGCTGTCCATGCGGCGATCCAATGCACCTTGATCATCAGCCAAGCGATAATTTTGCTCAACTAGGCTCTTCTCACGAGTGCGGATAGAGCCGGTGATACCTGTGATACCTTGAATCGCATCTTCCACTTTTTTGGCGAATCCGTTGTTACCACCAAAGAACTCACCTAGCTTGTCAAAGTTATTGTTCAGTTGACGGTCAAGCATGTCGTAGTTTATCTCTAACGAGCCTTGTCTTGTCGTAGTGATACCAAATTCGGTCAAAGATTTTAAGTTATCAGGCGCGCCTTCAATACTTGACGAAAACACACCTTTCAATCGCGAATCAGCGTTACGTACCGTGCTGTCGCCCGAAAGCGGCCCTTTTTGGCCGGTTGTTGGATCAACACCCGCCAAGTTTTTAGAGACTTGATAAAACTGATTATAAGAATTTACGAAAGCTTCTATGTCTTGGCGAACGCTATTACGGTCGTACTCAACACCAATTTCTGCCGGTGGCTTATCTTTCGGTGTTTTTCCCTTCACTGTAATGTCGATACCTTCTACGGCATCTTCAATCACATTGTTGTTACTAGACAGTTGAGCAACGCCATCCAAGACGACCATTGAATCTTGTCCCGCTTGGACCTCAGTCATGCCACTGTATGTATCAAAAGACTCTTGAGCTTGAGCAAGGTCAGCTTGCACTTTATCGACTTGCTCTAAAAGCTCACGCTCTTCAGGTTCTAATTTCGCACGTTCAATTGTTTTGGCTTGCTCAGCGGTCAATTCGCCTTTTTGAACTTTTTCAGCGAGATCGGCTTTTTCTTGTGAAATTTTCTCTTCGATACGCGCTTGCTCAGCTTCTAGCTTTTGCTGGGCTTCTTTTGGTGTCACGTATGAGTCAGTCAGAGTACCCGAGGCAGCATTTGACCACCCTGGCACATCAGGTGCTTTCTCAATCGCTTTTTCATCAAGCTCGAGTTCTGGTGTGTAATAAGAATCTAAAAGGGTACCAGAAGCGGTTTCAGTCCAGCCTGGAATATTGTCTTCAGGCATCACCGATTTAGCAGCTTGAGCTGCATCTAAAGCAGCCTGACCGTCAACTGCGGCTTGCTCACCGTAACTGAGACTTTGAGAGTCTCGGTCAACATCTGAGGTAGAATCGGATTGAGTTGCGGGAATTATGTTTCCGTCTTCATCGAGGTTTTCACTCGCATTTGGGTCATCGTTAGCGATCGCTTCATCGATGATTTCAACCGTTTTTCCTGCAGGGGTTAGAGCAAGAACATCTTGTGCAGCAAGGCGCGCTTTCTCTAGTGCTTTCACGCGCTCTTCTAGAGTTTTATATTCGAGTTTTTTGAGAGGGTTAGCAGCATCAGACTCTACATTAATGCTGATCTGCTGATCTGAACCAGACTGGTTTGAGGCGACAATAAGTCGTGGGCCTTCGACATCATTGATAATAGATGCGCGAATGCCTGGATTGCTATCTGCGCCATTTATGCTGCGAACGACATCGATAAGTTTCGATCTGTCGCCGACTTGCACATCAAAGCTATCATCACCGAGCGAAACCTGCAGCTTACCTGGGCCAAATTTCATGTCTTCTGATAACACATCAGAAGCTACTTTATGGCTCTGGGCAAGCTGCAACACATCGATGGCGTATTTGCCAGCGATCGCTTCAGTAGTCGCTGTTGCAGAAACAAGAGCTTCATCGGTACTTTCGACTGTTCGCACAGCAAAAGCTTTTTCCTGACGAAAATTTGTCATCAGGTTTTTCATCGAATCAAGGGATTCTCTAAGTCTTCCATAGGCACTAATGCTGGTATCGATTCGCGTTCGTTCATTATCGATTCTTTGCTGTTTAGGTACACGCTCAGAATCAACAATTTTGCTGACCATGGAATTGATATCCATGCCAGACGAAATCCCCATTGGGCCAAAACTCATTAAACCACCTCTATAATACGACTTAAACCTTCACCTCAAATATTCTACTATTCGAGTTTTGGGCTGCTAGGCGTCTTAGAATTTCAAGCATTTCTTCATCAGGTATCTGGCGAATAATATCACCGGTTGTGGTCTCATAAATCGTAACCACATCTCTCCCAGATTCTTCATCGACCTTAAAAGCCACACCTTTATTGAGAGAGGAGATAAACTCGTTTACCTTCTCCACCATTTTGACTCGCTCTTCATCATTTAACTCTTGTCGATGTTGAGCTAATTGAATCGCAGCTTCGGTAGCCTCCTCTTTCGATTTATCTACCTTGCCATAAGATGTTGCTTCTTTTAGTCGTGAAATGCTCGACGCACTACTACCTTCATCGCTTGCAAATTTAATGCCATTAGGTGAGCCATAAGGCTGGATGTTCGATGCGTTGGATGGAATTTCCATAACACTCTCCCTCCCTCCTTTATGAGCCAAACAGTAAAACTCTACTTGGGTAGAGTTTACCGCTACTTACCTAAGTAAGTTTAGCCCAATAAGCTTAGAGCTGCTGATGGTGATTGCTTCGCTTGAGCTAGGATGGAAGTACTCGCCTGTTGTAGGATTTGAGACTTCGTCATAGCCGTTGTTTCTTTCGCGTAATCGGTATCTTTGATACGGCTCTTCGATGCATTAACATTTTCGTTGATGTTATCTAAGTTGCTGATCGCGTGATCAAAACGGTTTTGGAAAGCACCAAGAGAAGCTCGGTTACTGTCCACTGATTTCAGAGCGCCATCAATGATCGATACTGCTTCATTTGCACCAGCAACCGATGTTACATCGATGTCGTTAACAGTAACGTCTTTACCAGCACCGATACCTAGCTCACCAGCAAGGCTGCCACCGAACTCTACATCGCCTTCAACTTTTTGGCTTGAAGCGAAAAGTTGCAGTTTGCCGCCTTCACCAACAGACGCTTTGACATCTTGGCTTTGACCGTTGATGTAAGTTGCTAGCTCTTCGATATCGTTGCCTTCTTTCGCAGAAATAGACAACTCTTGTGCTTCGCCAAACTTATCATTGTATTTGATCGTTAAGTCAGCACCAGCACCTACACGCCAAGAAGCATCTTTACCTTCTGTAACACCGTAGCTCTTACCACCCATGTCTTGAGTGTCGGTACGCATGTTGTTCATCGTTAGCATTACTGCTTCACCAGAATCTGCACCGATTTGGAAAGATTGGCTGCCGTAAGTACCGTTAAGAAGCTTGTTACCACCAAAAGAGGTCGTTTCAGCAATACGGTTAAGTTCTGTGTTTAGAGCCGAGACTTCTTCTTGGATCGCAACACGTTCAGATTTGCTGTTTGAACCATTTGAAGATTGAAGAGAAAGGTCACGCATACGTTGCAGAATGTTAGTTGACTCATTCATTGCACCTTCAGCAGTCTGTGCAATTGAGATACCGTCATTCGCGTTTTTCACAGCCATATCTAGACCACGACTTTGCGACGTTAAGCGGTTAGAGATTTGTAGGCCTGCAGCATCATCTTTTGCGCTATTGATTTTATAGCCAGAAGACAAACGCTCCATTGATTTTTGAGTACCTTCAGCCGCGCTATTTAGGTAGCGCTGAGCCGTCATTGCAGACACATTTGTGCTTACATTAATCGCCATAGTTGATCTCCTTTAGGCATTTTTTAATGCACCTATGTGACTCTCACCTCACACAAATACATATCAATTTGTTTATATACCAGTGTCTCTCTCACCTTACATTGGTACATATCATTTCTCTCAATCCCTTTAACGGCCCCTTAATTAGAAGCTTTAATAAAAAATGCATTTTTTTTCGCATTATTTTCAACAACAAAGAAAAGTGTGATCGGGATTCAATGAATAGTGCATTATCCGCTAAAGTTTCGTATCTTCGCTCATTTATAAGTGTCGATTTGCACATAAAAACCAAAGCAGATCCCTGATACCTCGTTCTACTCGGTTCTGGAATGACGACAAATACCTTTGTTCAAACTGAAACATTATGCACTCGGCCAACAGTGCTCATCTCGCAATGCTGTGAAATCATCATCACTCTATCCCCGTCATTCCCTACAGTGAGGAACGAACGTGATAGGGAATCTCGCTTTTACTCCTGTTCACCGACAGCGCACTTTTCCCAAATAACAGGCAATAAAAAACCCAGCCGAAGCTGGGTCTGTTTAGCGCTCATCTCTCACCACGAGCTAATTTGTGGAAACCAAACGTTAACGCATTGAGTCATAGGTCAACGTGGCCTTTCAATCGATTAACCGAGTAGGCTAAGTGCCGAGTTCGGCGCTTGCTTCGCTTGAGCAAGAATCGAGCTTGAAGCTTGAGAAAGGATCTGAGACTTAGTCATCTGAGTCGTTTCTTTCGCG
>NZ_JBHNYN010000015.1:0-102916 GCF_054960695.1 Vibrio sp. PSi01
TAATGGAATAACGGGATGTTTCACCACATCCCGTATCTGCTTTCTTTACTTCTTATCGCTCGAATATGAGTAGTTGTAGTAACCATAGCCGTATGAGCTTGATGCTTTCTTCTCGATGGCGTTGAAGATAACGCCTTTCACTTCGATACCCGATTGTTCAAAGCGGTGACGAGCCACATCGATCTCTTTAATGGTGTTTTGACCGTAACGCGCAACCATTAATGTGGTACCTGCAAAGGCGCCAACAATACTTGGGTCGGTTACCGCAAGTACTGGTGGGGTATCAACAATCACCAAGTCATACTCTTTCGATGCCCATTCCATTAGTTCTGCAAAGCGGGGGTGCATCAGCAGCTCCGATGGATTGGGTGGCACTTGACCGCGAGTAATAATGTCTAGGTTCTCTACCGGTGTGGCTTTAATAGATTGAGCAAACTCTTGCTTACCGCTCAGCACATCAGAAAGACCGTTATCCCAGCTCACTCCAAAGCTCTGTTGTAGGTAACCTTTACGCATATCGCCATCAATCAACAATACCTTTTGGCCTGTTTTTGCGGCGACTGCGGCAAAGTTGGTCGAGATGAATGATTTACCAATGCCGGGCGCAGGGCCTGAAATCATCAGAATGTTGTTTTTCGCTTCTAGCATCGCGAAGTGCAAGCTGGTACGAAGGCCACGCAGTGCTTCAACCGAAAGATCCGCAGGGTTAGATTCAGCAAGCAGCGCTTGAGCACCCTTAGTTTTCTGTTTCTTTGATTTAAAGCGATTGCTCAGCTCTATCTGCAAATCAGATTTTGGTACGGCTGCGTATACTGGCAGGCCAATCTGTTCAATTTGGTCTGGGCTTTCAACGCCTCGGTGGAATGCTGCTTTTACTAACACAAACGCGACACTGAGCATACCACCCAGTAGCGTGGCTAACACAACAATCAATGGCTTCTTCGGTTTCACTGCGCGAGCATACGCTTGAGCGTCATCTAAAATACGAACGTTACCCACGGTGCCGGCTTTAATAATGCTCAGTTCTTGAACCTTATTTAATAGCTGGATGTAGATCTGTTGGTTTACTTCAACATCACGTGTCATACGCAGTACTTCACGTTGGGTTTTCGGTAATTTTTGTACTTGCTTGTTTAGGCGCTCTTTCTCGCCGAGTAACGTTTTACGCTTATCAAGCAGTGATTTATAAGCTGGGTGATCTTTTGTGAAGCGTTGACTAATTTCGCTCTCTTTGAACGTCAGCTCATTCAATTGCGCTTCAAGCTCTACCATTACCTTCAAGGTGGATTGTGCTTCTAAGCCCAAGTCGATCGATTCGTTTTCTTGGCGGTAGTTGTTCAGTGTGTCTTCGTAGCCCGTTAGCTCAGATTTAATGCCCGGAAGGTGGCTTTCTAAGAAAGATAAGCTCTTCTCTGCTTCCGCTGAATTACGCTTCACGTTCTGTAAGAAGTAGATCTGGCTGATATGGTTGAGTATCTCAGAGATCTGCTGCTTGTTCTCGCCTTCAAAGCTTAGCTTCAAAATGCCGGTTTGCTTACCTTGTTCAGACAGAGACAAAGAAGATTTCAGCCATTCAATGGCTTCTAATCGGCTGCGTTTACCAATGGTAAATTCAAAGCCATTGCTCGACTCAAAGCCAGCAACAAACAAGCTGTAATCGTCTGCTGTCGCGAGCTCCCCTACTTTACCCTTCAAGATAACGCGTTCATCGTCACGAACTAACTGGTAAGTGCCTTTTTCAGCATCGACGATCTGAATCGTATGTCCGTAATCGCTGGCATAGCTTGGCAATGCAAAACGGCTCACGACAATGTGGTTAATATCACCGGTTAGGCGAGCAAACCCTTTACCGACAATCGGTGCATAACTCGGTGTAGTTACGGTGGTTAAATTGAATTTATCAACCGTTTCGCCCAAGATCATACGAGATTTAATGATCTCAACCTCTGTCGTGGCAGAAGATTCTTGAGAGAACAACTCGCCCATATCACCAACCATCGATGAAATGCCGCCAGAGCTCTTCTCTTCAATTTGAATCAGTGCGTCCGCTTTGTAAATCGGAGTCGAAAGTAGCGCAAACGCGATACCGAACACAGCAAAAGCAAATGTGGTGACCATGATTAACCATTTAGCGTCCAACAGGATACCAAGCAGTTTCCCTAAATCTATCTCATCAGAGTTATCTGTGTGTGATTGCTGAGATGGTTGTGTTGTCATCAGATTGCTACTTCCTAAACTAATATTTTGAAGATAAGTGACGTACGGCTTACGTACCCTTACCTCTTATGTGATTCTATTGGTGGCGATTCAAGCTTAACTGCTTAACTGCTTAACTGCTTAACTGCTTAACTGCTTAACTGCTTAAAGCTAAAGGCTATCTAGATTAAATGACAGCATCCGTTACAGTTTTTTCGCCCAAGCTTGTGCCGCTTCGTCAATCAATTGATAGGCATATTCAAATGCTTCACGGCTTTGACGATACGGGTCGGGAATGTCTTTCTGACCAATCCACTGGCCAAACAGCATGGTTTTACCACGCGCTTCCGGTGATATTTGAGTGAGCGCTTCTAAATGGCCCTTTTCCATCACCAATATTAAATCATACTGAGCACAAAGCTGCGGTGTGACTTGTTGAGATTGGTGATTTTCAACATCGACACCATTTTCAGAGGCGATCAAAATCGCCGTATCATCGGCTGGCTTACCGATTAAACGACTTTTTTCGGCAGCAATACCTGCAGAGGCCACTTCTTTGTTGGGAAGCAATTTTTGAAGAACACGTTCTCCAGTTGGTGAGCGACAAATATTACCAACGCACACCACCAAAATTTTATTAAACATAATTCACTTATAACGTTAGTTTTCGTAAACCGAGCGTATTTATAAATCTGACGCGCTTAGCTTATAAATATAAAAATCAGGCTACACGAGAAATGCAACCTGATTCTCAATCAGAGCTGATTACCGATCAGGGTTGATTACCACGCAGGGTTTATTACCAACCAGGGCTTATTACCAATTACGAACGCGCAACATGCCTTCGGTTAGGTCGTTGAAGCCAGAAATGGTCGGTACAAGTTGACCAATAACACGGTTCCAGCGGCTGATTGGTGCGGCGGTAACATACACAATGTCGTAAGGTTTCAGATCAAACTCGGTGCCAATCACCAATGCAGAGGCATCTTCCATATTCAGTTGGTAGATATCGGCCATGCGTTCAGATTTATCATCCGAAGTGCGGATAACGAACACGCCCGTTGCATCTGCCGTTAGCTGGTTGATGCCGCCTACGTTGCTGAGTGCTTCCGTTAGGCTCATGCCGACACGGTCGATCTTCAACAATTGTGGGTCATTCACTTCACCCATCACGAAGACTTTTTGATTATCGTTACGCGGTACGTGAACAATATCACCCGCTTGCAGTAAGCGATTTTGAGTTAAGTCACCACGTTGCATCAAACCATAAAGCGAGATGTTTTCTTCCACGCCATTACGCGTTAATGAAACATTACGCCAATCAGCATCTTCAGACAAACCACCAGAGCGGTTCACGGCATCCAGTAATGTTAAAGGGATATTGGTAATTGCTTGCTGGCCAGGTTTTGAAACCTCACCGGTAATGTAAGTTTTCTTAGATCGGAAAGCCGCGACGTTAACATCAACCTGAGGGCTTTCGATGTATTTCGCTAAGCGGTTTGCAATATCAGCACGCACTTCACGGACGGTTTTACCGGCAACTTCAACAGTACCAATGTACGGGTAGAAGATGGTGCCATCAGCATGAACCCAGTTACCCGCTTCGGCACTACTCCGGTAAGAACCAGCAGGAATGGTCAATTCAGGGTGATCCCAAATAGTAATGTTTAGGATATCACCGACACCCACTTGATATTCATACTTGGCGATATCAACATCGAGTTCTGGGTTTGCTTGTGAAACCGATAAAGAGTCATTTCGGTAGTTTGATACCGATTGAGCCGTCAATGGGTAAAGATTAACCACGTCAGAAATATCAGACTCTTGTTGTTCCTCTGAAGGCTGAATCACATTCTTATTGCCAGTCGTAAGGTGTGTTCCTGGAGTCGTACAGCCTGCAAGCAGTGCAGGAAGGAGCGCTATAAGGAGACGATTTTTATTAATCTTCATGTTAACCAAGTTCATAGAAACGGAATGTGTCGTGATATCCCGAAGGATACCCAAAGGAAGTTAAGCGAGTCATTTTATCAGCTACGCAGTATTTAATAGAGCCAAGGAGTGAAAGAGCTGTGATCTTGCTCCCATTTACGATTGGGAAGTGGGACGCTACCGCCCTTTGATATTCCGCGACATCACACTGCGTAGTTAATGTGCCTCTATCTATTTGGAATTGAGATAGAAGTTTTTTTGTCGTAAACCGTGTCAAAGACCGTACTTCCACACGGTTATTTTATTGCGTAAGCATTATCCACAATCTGTGCTTATTATCAACCTAGTTGAATGCTCTCAAGGTAAAAGCATTCAAGGTGAAAGAGCTTAAGGGTTGATGAGAGAGCCTAGGAGCGGATGCAAATAGTTGAAAGCCTATGAATCCGTAATTCTTAGACTTCGTCATTCCAAACAAACACAGATTCTGAATCACGCTCGTACCTCGCTGTTCAGAATGACGACTGAAACGAAGCCAACACCCTTATTTCGTCACTCCGCTATTTCGTCATTCCGCCACTCTGTAACTAAAAAAGTGAGGGACGAGTTATTTGAAATCTAAACACTGAACAACTAAACACAACCGGATTCTGAATCACGCTCGTGCCTCGCTGTTCAGAATGACGACTCAAACGAAGCCAACACCCTTATTTCGTCATTCCGCTATTTCGTCATTCCGCCACTCTGTAACTAAAAAAGTGAGGGACGAGTTATTTGAAATCTAAAACCTGCTGAACAACTAAACACAACCGGATTCTGAATCACGCTCGTACCTCGCTGTTCAGAATGACGCCACTCTTTTTATCGCATCAACCTTTGTCTCGCATCAGCCTCTGTTTCGTATCGGCCCCTAAATCTACTTAACGCTGCTTGGTCTTTGGAACCAAGGAGAGCGAGCATCAGTTTGATCGAACAAGTTGTATTGCTTATTCAACACTTGGCCGCCGTCACGCGTGATCGGTAACCAGGTAAAGCCTGCGCGGCTTGAGCTTGGCTTCACGGTAACGAGATCAAACGGTATTGATACATAGAAGCCTTTGGTATAGCTGCCTTCACCGTACTCTTCCGTTGTCATGTCGGTTAAGCTGACAAACGCACCGGCAATAACGCCACTCTTGAACTGCTTAGAGAAATCGACACGAGTACCGATATCACCCGCAAGGAATTTACCGACGCCCACTTTAAGCAAGGTATCGCTCAAGAAGTCCCATTGTGGGGTGTAGTAACCGGTGATGAAGCCCGTCGTGCCCTTATCGATCACTTTATACGTTCGGCTGCTGTCATCTGGGTTGACTTGGATCTCTTGATCAAACGTGCCGAACCAACTTTCAGGATCGCGCTGGCTTATTGCTGTCATGTCTGCGCCAATGGCCCAGTTTTGGTTGAATGGTCGATACAGGATTTCGCCCCCCACACCCGCAAACATGCTTTCAAGGTAACCACCGTAAGCTTGGGTGTAGACACCGCTGCCGTAGTCTTCAAACCAAGTCAGTTGTAAGCGATCTAAGCGAACCGGATCGTCAACGTAAGAGCGGAACAAGGTTCTTACTCTTGGCGTTTGATCAGTGCCGTCTGATGGGACGGTATAATTAAACTTGTCGTAGTTATCGATTAAGTTAACGTAAAGAGAACCCGACAGTTCGACATTGTTTAACGCCCAGAACGAAGCATTGGTGTATAGACCCAAACTGTATAAATAGAAGTTTTCAGCCGAGCCGAACGATTGAGCGAGGTTTGGTGAAATCGACACATCGAATCGCTCACGCCCATCATGATAGATAACGGATTTCTTGCGTTCTAATTCGTGAGTGTGTGAAGCATCACGGGTTTGAGCATTAAGATAATTGTTGTTCGCCGCCGCTTTGAACGCTTGGGCATTGACCGTTGTCTCGGTGAGTTCCATCGATTTATCGTTTTCGATGATCTTGTAAGTATCAATGTAACTTGGCACCGCATTCGCGATCACGGTCGCACCGCGTTCAACAGCGATATCTCTGTCTCGATATTTAACCTGAGTGCCCTTGACCACAATGCTGTTATCGTCGACCAAGATTTGCGCTTGTTCATAACCAGCGATCGTTTCAAGTTGGCTTGCAAGGGCCGCCATATCGATGTCATCAACCGTCTCGACACCACTCGGGCGTAACTCTGCTGTTTCGGTATCTCGCCACACGGAATACATTTCGTTGAAATTGGTAGAGAGATCGAAACCAAGGGTTAGCGTATCACCTCGCTCGTAGCTCACTTTAGCCGAACCCCAATCGGTGAAACGGTAAACCGCACCCACGTTCCATGGCGTGTGTTGTGTCATGTCGACACCACCACGTACTACTGGGAAGTCTTGAGAATAATCGTTGCCATCGTATTCAAGCTTCAAGGTTAACGGCTTATACGGGGTTTGATATTCAAAACCACCATAAATCGCCGCATCGCCTTTAAACCAACGTTCAAAGTCAACACTGCCGCCATTGCCTTTAGTATCTGAAGGGCGATCACAATACTTGTCACTGGCTTTACACAATGGGTTAGTGAAGTTGCCACTGGTGCCCATGTATCCCCAAGCCATGCCCAAGGTAAAATCAACCGGGCCAAAGCGTTTGGTCGCCGCAACAAACTCGCCATCAAATAAACCGGTACCACCAAAGTCACGCATACCAACCGATACTTCAGGTAAGTAATACCCTTCTTCGATTAAGCGCAGTTTAAAGTCGATGCCTTTATCTGTGTATTTAGTACAGCCACTGAATGAGTTTTGAGAACAATCTTGGTCTGCGCCTCCGCTATAAAGCAGATCTTGTACTTGTGTATAACGAATGGTGGTTTCAAGCCAAGGCATCACCTGTAGGCTCACGTTATAAAAATAGTACTCATTGTTAAACGAAGCACTAAAGTTGAACTCACCTTCTGGTGCCATTCGGCCTGTCGGCATTTGCATTAAGCCAACACCACCAAAGTTCATTTGCGATGTTCTGTATTCAGTGTCGTCGAATGATGATTTTTCTGCTCGAATCGAAGAGGAATCAATGGTTGTTTCTGCTCTTGTCGGAACACTGTTGGTCATTAACAAGGCGCAGGTAACCGATGTGCACACTGCCGATAGAGGGAATGATTTCTGTTTCAGCATTACAGGCCAACCTTATGACGTAGCAAATCGACAATATCTTGGTTCAACGTTGAGTATTCCGATGGCAGAGAGTAGAACGCCATAAATACGATAGCACCTGGTGCTAAGTACACCGGCTGCTCGTTCCAGTACGCATATTGAATGGTTTGCACCACGCCATCTGGCTGAACAACATACGCCACACTTTTATCTGCAGATTCACCAACAAAGCCGTTCGGTAATGCATCGAGGTAATCATTCAACGTGCCATGCTCAATCAGATTCATTGTTACCGACTCTTTCATTGCACCCATCAACTGAATTGACGTTGGCCGTTGTGGTAAGTACAGAGAAAAGGCTTGAGTTTCGCTAGTCGACACTCTTTTTATGGCATCAGACGACGGCTTGTTAGTATGAGAACTTGAAACAAGCAGTGGGTTCTTATCTGATTGCGAGATAACCGCATTACGGTCTAACTCAATAAAAACTCGATTGAGATATTGGAAAGAGGCTAATTGTTGGCGCACTAAATTTGCTTCTGGCTCTTCTACTGCGAAAGCTTCAAGCTGGTTCAGTACATTGCGCTTTTTGGCTTCGATAGATTCGTTAGCTTCTTTAAATCCAGTAACTGCAGTCGCTTCAGTATTAGTTTCATCAAACAGTTGAGCCGAAAGGGGGAAGTAACCAATAGTACCGTTAGCGTTAGAGCTCGCATTCGCGTTTGCGTCGTCTAATACACGAAGCAGTCGAACGTTAGTTTGATACTCAAGCGTCACACCTTGAAGAGGAAGCTCGATTATTGTTTTAACCGAAGAAGCGCTGTCAGGCGTAACAAGATCAGAAGCCGCAGAAGCGGAGCTCAAAGCAAACAAAGCGCTCATCATTAACAGAGCTCTCACTACTGGCAACCGACGCCCCGTCATTTTTGATGTATGACTCATATAATTCATCATTTTAGTTCATCACCCTGTTCGTTAATTGCTTTGATAATGCTTAAGGACGGTTAACTCAAGCCTTGTCATATCAGGGCCTAAATACTGTATGGTTTTTACCACTTTGCCTTTGCTGTCGACCCAATATTCGTTGGTGATGTCTTGTTCTAACATTGGGAATTGAATTTTTTCTTGGAACTTCTTGGTATCGATAGACGCTAACGGAGTTTCAACCGTTTCATTTCCCGCATACGTTCGGGTGATGTTCGCTTTATAGCCGAATCGATAGTTAGGTTGCCAGTCGTAAACCGCTTGCCATTTTTGAGCTCCGGGGTTGGCAGACACATCAAACTCAGAAGAAGAATCGGCTGACGAATTGTTTCCAGAAGAGAACGTATTTAACGGTTGGAATGCCAAACCAGAAAGGTTTTCGTAAGGAAGCAACAGCGTTTGTACGACACGTCCATTTTCAGTGACGATCATCGCTTTGTCAGAAGACATCCACTTTAACTGTTCTGCGCCCGTTTGCGGGTTTTCACCGACGTACGCTAAGACCATGAAGATTTTACCTTGGTCATTCACTTCGGCATAAATGCTCGAATAAGGTAAGTTTTGAATGTATTCCTTCGACAGCTCAACATCAGAGCTTCCAAAAAAGGCTTCATCAAAAGTGGAATTGACGTCTTGAAACTGCTGAGAACAACCAGCAAGAAAAAGACCAAGGGATATGATTAGAGGTTTAAGCATGATGAGTTCTGCTTCCTAGCAATCTTGTTGCTGATGTCCAATATGAAAATCTGATATAAAAAAACCACTTTATGCTTTCACACAAAATGGTTTTGAACATACGTTAACTAAAACATGTATTACTCAAAAATTATCGAGTAGTTGTTGTAGTCGTTGCGCCGCTTTCGTTAGAAGCAACGGCTACTGCTGCCGCTGCTGCTACTGCTGCTGTCGCAACTGCAACGGTTGTTGCTGTGCCAGCTGCTGCTGCAGATGCACCAGCGCCTGCTGCTGTACCAGTACCAGAACCAGTGCCCGCTGCTGCTGTCGTTTCAGCTGCGAATGCAGCACCTGAGAAGCTAACTGCTAATGCAGCTGCTAGAGCCATCTTTTTCATAATGATTTCCATTAATATAAACGTTTATATGTAGAGGGTAAGTTTTACACCCTCAATCAGTTGCTCAGCTTAAACAACTGATTGATCATGATAGATAATAACCACAATCAAGTAAATGGATAAATCATAAGCAATACCTTTAATGCATTATTTAGGAAATAGCGTCACACAAATATGAGTGCAAAGCAGAAACCTATCCCCATGCTAATGCCTATGCAAGATAAGGTAAGCACACAAACCGATTGTTAAGCTGACAAGATAAACCTCTGCCAAGCTCAGAAGGTAAAACACACCTGAGCCTAGAGATAAGATGCAGCCAACTGTTTGCTATTAGCTGCTTGCTATTAACTGTTAACTACACTCTGTCGCCAGAGCCTTTGCCTAAAACGGTTTGAATAATGTACTGGAAATACAATTTAGTATTCAGCGTGTTAATCATGCGTTGATCCCACTCTGCGAGTTTTTTCGGTGTCGACATATCGATATCGTTGATTTGAGCTAATCCGGTTACACCTGGTCTTACCGCGAGTACGCCTCTTGATTCTCTTTCATCGATCAGTTGTTGTTGGTTAAACAAACATGGTCTTGGGCCAACTAAACTCATTTCACCTTTAAGCACGTTGTACAATTGAGGGAGTTCATCCAGTTTCGTCTTACGTAGAAACCCACCTAATTTGGTGACAGAGCTAGCGCCAACTAAATGAGTGGCAACAGATTTTGTTTCCACTGGCATGGTGCGGAATTTAACTAAAGTGAATGGTTTTTTGTTGCGCCCTACTCGGGTCTGAAAAAAGACAGGAGAACCCGTATCAAAATAGCCGAGGATACAAATAACAACAAATACAGGCCAAAGGAACAACAAGCCAAAGAAAGCAAAAATAAAATCTAATATACGAATCAACTTAAAACCCTTTCTAAAAACACAGATTCTGAATCACGCTCGTGCCTCGCTGTTCAGAATGACAACTTAAGTAACGCTAAGACTCCAAAACTCTTCGATACTCACCACTCGCGACTTCGTCATTCCAGAACGGAGTATCTGGAATCTAAAGCGTGTTATACAAATCTTGCCAACTAGGATTAACACTCTTTACCAACTCATTTTTCCAAGCACGTTTCCATGTTTTGAGTTGCTTCTCCCTAGCAATTGCCGCTTCTATACCTTCAAATAATTCATAGTAAACAAGGTTATGAACATTATATTTAGAGGTAATAGAATGCATGATATTATTCTTATGCTGCCAAATTCGTTGCTTCAACTGACTTGTCACGCCAATATATAACACGTTGTTATTTGGAGATGAAAGTACATATACACAGGGCTGTCTATCCATAATTCCCCTTAGTTTATTATCAGTGAAAGACAAAATAAGCCAACTGTATACACACAACACAGATTCTGAATCACGCTCGTGCCTCGCTATTCAGAATGACAACTTAAATAAAGCCCCCAAACAACGAGCAACCACACGTCATTCCGAAATTGAGGAATCCCACACCGTCATTCCAAAAACGAGGAACGAGTTATTTGGAATCTAAAGCCCCTGAACCAAACACCGCACAACACAGATACTGAATCACGATCGTGCCTCGCTGTTCAGAATGACAACCATATACCACAAAGCACATATCTTATACTATTATGCAAAAAACAACGTCACTCAAAATCAACACATTATCCAAAAACCAACGCACAGTATCAACGCCCCAACTCCAAACAACTCAGAGCCCAAGATCATCATTCCCAAAATGAGAAACCCAATATCGTCATTCCGCCATTCTGTTACTTAAGAAGTGAGGAACGAGTTATTTGGAATCTAAATACGCTTGCACTGTGTTTTTAACCCCTTGCTCAAAAGTAACTGGGGGCTTCCACCCTAAAACCTCTTTCGTCAAACCTACTTCCACTTGGAGGTTGCCACATACTCTTTGCGCTATATGCTGCTTATTTAAAATTGACGATCCAGCTTGTATCCAAGACATTGGAATAGGCAAAAGCCTCGGAACCTTGCCCATTGATAACGCAATAGTTCGCATTAATTGAGTTGTCGACACATCATTATCATCCGATACTAAGAAGGTACGACCCGGAGCTGAAGGGTGCTCGCAACACGTCAGTATCAAATCAGATAGATTATCCAAATAAACCAAACTTCTTTGGTTTTTTATAGCGCCAAACGGTAACGGAATGCCTTTATCAATCAAACGCATCATTGATAAGAAGTTCGCTTTTACGCCAGGTCCGTAAACCAAAGGCGGTCTAATGATAACCACTTCTAACCCTGTATCTTTGGCAAGTTGCGCTAACTCAGTCTCGGCTTCATACTTACTCAAGCCATAAGGGTCTTGCGGAGTATGATTGAAATCAGGCTCAAAGGGTGAGTCTAATTCACTCAATTCACCGTTCACCTTAATCGAGCTAACAAAGACAAATCTCTTAACGCCTGCATCGGCGGCTTGTCTCGCTAGAGTTAACGTCCCCAGAGTATTAACTTCTCGATAAGCGGCTAAAGCATCTTGCTCACTTTCATTCATTTGATGTACTCGAGCAGCACAGTGAACAACACAATCCACACCGTCAAATGCACCAGACCAATCTGTACTCGAATCAATAGAAGAAACAGCAAAGCTATTAACAAACTGGCTATTAACAAACTGGCTATTAACAAACAAGCTATTAGGCTGTATTTGTGCCGCTTTTCGCACTACGGGCACAACTTCCCACTGACACTCTTGTGCTAACTTCGCAACGCGAGAGCCGATAAAGCCCGTACTACCAGTGACTAATAATTTCATAACACAAAAAAGCTCTACATATTGAACAAAAAACAAGCAGCACCAACAGCAAAACTACTGAGCAACACAGAACCATCAATTACAACTAGCTTACCGCACTTAAGAGCATTAAAATACCGCCTTAACTATAACTATAACTATAACTATAACTATAACTATAAAGCTTAATACGCTCAGTAGACCGCTAAGGAAGACAATGATCAGACCAATACAAATATTACTAAATGCCAAACGCAAGAATAAGCGTTTCATCAGTATCGGTTATGACATTTTCGCTATCGTGCTTTCACTCTATTTAGCTGTAGCATTGAGGCTTGGAAATGCATTTTTTGAAGTCGAAATAGAGGAACTAATCACTCTTTTCATTACTGTTTCAATCACAATTTATAGCTTCGTCAAATTAGGAATGTACCGAGCAGTCCTACGCTATATGATGCTACCTGCAGTGGGCAACATTTTCTTTGGCGTTATAATTTCGACCTTAGCTTTAATAATGAGTGGATTCTTTTTCCACTCGTTCATACCTAGAAGTGTCCCGTTTATATATGCTGGTTTGGCAACCCTGACGTTAGGTGGTCCTAGAATACTCATCCGTTCGATCTACTATCACTGGTTTAAGCGTCAAAAGCCCAATGTATTTATTTATGGCGCAGGAGCAACAGGTCGCGACTTGACATATGCTCTCATTCAAGGTGACGAGTACAACCCAGTAGTTTTACTTGATGATGACCCTACAAAGTCAGGTCAAATATTGTTTGGACTAAAGGTCCATCACCCAAGTGAATTTGAACACCTTCAATCCCTTTATCAACCCGTAAAGCTGCTTTTAGCCATTAATGGGATAAATAAAGGAGAGCGTTTGAGATTGGTTGAAAAATTATCGCATTGGCCAATCGCAGTACAATCCGTTCCATCAGTAGAAGATATTGCTGCAGGAAAAGCGACAGCAACTGACGTAAAAGACTTAGACGTTGCTGATCTACTTGGAAGAGCTGCAGTTGATCCTGACAAGGCACTTTTAGCACAAAATATTTTTAATAAGAATGTACTGGTCACTGGTGCTGGAGGCTCTATTGGCTCTGAGCTGTGTCGTCAAATCATGTCACAGAAACCCAAAACACTTGTACTGTTTGAGCTAAATGAATACAACCTTTACAAAATCGACCAAGAATTAAATTCGACAAAAATAAACTTAAAAAGCGAAACTCGAATCGTTGCAGCTCTGGGTTCCGTTCAGAGACAAAACCGCTTAGAAAAACTGATGATAGCGCACGGAGTTGAAACTGTTTACCATGCTGCAGCATATAAACATGTTCCATTGGTTGAAGATAATATTGTGGAAGGCGTTCGTAATAATGTGTTTGGCACACTTGCTTGCGCTGAAGCTGCGATCCAAACAGGGGTAAAAAACTTCACTCTAATCTCAACAGATAAAGCAGTGAGACCAACCAACGTAATGGGGGCAACCAAGCGCATGGCTGAGTTGGTTCTTCAAGCGTTGGCGGACAAACAAAACACCACAAATTTCACAATGGTACGTTTTGGTAATGTCCTAGGCTCTTCAGGCTCGGTTGTTCCATTATTCAAAAAGCAAATCAAATGTGGCGGCCCTGTAACCGTAACTCACCCTGATATCATTCGTTATTTCATGCTTATCCCCGAAGCTGCTCAGCTTGTTATACAAGCAGGAGCAATGGGTAACAATGGTCAAGTGTTCGTCCTCGACATGGGTGAACCAGTCAAGATTTTAGACCTAGCGAAACGAATGATTCACCTCATGGGTATGCAAGAAAATATAGAGGGATCACCTCAAGAGGGCGATATCGAGATTAAATTTACGGGCCTAAGACCAGGAGAAAAACTTTATGAAGAGCTTTTGATTGGGGATAATGTGGAAGGTAGTGGCCATCAAAAGATTATGACAGCCAGAGAGCTGATGTTGAGTTGGAGTAAAATGCAGCCACTTTTGAAACAACTCGATGGTTGTTGTCATAACTTTGATGAAGAATGCATAATCCAAATTTTATTAGATGCGCCTACCGGGTACAAACCACAAGACCAAGAAAGAGCAAACGTGTGACTTTATTTATTTCAGTAGTAAACCATAATCATGATGAGATGATTTGTGACAACTCAACCTTGAAAGATTTGGCGTTGGAACATCAAGTCATTTTAAAATCGAACACCCAAGCCTCTACTTCGTTAAAGAAGTACTGTGAAGAAAATCAAATTCATCTAATTCAAGGAACCAATAGAAAAGGATTTGGAGCTAACAACAATGAAGTATTTCGATATGCCGAAAAAAAGTTAGGCATGAAAAATAATGATTATTTCCTAGTATTAAATCCAGATGTAGAAATTGATGCATTCACAATATTTGACCTATTAAAAAGAGTTAAGAAAGATAATAGTCTAATTTCTACCATTAACTTATATCGAGATAGAGAAATGACCATTTATGATAACTCTATTCGTCGATTCCCATCACTACTCAATCCAATTAAAACGTTATTCGGCATGAAAAGAACCGATCATTATGATAAGTCTAAAATTAGTACTTCTCTTCATGTTGATTGGGCTGCAGGGTCATTTTTACTATTCGAGTTTTCAGTTTATGAACAGTTAAATGGGTTTGATGAAAAATATTTCATGTACTTTGAAGATGCTGACATATGCAGAAGAGCTAGCATGAAAGATATATTAATTACCTATTATCCTTACTATAAAGCTATACATGATGCACAGTTTAACAATAGAAGTATTTTTACAAAGACCTTCATATATTATGCACACAGTAACTTTCGGTATTTTATTACCTCTATATTAGATCGAAAATAAAGCACTTAAAACATTCTTATTTATTATTAATTAAACTATATCCTTTCAACTCGAGTTAAGTAACAACTCCACTGAAACCATCAAAAATTGTATATGAGAAAGGCTCAATAGTTCGTTACGCGATTTCAACCTTTATAAGTCTGTAACCCAAATTCAGACGGTTATGAACTGATGCACGATCTTCTCGCTCACTATCGTACATCAGATCAAATTATTGTTACTTATTTAGAACTAGCGTTACATAGCATGATCCTGATTTACGCAGAATCAAGCATCTTCTATTATAATCTCAGATATAGTGATGTTTAAGAAGTGAGAACTTAATATACTAGGCCTCACTTAAACATCCTCATGAACTTTTCCAGTGATTATATTGAAAAATTTATACCTTATATATTTTCTTTACTTCTATACTGCTCACAAGATTTTCTGGCCCTTTCTTTAGCAACTAAATATGCTTGGTGTAATTGTGAGTGACGACCTTCTCTAATATTAGGGTCTGCAGGAGTTCTAAATAAAGATGTCGTTTTCGGTACGTAAGCAAATTTATTTTCATACCCGTATCTTAACCATAAGTTCCAATCTTCCAAGTTGTCCATATCTTCTTCAAACCCACCTCGATCTATATAAAGCTGACGTTGAAATAGGATTGATTGAATAGGAATGAAGTTATGGTCTTCCAAAACAGCATAGTCAAATTCTTGCTTAAATGATTCTGGAGTATCGAAAAATTCTTCTCTGTATTCACCCTGTGCATTTAACTGTTTAGTCCAAACCTCCATTGCTAGAGAATAAGCTGCAACAGTTTGATTATCATTTTCAATAGCAGATACAAGAACTTCTACATGATCAGCGAAAAGTAAATCATCATCATCTAAAAAGACACAATATTTTCCTTTTGCTTTCTCAAGACCATAATTCCCAGTTACAGAACGACCAACCTTTTCCAGGTGGTAATAGGAAATATCAAAATTAGAAAGTGACGCTATAGATTGTACAAGATCATGGTGAGTATCACCTCCATCTTCCACTACGACAATTTCAACACAAGGGTAAGTCTGATTACATATGGAAATTAATGCTTGCCTTAAATATTCAGCCCTCCCCTTATAAGTTCGAACAATAACCGTGACTAATGGAGATTTTGAAATCTCCGTTCCCACCGGCCAAAATGCACCTTCCCTTATCATTTCATAGTCAAACATTCTAAATGGGAAAAAGACTGACTCACTTAGTCCTTTACCAGTGCGAAAGTGCTGCCCTTCTCTAATGAACTTAAGCAAGTTTCTTGCAACATCTTTACGAGCAGAGGGATAGGGAGCGGGTCTGCTCAAAAGCCCAAACTGCAAAATAATAATAACTGCTTTATCAAACCATTTTCCGTACCTCAACCTTAAGTTGAAATTAGCGAGAGTGCTGCCTCTATACTGTAATGGTTTAACTTGGCTTTCATGCTCATAAGTATGATGAAAAACCAGTGCTTTAGGACAATATTTCAAGTGGTAGCCGAATGACCTAAATCTATATGATAGCTCTACATCTTCACCATACATGAAGATTTTATCGTCATAACCTTTTACCTTTTGGTACGCTTCCCTCTGCACAAGAATACAAGCATGAGATGACCAATTAGTTTCTAATGTAACAGGATCATAATATTTAGGGTGTTCATACGGAGCCTGTCGCAACTCCCAGCAAGCAACGTCACTTGAAATATCACTTGTTGCTGCCTGCACTACCGTTTTTAATGCATCACGAGTGAAAGTTAAATCTATATTACTGATCAGGATTAATGACTCATCGCTAGCATTGATAGCAGTATCATGCCCCGCACCAAATCCGATATTGTCGCCCCTAATAATAGAAAAGCATTTGAATTTTTCACCTATTTTATTTTTGTATTCTTCTAGAGCGTTAACCGTATTATCAGATGAACCATTATCGACTAAAACTAAGTTCAATTTATCTAGTGGGTAAGATTGTTGTAATAAAGATTTAAAAAAATCATCAATCCACTTCTCACTATTATAAGTAACAATTGACACTGCGATCACAGGTAGTTCACTAGTCACTAGTTTAGGTAATTGATACAATGCTCGACGATTTGATAATGATTGAAGTGCTGCAATATTATCGTTAGAATTGAAAATGTTTTTTGAAAAATTAACTAATCGTTGCTTTATAAATCTCAATCTTGAAACGACAGGAGATAAAATAGGAAAGCGGTGATATATTTTCCTTAAAGCAAAGCTAGGGTCTAAAATTAACATTCTAAAGAATCGCAACGGACGAGTGATACGCCATGAAATAGACTTTATTATTAAATCATAACTTTCAGCTAGTTTTCTACTGACGTTCTTTTCTTTTTCAACTTCTAAATTTAAATAATCAACACCTTCTTTAAGTTCACTGTTATTAGTTTCAAGATAGGATATATAGGCTTGTTGCCTGTTGACTTCACACTCTGTAATGAAATCTTTTCGAGTCCCTTTTTTAGCATCCCTTTTGCTCTCAATCAAACGAGTGAAATGAGCAGATGGTTGTGAGAAAGCATCGCTATCTAAAAAATAAGTTTCATAAATAAAGTTAATTACATCTGCACGATGTTGACGGCTGATATCTAATACTGTTTTATTCATTTCCCATATTTTTGGTAACATCGAAGGAGAATCTACATCGATGGTGATACCTAACCCGCTATAGGGCGACTTACCTAAGACATACACCGTTTTTCCTGCAAGGGCAGCCTCAAAACCAGCGGATGAATTAATGGTGAATACAGCAGCAGCATTTGCAATCAAAGATGTTGTATCTGCATGTTTATCCTCAACAACAACATCTTCATTTAAAATTGGACTTTTATCCAATGGGTGAGGTTTAACGATTACTTTATAATTCGAATTAGCTAAAGCTGAAGATATACAGTCAACGTATTCTTGCATCGATTCAAAGGGGCTTCCCAGAATAATATTAGAATCATCATTTACTTGTAGCAAAATCAAAACACTATCAAATTTTCTTTCTTTTGTAGATTGGTAATTATTTTCTAATATATGTAATCTATCATAATTGACGTAGTCACTACTTTGAGGTTTTAACTTAGATTTATATTCTCTGAATTCGTCAATTAACCCGGCCGTAGTATTAACACCTTTCGGATCAGAGTAATAAGCCATAGGGTTCGGCGGACGAAGAAGTCCTAATTCATTAAATAGAATAGGTAAACATAACCCCTCACAGACCCCTTTCAATATTCCATCGTAGTTCCAACAAAAAACCAACGATGGGTCAACATCAGACATGAGTTTATTTAGAAATGAATTATGGTATGGGAGTTCTTTTCCGGTGAGAATTTTAGTCCAATCATCCAACCAATCTGCACTGACATGATCTTGGTAACTCATCCCGTAAGTTTTAGGACTCACTAAGTCAAATGGAAAATCAGGGTATTCTTCAACCAATTGCTCTGTGCCAACTAAAACACAACGCCAACCCATAGCAGAAAATTTTTCCATTAATGGCTTATATACATCAACAATACTGCTAAATAGTGTTGGTTGCTCTCTAATTACAAGAGGCAATGTATAAAAAACAACTGTTTTGTATTTCCTTTCAGAAATATATTGGGCGGGATTACCAGCAGCAATACAAACACTACCTATGTCAAATTTAACAACAGCATTAGCTGCAATAATCGAACTTTCACCAATACTTACACCGGCAAGTATTGAACAACCGGAACCAATCCACACATCATTACCGATTTCAACTTCACTTACTTGCATCCCTTGATCTTTAATTTTTTTAGTAAGAGTATGACGATGTGAAGTAGAAGTGATAGAGACATTCGGACCAATTAATACGTCCTTTCCTATCGTTACTTTTCCGCTAGCATTGATCCAAGTATGGCTATTAATAACAGTTCCACTTTTTATATGGATATAACCACCATCACCACACTCAATAACCACAAAGTCTCTGATTTCAACGCCATCATCGATTATACAGACGCCAGCATCAGCCACTTTGAACTTAACACTATCTGAAATATCTGAGTTTCCAACCTGAATCATAAATTACTTAACCTTCATTATTTCTACACGTGAAGGGCAATATGCGACCCCAACCACTTCTCTACCGCCAGTAACAATTATCTTACGTAAGGGCCAACGCTGATCGAGTTCAACTCTTTCTCCATCTAAGCTAGCAACCCCGATATACAAGAAATATTCACCACTAGGAATGTTCAAAGGAAATGTAAAGTCAATATTATATTGACCATTTTCAAGGTCTAAATTTCCTTTTGCTAATAAGGTATTATCGCCGGCAACATCCACACCCTTAGCATTTCTTAACGAAAAGCCAATAACGACCGATTTTTGTGCCACACTTGAATCTAAATAACAACGTAACAGAACATCACTCCCGGGTTTAAAGTGTGTCTCTTTTTGTCCATTTTCGTTGTAAAATTCAACGGCAACTATTTTAGTCGTACCTGAACCAAACCTTACTTCTTTTATATCACCAAGCTCATCGTCGTAAGATTTATCTTTGACTTTTTCTTCTTGCCCTTCTAAATCAAAATCTTCACCTAAGTTTCTGATTTTCTTTTCATAATTTTTAGCCGAAGAAATAACATCATCACTGTATTCAATTAATTCTCCGTTTTGCATTATCATTACCGATTGGCAAAATCGAATAATAGATTGAGTATCATGCGATACAAATAAAATGGTAATGCCTCTCTTTTGCAATTCTTGCATTTTGAGCATGCACTTCAGTTGAAAACCTGCATCTCCAACACTCAGTGCTTCGTCTATCATCAACACATCTGGTTCAACATTGATAGCAACGGAAAAAGCCAATCGTG
Source organism: Vibrio sp. PSi01 (assembly GCF_054960695.1). Classification (NCBI taxonomy): domain Bacteria; kingdom Pseudomonadati; phylum Pseudomonadota; class Gammaproteobacteria; order Vibrionales; family Vibrionaceae; genus Vibrio; species Vibrio sp. PSi01. Next base: position 19,845 of record NZ_JBHNYN010000015.1, read on the forward strand.
CGAACATTCCGCTACTATATAAACGAACGGGTTGATGAATGAAATCACCAATGTCTGCAAAATTTAAAATACCATCTAGTTTTTCAGTCACTTCATCTTTCGAAAAACCGAGCAATGTTCCTTGAAAGTATATATTTTCCAACCCCGTATATTCAGGATTAAAACCAGCACCGAGCTCCAATAATGAAGAGATTCGGCCGTTAACATTCACAGATCCCGACGAAGGTGTTAATACACCCGTTAATATCTTTAATAGTGTGCTTTTACCCGCACCATTCTTGCCAAGAATACCAACTGTACGCCCTTGGGGGATTTTAAAACTGACATTTGACAGTGCATGGAATTCTTTATGCCTGGAGGTTGATGTCAGCGAAACAGCTTCCAAAAACCTGTCCAATGGGCGATGATATAGTTTATATACTTTATTTAAATTCGATACTTCAATCATATTACTAATCATCACAATACATCCGCAAAATGTGGTCGTAGGCGTTTAAAAATGACCATAGATAAAAACAACAAAACTAAAAGGCCGCCCCAAAAGATCATTAGTTCTTGAGGTTTCTCCCAAAACCATACTTGCTTGATCATTGAGTCTCTAAAACCTTCAACAATGTAATAAAACGGGTTAAGCTTCAGTATATTGGCAGCACTTCCTTGGATAGTATCAATATTCCAAAAAACAGGAGTTAGCCAGAAGCCAAATTGAATCAACATCGCTACAATTTGAGTTAAATCGGAGAAGAAAACAACGACTGAACTTGTTAGCCAAGCTAAGGCAAGCAGTAACAAAGATGCGCAAGAAATATAGTAGAAAAGCTGTAACCAATATAAATTTGGTTCAAAGCCATAAAATACATACAACCCGCACAGCAGGACAACAAAAAAAGAATGTACAATAAGTGCTGAACCTATTTTTACAACTGGTAATAGGGAAACTTTAAATACTATCTTCTTAACTAAAAAGCTATTATCTGTTATTGAAGCGCACCCACTACTCAGTCCTTCTACTACAAAGAACCATGGTATAAGCCCACAAATAAGCCATAGAAAAAAAGGCACCTCACTTTGAGGCGCGGCTTTAAAACCAAAGGTAAAAACTAACCACAATGTCAATGCTGTTGCACAAGGTTGTATAAAAGCCCATAAAAAACCTAAGTAATTAGTCAAATACCTAGATTTTAAATCATTAGATATTAAATTTATGAGTATGCGTCTATCTTTTAAAAGAGATATTATGAAGTTCATTCGAGCCTCTAGTTAGAACCATTAACATTTTTCTTATTAATAACTTGATCTTAATCTTAATCTTAATCTTAATCAAACAGTACCATAAGATAACCACTTATAATAAAAAACACTAATTCCAAGCCCTCCAAATGAATCTAAATTAAGAAACCCATGACTTTTTTACAGTAAAAATCGAAAGAATTCGCATATAAAGCCATAAATACAGCAACTAGCCGTAATAAATTTAGATTATTACCTCAATAACTCACGAATTATACCAAAATATGAATTTTATTATTTTTTGTATCTGTTTAATTGAATGTAAATGCACTTTCTAAATCTAAGCCAATTTTATCTTTTGCAGACAAAATTGGCTCTCCTAATACAGGCCACTGAATATTTAAAGTTGAATCATCCCACTTGATAGATATTTCAGCATTAGGGTTATAATAATCCGTACACTTATAAACAAACTCCGCATCATCACTCGTCACATAAAAACCATGCGCAAACCCTTCAGGCACCCACAACTGTCGTTTGTTTTCAGCAGATAAATATTCTCCTACCCATTGACCAAACGTTGGTGAGCCTTTTCGAATATCAACGGCCACATCAAACACTTCGCCAGAAACAACGCGAACTAACTTGCCTTGTGTGTTCTCTGTTTGGTAATGCAGGCCGCGTAAGATACCTTTCTTCGATTTAGAGTGATTATCTTGTACAAATTGAGTCGGTTTGCACGTTACTAGTTCTTCGAATTGCTTTTGATTCCAGGTTTCCATAAAGAAACCACGCTCATCACCAAATACACTTGGCTCTATGATTTTTACATCAGGAATACGAGTATCGATTACTTTCATTTTATTATTCCGTATACGCTTGAATATTGTTTAACGCGGCCTTCCAATCGCTCGCTTTAACCGAGAAAACTAGCGTGATTTTTTCGGTACTTAATCGAGAATTGCTTGGGCGTTTGGCGGGGGTTGGGTATTGGTCAGTGGTAATACTCGTTAAGCTTGGCTTATTTGCAAGCACTCCTTGCTTAACCGCAACATCAAAAATGGTATCAGCAAAGTCAAACCAACTGACATGAGGCAAACCTGAGTAATGGTAAACACCGTAATCAACCGCATCACCCTGAGTAATTTTCTGCGCTATTTGAATCAATGTATTGGCAATATCTCCGGCATACGTAGGCCCGCCAAATTGGTCACCCACAATACTCAGTGCATCTCTATTTTCACCTAAACGCAACATGGTTTTGACGAAATTATTGCCGCTCTCACCAAATACCCATGCTGTACGAAGGATAATGTGTTTCTCACATGCTTCAGCGACCGCTATCTCACCCGCTAACTTGCTTTCACCGTAAACACCTTGTGGATTAGTAGCATCCGTTTCCACATACTCGCCCACTTTATTGCCTTCAAACACATAGTCGGTCGAAATATGCAAAATGGCTGCACCAACACTTTGTGCGGCTTGCGCTAAGTATTTAGGGCCATCACGGTTTATCGCGTAAGAAAGGTCGACTTCCTCTTCAGCCTTATCAACCGCTGTGTGAGCTGCGGCATTGATAATGATAGTAGGTTTAAATTCAGCAACCGCTGCACTGACTGCCTTCTGGTTGGTAATATCAAGATGCTCTCTATCCAAACCGCATACAGTGATATTTCCGTTATTGACCAACTGCTGAGTTAAGCAAGAGCCCACTTGACCGTAACAGCCTGTAATTAATACACGCATTAAACTACTACCTTTTTCTGAGCGTCAGTCACTAACCGAGTCAAGTACTGGCCGTATTCATTTTTCATCATTGGTTTAGCGAGCGTCAAAACTTGCTCATCGCTCAGCCAACCATTACGCCACGCGATTTCTTCTAAACAAGCGACTTTCAAACCTTGAACATTTTCAATCGTTTGAACGAAAGAAGAAGCTTCATGAAGGCTTTCATGCGTTCCGGTATCTAACCAAGCAAAGCCACGTCCCAGCAGTTCAACATTCAGCGAACCATCGTTAAGGTACATTTCATTCAGTGTGGTAATTTCTAACTCACCACGATGAGATGGCTTCACTTGCTTGGCCATTTCAACCACACGATTGTCGTAGAAATACAAACCTGTTACGGCATAGTTAGACTTTGGTACTTCCGGCTTTTCTTCAATTGAAATTGCCTTCATTTCATCGTCAAATTCAACCACACCAAAACGTTCTGGGTCTTTCACTTGGTAACCAAACACTGTCGCGCCTGATTCTCTTGAAGCAGCACTTTGTAGTGTTTTAGAAAAAGATTGACCATAGAAGATGTTATCTCCCAGAACTAGACACACGCTGTCATCACCAATGAACTCTTCACCGATAATAAACGCCTGAGCTAAGCCATCAGGGCTTGGCTGAATCGCGTATTCAAGGTTAACACCAAAATCAGAGCCATCACCCAGCAGGCGTTGAAAGCCAGCATTGTCTTCCGGTGTAGTGATAATCAAAATATCTTTGATGCCCGCCAGCATTAGTGTTGAGATTGGGTAAAACACCATGGGTTTGTCGTAAATCGGCAAGAGTTGTTTGGATACGCCGCGAGTCAATGGGTATAAACGAGTGCCAGAGCCACCGGCCAATACAATCCCTTTCATTATTGATTTCCCTTTGATTCTGTTGTGTCTACACCTAAACGTTCACGTTGGTAACTACCATCTTGTACATTTTGACACCATACCGAGTTATCTAAATACCATTGCACTGTTTTGCGAAGGCCGGTTTCGAACGTTTCTTCAGGCGTCCAATTTAGTTCACGCTGCATTTTGCTCGAGTCAATCGCGTAACGACGGTCGTGACCAGGACGATCTTGAACGTACGTGATTTGTTCTGCATACGCAGAACCCTTTGGTACTAACGAATCTAGAATGTCACAAATCGTCTTCACGACTTCGAGGTTTTTCTTTTCGTTGTGACCACCGATGTTGTAGGTCTCGCCTACTTTACCTTCGGTCACTACTTTGTAGAGTGCTCGCGCATGGTCTTCTACAAATAGCCAGTCACGGATTTGATCGCCTTTACCGTAAATAGGTAACTCTTTACCTTCTAGCGCATTAAGGATAACCAATGGGATCAATTTTTCAGGAAAATGATAAGGGCCATAGTTATTTGAACAGTTGGTTACGATGGTTGGAAGGCCGTAAGTACGTAACCATGCACGCACAAGGTGATCGCTCGATGCTTTTGACGCCGAGTATGGACTTGATGGCTCATACGAGGTTGTTTCTAAAAACATCGGCAGGTCAGTGCCTTCAGGAACCTCATCTGGATGCGGAAGATCACCGTAAACTTCATCGGTCGAGATGTGATGAAAACGAAACTCCAGTTTTGCACTGCCTTCAAGCGCATTCCAGTATTCGCGAGTCGCTTCTAGCAACGTGTATGTTCCGACAATGTTCGTTTCAATAAACGCGGCAGGGCCTGTGATTGAACGGTCAACATGCGACTCTGCCGCAAGATGCATCACTGCGTCTGGCTTGTGTTCAATAAAAACACGGTCAAGCTCTACTCGATTGCAAATATCGACTTGCTCAAATGCATAACGTTCAGACGAATCCACTTCGATAAGAGATTCTAAGTTACCTGCGTAAGTGAGCTTATCAACGTTGATCACGCTGTCAGAAGTATTATTTATAATATGACGTATAACTGCTGAACCGATAAAACCAGCGCCACCGGTGACTAATATTTTCACAAAAACTCCTAAAATAAAACTTGAAAATCATAGACCTAACAGGTAGTAGTGAACTCCATCAGGTACGCTACCGCCCTTCGGTAACAAAGCGACAACCAAACTACGCATTAAAATTTAAAAATGTAAATATCCCTATTATCTATGTAACAGTGGATATAATCAAAAAAAAATCAGGTGGTCGGTATGAGGTAGTTAGTACTATGTGCACCAAATCCAAAACCTCGCTATACTCCTGACCTAGAGTTTTTCGCCCAATAACGAATAAGAGTTCAAGATATGCAAGAGTTAGTTCCATTTGTTCAAGAGAATATGATTTTAGCCATCGTATGGATCGGCTTGGTTGTTGCCATCATTGCGAACGTTATCAAGACATCAAACGCAGCTTATAAAGAGATCACGGCAGCGCAAACCACACACATGATTAACCGCGAAAACGGTGTTGTGGTTGATATTCGTACTAAGGATGAGTTCAAGAAAGGCCATATTACTGACGCAGTTCACATTTTACCGTCAGATATCAAAGCAAATAACTTTGGTAGCCTTGAAAGTCACAAAGCAGACCCAATCATCGTAGTATGCAAGACGGGTCAAACCGCTCAAGAAAGCGCAAACTTGCTGGTTAAAGCAGGTTTCGAAAACGTAAGCGTGCTGAAAAGCGGCTTAGTGGCTTGGAGCGAAGCTAACCTTCCTTTAGTTAAAGGTAAGAAATAGGTTAAAGGTAAGAAATAAGCTGACCGAGTAAAACGATATTACTTTAGGGCTTTATTCGACTGATATGATGAACAGAGCCTAATTATAAATTTTTAAGGACAAGAAAATGGCTGAAGCAGCACAACAAGACGCACAACAGAACTTCGCAATCCAACGTATTTTCCTAAAAGACGTCTCTTTCGAAGCGCCAAACTCTCCAGATATGTTTCAAAAAGAGTGGAACCCAGATGTAAAACTGGACCTAGACACTCAAAGCCGTGAGCTTGGCGAAGGCGTTTACGAAGTTATCCTACGTCTAACTGTTACCGTTAAGAATGCAGAAGACACAGCATTCCTTTGTGAAGTTCAACAAGGTGGTATTTTCTCTGCAAGCGAAATGGAAGCTGGCCAACTGGCACATTGCCTAGGTGCATTCTGCCCGAACATCCTGTTCCCATACGCGCGTGAAACAATTTCTAGCCTAGTAGTTAAAGGTACGTTCCCACAATTGAACCTAGCTCCAGTAAACTTTGATGCTTTGTTCATGAACTACCTACAAAATCAAGCTCAACAAGCTGAAGGCGAACAAGCTTAAGTCTCAATGTAGTCTTAACGCTTAGCGAATAAATGACCAATAAATAACTAATAAACGAACGGCCAACAAACGGCTATTTTTATTAGAAGATGGCCTTTTATTCGATAGCTAGTTTTTGTGAAATAATTAGTTTTAAATGCACATCGCAGCTTCTGCGATGTGCATTTTTTATTTACACTGTACTTTGGTAGAGCGCTTTTTCTTCTTAGTAAAGAGTTTCTCCAAAACTCTTCGATTTCCCTCATTATTTTTAGGTGGAAGCATGACAGACACAACTCGCCCGACTAACACGGCAGACGCTTACGGTAAAGACAGCGCTTACGGTAAAGACATTGCGATGACAGTGGTAGGCGCCGGTTCTTACGGAACCTCTTTAGCGATATCTCTAGCGCGTAACGGTGCCAATGTTGTTCTTTGGGGACACGACCCTGTTCATATGGCTCGTCTTGAATCTGAGCGTGCTAATAATGAGTTCCTGCCAAATATCGACTTTCCAGAAAGCCTAATCATCGAATCCGATCTTGAGAAAGCAGTAACAGCAAGTCGTGACCTTCTCGTTGTTGTGCCTAGCCACGTGTTTGGTATTGTTCTAAACAGCCTGAAACCTTACTTAGGTACGGATTCTCGCATCTGTTGGGCGACCAAAGGCCTAGAGCCAGAAACAGGCCGCTTACTTAAAGATGTCGCGCACGATGTGCTGGGTGATGGGTACTCGCTAGCGGTTCTATCAGGGCCTACTTTTGCCAAAGAGTTAGCGATGGGCATGCCAACGGCTATCTCTGTCGCTTCACCAGATGAAGTATTCTTAGAAGAGCTGCAAGAGAAGATCCACTGCGGTAAAACATTCCGCGTATACGCAAACTCAGATTTCATCGGCATGCAACTTGGCGGCGCGGTGAAAAATGTTATCGCAATTGGCGCAGGCATGTCGGATGGCATTGGTTTTGGTGCCAATGCTCGTACTGCACTGATCACGCGTGGCTTAGCTGAAATGAGTCGCTTAGGCGCTGCACTGGGTGCACAACCCGAAACCTTTATGGGTATGGCAGGGCTGGGCGATCTAGTACTAACCTGTACTGATAACCAATCACGTAACCGTCGTTTTGGATTGGCTTTAGGTTCAGGTAAAGACGTCGATACTGCACAAGAAGAGATCGGCCAAGTGGTCGAAGGCTATCGCAACACTAAAGAAGTTTGGTTACTATCCGAACGTATGGGTGTTGAGATGCCAATTGTTGAACAAATCTATCAAGTGCTGTATCAAGGGAAAGATGCCCACTTAGCGGCACAAGATCTGCTTGCTCGAGACAAGAAGTCAGAGCGATAACATCGCTTATTAAGTCGTGGAATGAAATAGATAAAATGGATGGAAAAATGAAACACTGTGAACAGCAAAAGGTTTGGCAATGCATTGTGAAGGAAGCTCGACAGCAGTCAGAGCAAGAACCTATGCTTGCGAGTTTTTACCATGCCACCATTATCAACCACGAAAGCTTAGGCGCTGCATTAAGTTATATCCTAGCCAACAAGCTAAAGACGGCTTCAATGCCCGCAATGGCGGTGCGTGAGGTGGTTGAACAAGCATTTAAGCAAGATCAATCGATTATTGATGCGGCTGCTTGTGATATCTGCGCGACGGTAAATCGAGATCCTGCGGTCGAGATGTACTCGATGCCTCTGCTTTATCTGAAAGGCTACCACGCTTTGCAAGGTTACCGAGTGGCTAACTGGCTATGGAAGCAAGGGCGTATTGCGCTTGCTACTTACCTACAGAACCAAATTTCGGTTGCTTGCCAAGTGGATATTCACCCAGCCGCTCGTATCGGTAAAGCGATCATGCTCGACCACGCCACCGGTATCGTGATTGGTGAAACAGCCGTCGTCGAAAATGATGTATCTATCCTTCAAGACGTGACTTTAGGTGGTACGGGTAAAGAAGGTGGCGATCGTCACCCTAAGATCCGAGAAGGTGTAATGATCGGTGCCGGCGCTAAAATACTTGGCAATATTGAAGTGGGTGAAGGCGCGAAAATTGGTTCTTGCTCTGTGGTTCTTCAAGCCGTTCCGCCTCATACGACTGTCGCTGGTGTTCCTGCAAAAATTGTTGGAAAACCGAAAACTGACAAGCCGTCTTTGGATATGGATCAGGGGTTTAACGGTCGTTCTCAGAACTTCATCCATGGTGATGGGATTTAAGGGCAGATTCGAGATCCGACAAATAACCGATAGCCGAGATGCGAAAAGACTCGCAGCAGATGCTGATTATTAATAAGAGCAAAATGACGATAATGATGAAACCCGTTCAATCAATGAGCACTGTTCTTTTGATATCTGCCAGCCTTGGTGTTGCTCTTTTGTCTTCATCATCATTTGCTGCATCTCAAGGTGAACTGAAAGGCGTATCAAGCGAAATCTCTCGTCAACAGAAAGCGCTCTCTTCCCAGCAAAAGAAACTCGATAGCCTACAGGCAAACCTCAAGAAGCAGGAGCTGTCTATCGCTTCACTTGAAAAAGCGATTCTAGACAGTAAAAAGCAGCTCAATACCGCTAATGCTAATATTGCTAATTTAGACACAAAGATTAAAGCGCTCACTGCACAGAAAAAAGTCCAGACAGACAAGTTAGAGCAGCTCATTCAGACTTACTACATGACGAGTCGATCTAAGGCTTCTTCTCACATTCTCAACACCGGTGTAGAAGAAGATCGCATCAGTCATTATTACCAGCACCTTGCCAAAGCTCGCTCCGCAACCATTAAAACGATTGAACAGACGCAACTCGAATTAGAAGAAAGCCACAAACAGCGTCAACTCGAGCAAGAACAAATTGCAACATTGTTAAAACAGCAAACCACAAAGCGTGACAAGTTGTCTCAGACTCAAACACAACGTAAGAAAACCGTTGGCAGCATTAAGAAGAATATTTCTGGCGACAAAAATTACTTGGCTGAACTTCAGCGAAATGAAACTCGCCTGAAAGCTGAAATAGCAAAAGCAGAAAAAGCGGCTCGAGAACGACGTAATGCAGTACCGATGGATGGCCTAGCAAAACGTAAAGGTAAGCTACCTTGGCCGATCAAAGATAAAGTTCTACATAACTACGGTTCACGTCAAACGGGGCAAATTAACTGGAAAGGCATGGTGATCAACGCCAAGTACGGTCAGCAGGTAAAATCCGTTTACTCAGGTACGGTGGTATTTTCCGAGTATCTGCGAGGCTATGGTTTAGTGGTTCTTCTCGACCATGGTAAAGGTGATATGACGCTCTATGGCTTTAACCAAGCACTACTGAAGAAAGAAGGTGACAAGGTTAAAGCGGGTGAAGCCATCGCGCTTGCCGGTGACACTGGCGGCCAAACACGCCCATCATTGTACTTTGAAATTCGTAGAAACAGCCAAGCTCAGAATCCAAAGAGCTGGTTGGTTCGATAAAGAGCAGATACGGGATGCGAGTATCTTTCTTCGAATCCCGTATATCGCTTACTCGTCTCTTTCTATTTAGAGTTCAACGCCCTTACACCATCTTCCAATAATGTCAGCTGCTCAAAACCTTGAGCTGTCGCAATCGGTTTAACCGTCGCGATCATCTGCAGCATTCCTTGATGAACCACTTGTTCGGTAATTTGAGCTTTTGGAGACATCGCAGATTGATACGCCAACCAACCTGATGCAATCAAGTGAAGAGACGTCACCATCGACTTCATTTCTGCATCTGTTGCCTTGAGCAAATTCAATTCAACGAAGGCTCGCATGATACCCACAAGGTTGGTTTGCAGCTTTTCTTGTACAGCCATGTAATCAAGGTGGAGCTTTTCATCACGAGACAGTATTTCAGGTAGGTTCGCATAGAAGAATCGGTACTTCCACATCAGCGTGAAGATAGAATCTAGGTAGCGCTTGAGTAGCGTGAGGCTTTCTTGTTGCCCTTGAATCGGTGTGAACCTTTCAAGCAACTCTGTCGAATAGAGAGTAAAGATATCACGGACAATTTCTTGTTTGTTGCGGAAGTGGTAGTAGAGATTACCAGGGCTAATTTCGATATGCTCAGCAATATGATTGGTCGTAATACTGCGCTCGCCGTGCTCATTAAAAAGCTCTAGAGCAGCATAAACAATCTTGTCACGTGTTTTCATTGGTAATAAGTGTCCCTATCCGTTTAGAGGTTCAGTATATCGCCACTAAACGGATAGATCGAGCTGTTAACATCTGGTCGAATTAGCAAACGCTAAAATTCACCTTCAACCGTCACACCTTTGATCAATCACAGCTGTCATTAATCGCTCGTGTCATTAATCTTAATCACTCGTACAATCAATCGCTACTGTAATCAATCGCTGCCAAACAGGTCTCGTGTGTACACCTTATCTGCTACGTCTGCGATTTCTTCTACCATTCTGTTAGATACAATCACATCCGATACGGTTTTAAAATCTTCAAGGTCAGAATAAACTTTAGAGTTAAAGAAATGCTCTTCTTCCAATACCGGCTCATACACGACGACTTCGATGCCTTTGGCTTTTAAACGCTTCATGATCCCTTGGATGGAAGAAGCACGGAAATTGTCAGAGCCCGCCTTCATGATCAAACGATAAATACCGACAATTTTAGGCGAGCGCTTAATAATTGAATCCGCAATGAAGTCTTTTCGGGTACGGTTTGCATCAACAATCGCACCCACAATATTGTTTGGTACATCTTGATAGTTTGCTAATAGTTGCTTGGTGTCTTTTGGTAAGCAGTAACCACCGTAACCAAATGAAGGGTTGTTGTAATGATTGCCGATACGAGGGTCTAAGCCAACACCTTCGATGATCTGACGAGAATCCAAGCCATGCGCTTCCGCGTAAGAATCAAGCTCATTGAAATAAGAAACTCGCATCGCTAGATAAGTATTTGAGAATAACTTTACTGCTTCTGCTTCCGTTGAGTGAGTAAACAGTACGTCGATGTTTTCTTTTTCCGCACCTTCCACAAGAAGATTCGCAAACACTTTAGCGCGTTCAGAACATTCACCAACGATAATACGTGATGGGTGTAGATTGTCGTACAGGGCCTTGCCTTCACGCAAAAACTCCGGAGAGAAAATGACGTTTTCGCAATCTAACTCTTCACTGATCTGCGCAGTGTAACCTACAGGAACCGTTGATTTGATCACCATTACCGCATTAGGGTTTATGCTCATAACATCCTTAATAACAGATTCAACAGAAGATGTGTTGAAATAGTTATTTTTAGGATCATAATCGGTTGGTGTAGCAATGATAACGAATTCAGCGTCTTCGTAAGCTGCCTTGTCAGTTGTCGCTCTAAAGTTTAGCGCTTTGCTTGACAGAAAGTGTTCAATCTCATTATCAACAATCGGTGATTTTTTGTTATTAAGCATTATCACTTTTTCTTCAATGATATCGACCGCTACCACTTCGTGATTTTGTGCTAATAACATCGCATTGGATAACCCAACATACCCTGTCCCAGCTATTGCAATTTTCATACTCATACCTATAGCTTCGAGTTATTTACTCGATTTAATTCATATTTTATCTAGCCATATCATACTCTGGTTAGGGAATTATTCCACTAGCCCGCTTTATCCATTCCTTGCTATACTCGTGACAGTTTTGTATTCAAAAGAGTTAGAAAATTATGATTATCGTAACGGGTGGTGCTGGCATGATTGGCAGCAATATTGTTAAGGCGCTTAATGAAGCGGGCCACAACGATATTCTAGTCGTCGACAACTTAAAAGATGGTAAGAAATTTAAGAACCTTGTAGACCTAGACATCACGGATTACATGGATCGTGATGACTTCCTAACTCAAGTCATGGCCGGTGATGATTTTGGTCATATTGAAGCTGTTTTCCATGAAGGAGCATGCTCTGCTACCACTGAGTGGGATGGCAAATACATGATGCTCAACAACTATGAATACTCAAAAGAGCTACTTCATTACTGTGTTGAACGTGAAATTCCTTTCTTGTATGCCTCTTCAGCTGCAACTTACGGTGAAACCGACACTTTCATTGAAGAACGAGAGTACGAAGGTGCATTGAATGTCTACGGCTATTCAAAACAACAATTTGATAACTACGTTCGTCGCTTAACCGCGGATGCAGCAGCACACAACGAAACGCTTTCGCAAATCGTAGGGTTCCGTTACTTCAATGTTTATGGTCCACGCGAGCAACACAAAGGCAGCATGGCCTCTGTCGCTTTCCACCTAAACAACCAAATGAATGCCGGTGAAAACCCGAAATTGTTCGCAGCTAGCGAAACCTTTAAGCGTGATTTTGTGTATGTGGGTGATGTCGCGGCTGTAAACTTGTGGTTCTTAGAGAATGGGGTATCTGGCCTCTTTAATCTAGGTACTGGCAATGCTGAGTCGTTTGAAGAAGTCGCCAAGGCAGTTATCAAGCACCATGGTAAAGGCGAAATCGAAACGATTCCTTTCCCTGAGCATTTAAAAGGCGCTTACCAGGAATTCACTCAAGCAGACCTAACGAAGCTTCGCGGTACAGGTTGCGATATCGAGTTTAAAGCAGTAGCCGATGGCGTTGCTGAGTACATGAAGATCGTAAACGCTTAACGGTATATTTCAGATTAGGACCAATAATACACCCTACTTTTAGCGTGTATTATTGGGAATGTCTAACGAATATAATCATTCCCAGAGTGACCGATATTAAGTTAACTCTCTGATTTAAATAATGTAGTGAATGAATGACCACACAACGCAATGATTTTGATCCAAAAGCTTACAATCCTGAGTTTGAATGGGGTTTTCTAGCACCTAAATACTGGGGAACTTGGATCGCTGTTTTGTTATCGTCTTTAGTCTGCTTCTTACCTAATAGCATTCGTTTAGCATTAGTTAAGTTTATGGCTAAGCAAGCTGTAAAAATTAAGAATAAGGCTAACCGCCGGGCTCGAGTGAATCTTGAGATGTGTTTCCCTGAGCAATCTATCGAAGAGCGCGAAGAAACTCTCTATCAGTCATACGTTACTTCCATCTCATTTTTGATGGGATTTGCTTCACTGACACTCAAGAGTAAAACTTGGCTAGAGAATAACACTTCGATAAACGGCCTGAGCAACCTAACCGATATTACAGACAGTGGCGAGAATGTGATCTTGCTGGTGCCACACACATGGGCTATCGATATCCCAGCGGTATTATTAGCTTCACGCAATTTACCTGTATCTGCGATGGCGAAAGCACAAAAAAACAAACTCAGTGACTGGCTAATGCACCGACAGCGCGTGCAATACGGCGGTCGTGTTTATGATCGCAGTGGTGGTATCAAACCTTTCATCAAGTCGGTACGTGATGGGTACCTGGGTTACTACCTCCCTGATGAAGATCTTGGCCGTGAGCACAGTGTCTTCGTTGACTTTTTCGCGACTCAAAAAGCAACTATCTCAGGCCTTGGTCGCCTATCAAAACTAAGTAAAGCTAAAATTGTGCCCTTGTTTGCTCAATACGATAGCAGTACAGGCCAATACGCCTTGGACTTCTACCCTGCTCTACCCTTCCCAACAGGAAGCGAAGAAGAGGACGCACGTATGATGAACCAATGTATTGAAAATTACGTGAGCAAAAACCCAGAGCAATATATGTGGATCTTAAGGCTGCTTAAGACTCGTCCTGATACTGATAAAAACCCTTATAGAGTATAATATACATGCTAGAAATATTAAAAAAATACAATATTTTTTCATTTATAATAATCTTACCGATATTTTGGGCTTTCAGTGGGTTATTCATACTAGATAATGGTAGTAAGGTACTTAATGCTCTAGTCCCTCTTGCTTTTATTATCCGGTTAATTCACCTTGGTTATAGTGACATACCTAGCACTATTAAAAGTAATAAATTCCTTTGGATATTAATTTTTGGGTTTTCCTTATGTATTGTTGCTTATTTTACTTACGGAGTATCATCGAGTAGTTTTAGAGTTATTAGCTTGGTAACACTATATTTAATCATACTTCCTAGAATTTATATAAATGAAATAAATTTTAGACATTTAATTTGGTTACTATCTGTCAGTTTCCTAATCTTCCTATTTTTGCAATACCTAGATGGGAATTTACTCAACAGGTATTGGAGTATAAACCCAATAAGAATTGGGATTATCAGTGGTTTCACCTCAGTTATTAACCTGTATTACTTTATAAATAGCAAAAACAAAAAGCATCAATGGATAAGCTTTTTTTTAGCTTTTGCAAGTTTGCTCCCTTTGATTTTATCTTTATCCCGAGGACCATGGATAGCTTATTTTTTTGGTTTGGCTATTTTAATAGTAACTTCTTTAAATTTAAAAAAAATAAATATAAAATCTGTAGTTTCTATTTTGATAATTATAGTTGTCACAGGTGTTTTTTTAGAAAAACCTATAGAAAACAGGATTATTGAAACTAAAACAGAGCTTGAACGAATTAAAAATAATGATATGGGCTCGTCAATTGGTTTACGGTTTCAGATGTGGCATGCTGGTATCGAAATAATAAAGAATAACTGGTTAATCGGTGTTGGTGATAAAGGTCAAATTAAAGTGAAAGAAGCTATGATTGATCAAGGTATATATACTAAAGAAGCAGCACACTATGTACACTTTCATAATCAATGGATAAATGACCTTGCTAAATATGGTATCATAGGGCTATTACTCACCCTTTCTCTCATTATTTACCCATTATATAAAATAAAACCTGGTCAAAATAAAAACATGTTTTTTATTCTAATTGGTATGTATTTGGTATTGAGCATTACTGATATGCCATTTGAACGAGCACATCAATTTTACTTCTATTTAATATCAACCTACATATTAATTATCAGCAATCAAGAAAATAACACAGAGTCAAAATTTCAATGAAGTTTATAATAATTAGTGCCGTATATAACATGTCTAACATGCTAAAAAAAAATATCGACATTTTAAAGTCACAGACTTTCAGTAACTTTGAAGTTTATTTCGGTGATGACCTTTCTAATGATAGTAGTTGTAAGGTCATAGAGGAGAACATTAAAGATGACCATAGGTTTCATCTTATTCGACACAAAAAAAAATTGTACTCTATTGGAAATATTGCAGAAACCATAAAATGCGCAAACCCGAATGATGATGACGTAATTGTGCTTATTGATGGAGATGACTCTCTTGCAAATTCAACCTCATTAGAGTACTTAAAAAATGAGTACGAAAAACACCAATGTTGGATGACCTTTGGCTCTTATACCGTTAACGGAAAGAGAGGAATAAACTGCTCATCCTATCCTGTATTTGTCGAAAGATTTAATTTATTCCGATTTGCAAAATGGCGAGCTAACCATTTAAAGACATTTAAATTCGCTTTATGGAAAAAGGTTGACCCTTCAAGCTTTACCTTAACAAAGAATGAGCAGAAACGAGTACTCAACTCTTACTTATTTACTGGTCGTATTCGATCTTGGTCAGAAGCCCGAAAAATTAGATATGAGGACTTAGTTACAAATGACGAGAGGTACACTCGACGCTGTAGTGATAAATACATAACATTGCCATTACTAGAGCTTTCTGGCTCTAGAGCTATATATATAGATAAGGTACTTTACCATTATCTAGGTCCTCAAGGCCCACATGATTTTGGAAGTAGTAGTAAAAAATGGTCACAAAGGTTATTACGAAGTGCTGTGACTTTTAAGCCTAGATACAAAAAATTAAAGAATCTATAATAATCATGGATATTGTATACAGCAACAGATCAATTGTGGGCAATACTCTCGTTGAGTGTGCCTTTTTTGACTATAACAAACCTGTCGTTATCTGCTTCAACCCTGCGGGTAAACTGCTTTCTGAGAAGCAACTACACTCTGGCGCACATGCCTGGGGCTTTAAATTTATCTCTTCGCTTGGTATCAACGTTGTTGCGATCAATACTTTATCTCTGAACCACTGGTTTCTTTGCTCAGAATTTGAGGAGTATGTCCCAAAACTTGCAGTATTGCTAAAGCGATTTCCAGAACGTTTGGGCTACGGGGCGAGCATGGGGGCATTTGCCGTAACATATTACGCCGGTCAACTTAACATCAATAGAGCTCTGCTTTACTCTCCTCTTCAACCTCCAAAACGTGACCATAACTTTGATTTTACAGAGTGTCACAGCACTCATTGGAGCATAATCTACGACCCGTTTAACGAAGAAGATAAAGCCATTGCACATTTATACCCAGCACAATCACACTACCTACATTTTTATGGTGTAGGCCATCAAGTAATCGAATCGATAGCAAAAATTAAATACCTTAAGCCCTTATTCTTACAGTTTTATGCGGGACAAATAGCAGACGTCGAGTTTTATAAACAACAAACAAAAAAAAGAACGTTAATCCGTTACTATAGCTACATGGATCGTAACCCAACAAAAAAAAATACTTTCAAGCGTAAAGCTATCATTAAAAAAAACAAACTTTTGTTTATCTTGAGAAACTCCGACCTACTGTATAAGCAAGTCGCTAATAGAATTTCTAAAAGTATTCAAAAACGTATCAATAAAATAATCGAGGAACGGTCACTCTAACAAATCTAGATATACATCTAACGTTGCCTGAACACCTTGTTCTACATTAAATTTATCGATAACTCGTTGTTTTGCCGCTCTGCCGAACTGTTGACACAATTCTCGGTCGTTATAGAGCTTAAGTATGGCATCGGCAAGCTGCTGAGCGTCACCTGGAGCTACCACCAGCCCTGTTTCACCATTAGCCACTAATTCAGCGTTGCCTCCAGTATCGGAAACTATAGCTGGTACACCATATGAATTCGCTTCCAAAACAGCTCGGCACAAACCTTCACGCTTGGTTGTGGGCAGAATAGTCAAATCAGAAGCAGCAGCTACCTCAGGGGCGTCTGTACGGTACCCTAAAGCATGAATTCGGTTTGGCTTACCGCTACGATTTATCATTTCTTGTATTTTTTCAGATTTAGGATCTGCACCTACAAGCAAGACATCAAGATTAATATCTGTTGGTAAAAGACTAACTGCGTCCATTAATACATGCAGGCCTTTTCGTGGTCTGAGGTTTGCAACTAATGATAACTTAAAGCTATCATTAGGAAGATTGAGTGATGACAGATCTGCTGCTGATTTCTGATACCACGACTGATCATGCCCTTTGTACACGGTCACAGGTTTATTTTTATCCCCCCAAATATGCTGCTTTAGATCATCTCTCACTTTATTGGCAACGCATATGATTTTATTCAGCCTTGGATGAAGCATATTAATGTAGCTGGTAGGATCAAAACGACTGATATTGCCAGTTTGTCCTCTATAGGCAATGACTTTAGCTTTGGTGCCTATAGCTGCCGTTGCCCCGTTACTGCAAGCAATGTTATTAAATAGGTGAAGAATATCGATATCTTCAGAGGTAATGAGCTGTCGAATCTTTTTTATCGTAGATGTCGATAATTTTTTATCTAGCGGATCAGTTAAAACCTTAATACCCTGCTTTTCAAAATAATCTATCAACCCTGATCCTGGATTACAAAGTACCGTCACATCTACGGCTCCAGAATGATGTAAGCCAATGATTTGAGAGGCCTCAGGTCGAATAGGATTGATATTAGGGCGACTGTGATGGGTTACAGCGAGTAGCTTAATTTTTTTCATATTTATCTATCACTTAATCATTGGACAATTAGGGGCATAACTCAGAGCTCTAAAGCGTTACCACCACCTCCAATAACCGAGCTTTCTTCTCAGCTTAAAATTTCTAATTAAATTTAGTGGTTTTCTTTTGAGTGAGCCTAGCCCTGACTCGATGAGTTCATTACTCGCATTAAGTACACGCTTGCTAGACTGTCCATCTTGGTCAGGATGAATAAACTCAGAATAATCCTCAACCTCTTTCATTAAAGAGTCAGGTTTGCTTAACGCATATTCTATCGCCGGCTCTACATCATTACTATTCTCAATATTATGTAGGTGAGGCATAGGGTTCTGATTACGAAATGTCACCACAGGCTTCCTTTGAAGCAAAAACATTAGTAACACAGAAGATGTATCACACAGCATTACATCAGCTGCCTGTAAAAGTGGAATCACGTTATCAGTTTCAACAAACGTTAAGTTTTCACTCTCTAATGATTTATACATATCAACAATATCAGATGACATTTTAGGGTGAAACTGTACTAACCACCGCCATTTCCCACTTTCAGACATTCGTTTTACTTCATCGTATAAGTGTGGAGCACAAGTTAGGTTACGAGAGAATGTGGAGCACATCAGAACGGTTGGCCGTGAGTCGTGCTCATTTAAATATGGATTGTCACTTTGTTTAGAAAACAACGGATCTAACATAGGCCAACCTGTTTCTTTTACATCGAAAAAACCATGTTTAGTTTTTAATTTTAAAAATGGTTCAGTCGTTTGCGGCCCTTGCGTGCAATAGAGGTCAAAACTACCTCGAATCGCATAATGTTTTCCTTCTCTTTTCCCAGAATCAAAACCATGAAAGACTCCCACCTTAACCCCTGGGATAAAACTAGGAACGACATTACCCGGTACAAATACCGCATCAGGACTCCATTGGTTCACCTCAACTATACTGTTTAATTGAACCTCGTCATGTAATAGAAACCTACCATCAACTTCATTCCCCTCTAAGAACCAACGCACTTCGCCTTGGTGTTCCAAGATTACTTTTTGTAATGGGCGCAATATTGCATATGAATAATTTTGTGATATATACATCAAATAGCGACGTTTTTGGCAGTTCACAGTTTATCTCTTTAATGCCTGTTTTCTAAAATAACATTCTAACTTAAGATAGAGTTAATCTACGATGTTTCTTCGTTTTACTCTCAAAGTTTTTATATTTTTATGCTTATACGACTTATCTATACTCTCATATTGTCATTAGCTTCTCCGCTACTGCTGTATGGGCTTTATAAGAGCAAACCTGGAAAGCCAAGTTTTGGTCAGCGTTGGAAAGAACATTTCGGGATCACACCGCAAACTCAAGGTAAGAATCCTATCTGGATTCACGCAGTATCGGTTGGTGAATCGATTGCCGCCGTACCGATCATCAAGCAACTGAAGCAACGAGATCCAAACCAAGCCATTATTGTCACCACGACAACCAGCACGGGTGCAGAACAGATAGAAAAACTCGGTGATTTAGTCGAGCATCGCTACATGCCGATTGATTTTTCTTGGTGTATTCGAGGTTTTTTGAAGACTGTTCAGCCTAAACAGATGCTAATCATGGAAACCGAGTTATGGCCAAATACACTGCACTGCGTCGCGAAAGCTGGAATCCCCATTTCGGTACTCAACGCTCGCCTATCTGAACGCTCGTGCCAGCGTTATGCTAAATTCCAAGCCGTTTTTGATCTCTTAGCCAAAAATCTCTCTCAAGTACTTTGCCAATACCCAAGTGATGCTGAGCGTTTTATACGATTAGGGTTAGATAAAGCATCTGTGCATGTGACTGGGTCGATCAAGTTTGATATTGAAGTTTCAGCTGAACAAGTATCAAAAGGCAAAGCGTTACGTGAACAAATTGGCTTTGAACGCTGTGTGTGGATAGCAGCCAGCACTCATCAAGGCGAAGATGAAATTATCTTAGACGCTCATAAACAGCTCCTTAAAGACAATCCTAATACTTTGCTGATGATTGTGCCTCGTCATCCAGAGCGATTTAATCAAGTGACGGAACTGGCTAAACAACACCAATTCAACACCATTACTCGAACGAGTCAGCAACCAATCACCTCTAATGTTGAAGTGTATATTGCGGATACGATGGGAGAAATGTTGGTATTACTCGGCGGATCTGATGTGTGCTTTATGGGAGGGAGCCTTGTGGGCGATAAGGTAGGTGGCCACAATCTTCTAGAGCCTGCGGCACTGCAGTTACCTTTACTCAATGGCCCTAGCTATTTTAACTTCAGCGAGATCACAGACAAACTACTTGAAGCTCAAGCTGTCACTATTAGTCAAAACAGTAATGAAATTGCAGGCCAGCTAAGAGAGCTATTCTCTCAGCCTGACTTGCGTAAAAACAGAGGCTTAGCGGCTTATCAAGTGGTTGAACAGAACCGAGGGGCGTTGAATAAAACCTTGGCATACATTCTTAATTAATGGCCATTCTTAGCTAATGGCCTTCTTAGCTAGTCACCACTCTTAACTAACAGCAACTAACCTTGGTAGCCTTGCAATAACAGTTCCCAATCCGGCTCTTGCCATTGAATCTGGCGCTTGTTCACTTCTTTTAAGAACGAGCGCTTTAAGCGATTCAAGTTGCCTTCTTTCCAGTCATCACCCGCTTGATGACCACACTTATCAAAATCAATGATCCACACCCTTTGCGAGTCATCAAGCAAGATATTATGAATGTTGAGATCGGTATGATTAACCCCAGCATCGTGCATCTTGCGTACCTCTTGCCCAATTCGACGATAAATATCCGCATCTATCGGGCCATTGACCAAGACATCAACCAGATCTTTGGCATTGGGAATTCGTTCAGACATTAAGTCCGCTCGATAAAGTAGTCCGCTTTTAATGGCTCTAGCAGCAATGGGCTTCGGTACATTCACACCTGCGTTTGCCAATGCCTTGAGAACATTAAGCTCCATCGCACAGCGCGTGTTTTCCCAATCAGAGAAGCGATATTGGTCTTCGACGAGCTTCCCAAACAATCCGCCACGGCGATAATGGCGCAATGCGGCCTGTATTCCATCAAGCTGAATGAACCATGTGGTACCGCGTCCTTGAGCACTGCCTGAAATGGCGTCTTGTTGCTGCCAATATTCAGCCTCAAAAATCTGAGCGATATCGCCCTCTGGTACCTGAGCCAAAAGTTCAGGGTCGTACCAAATTGTTTGGTTCTTGGTGCTAATCGTTTCCATCTATGAGGCCTTTGGGTCGCTTTTCGTCATTGCTATTTTACAACTAATGCGAGTATCTGCATAATTCTGATGTTATTCACTTTTTTCGGGCACTTTATGTCACTGTTCTCAACTGCACCTCAATCTCTTTGCATACTTCGCCTCTCCGCGATTGGCGATGTTTGTCATGCTATTTCTGTGGTTCAAGCCATCCAGAAGCAGTGGCCTGAAACGAAAATCACTTGGATAACGGGCAAAATAGAAGCCATGCTGATCGGTGATCTACCCGGTATTGAGGTGATTGTTTTCGATAAGAAACAAGGCTTCAAAGGAATGCGTGAATTATGGCGTCAGCTATCTGATCGTAAATTTGATGCACTTCTGCATATGCAAGCCGCACTCAGAGCCAGCGTGCTATCTTGGGGGATAAAGGCGAAGTGCAAAGTGGGATTTGGCAAAAACCGTACTCGTGAAATGCAGTCACTCTTTACCAACCACCATCTACCTATTTCAGATAAGTTTCATGTGTTGGATAACTTTGCCGAATTTGCTCGCTACATTGGTGTCCCCTTCGATAAGCCTCAATGGGATATCCCTTTAACACCTGAAGATGAACAACTCGCAATTAGCACCATGGCAGACAAGCCGACCTTGGTTATCTCCCCAGCTGCAAGCAAAGATTCACGCAATTGGTTAACTGAGCGATATGCAGCTATTGCTGATTATGCTGTCGAACAAGGCATGCAAGTGGTGTTATGTGGTTCTCCGGCACCAAGAGAAGTTAACCTTGGTAGCGACATCGAAAAATTATGCCAGTCGCCAGTAACCAACTTGATTGGCAAAACGAACTTGAAGCAACTGACTGCCGTACTGAAACATGCAACGGTGGTATTGGCACCTGATACTGGCCCAGCCCACTTGGCAACTACGCAGTCAACGCCTGTAATCGGCTTGTACGCGCACAGCGATCCTCGTAGAACAGGACCTTACAACGATCTCGATATCGTAGTGAGTGTTTATCAACAGCACGTAGAAGCACAACAAGGTAAACCAGTCGCAGACCTTCCATGGGGAACCCGTGCTAAAGGCGATGACCTGATGAAAGACATCACACTCGATATGGTAAAGCAGCAACTCGATAAGGCCTTAAACTCTAGTAAAGCACCGAATTCGAACACTACATTAAGCAAGGACAGCTAAAATGAGCACACACGTTATTTATCCAGGAACTTTTGATCCGGTGACCAATGGCCACCTTGATATCATTGTTCGTGCCGCTAGCATGTTTGACCATATCACTGTTGGAGTAGCAGCGAGCCCAAGTAAAAAAACCATGTTTGAATTAGATGAACGTGTAGAGTTGTTACGTGATGCGGTGTCTCACTTACCTAACGTGTCTGTTGAAGGATTTTCGGGGTTACTGGTCGATTTTGCTAAACAGCAGCAAGCGAATGTGTTGGTGCGAGGCCTAAGAACAACCATGGATTTTGAGTACGAGTTTGGACTCACCAGCATGTACAGAAAGCTACTTCCAGGCCTTGAAAGTGTATTTTTAACACCTTCAGAGGAGTATGCATTCCTCTCTTCGACAATAGTTCGAGAGGTGGCCATTCATGGTGGAGACATTAGCCAGTTTGTGCCACAAAAGGTGGCAGCCGAGATAAAGCTGAAGACAGCCAAGTAATTCTCTTTACCTAAACCGAAAAAAATAGCGCTCAGTGAGCGCTATTTTTTATTCAAAGTTTATCAATTACTACAGCGAGTAATAGGCTTTATACCAATCTGCGAAAGCTTTCGCGCCTTCTTGGATCTTCACTTGAGGTTTATAGCCAACCGCTTCAAACAAATCTTCCGTATCAGCGTAAGTCGCGTACACATCACCAGGCTGCATTGGCATGAAGTTCTTTTTCGCTTCAACACCTAGAGCACCTTCTAATGCTTCGATGTAGTCCATTAATTTAACCGGGCTGCCATGACCGATGTTAAACACGCGATACGGAGCAGAACTGGTTGCTGGTGACCCTTGCTCAACGGTCCAATCTGGTTGCTTGGCTGGAATACGATCTTGAACACGAATAATACCTTCAACAATATCATCGATATAAGTGAAGTCACGCATCATGTCGCCGTTGTTATAAATGTCGATTTCTTTGCCCGCTACGATTAGATTCGCAAACTTGAACATCGCCATATCAGGGCGACTCCAAGGGCCGTAAACCGTAAAGAAGCGAAGACCTGTCGTTGGTACGTCGTATAAATGAGAATAGGTATGCGCCATCAACTCATTCGACTTCTTAGTCGCGGCGTACAGTGAAATCGGGTGATCAACACTGTCTGCTGTATGGAATGGCATTTTTTGATTCAAGCCATAAACGGAACTCGATGAAGCATAAACAAGGTGTTCAACCTTATTATGGCGACAGCCTTCAAGAATAGCTAAGTGACCGACAAGGTTGCTATCGGCATACGCCATTGGGTTATCAATTGAGTAACGAACGCCAGCTTGCGCTGCTAAATGAATCACACGGTCAAATTTTTGCTCAGCAAACAGCTTCGCCATGCCCTCTCTATCAGAAAGATCCAGCTCAATAAAGGTCAGGTTTTCATGTTCGATACGTTTAAGGCGGTCATGTTTCAGAGAGACTTCGTAGTAGTCATTCAAGTTATCAATACCGACAACCTCATGGCCTGCTGCGCATAGTCGCTCTGACACTGCAGAGCCGATAAAACCGGCAACGCCAGTTACTAAATATTTCATTCTACTATTCTCAATTCATATCATTATTGCAATTATAGCGACTAGCACTTATATCTACTAGCAGTAAAAAGTGAACACGCGTTCAGCTTTTTTATACTTGGCACTCTTCGCAAAAAAACGTATTTCTTTGCCCTATTTTCAACTCTTGAATCAGAGCTTCACAGCTTGGGCACTTTTCACCCGCTTTCCCATATACTTGCAACTCTTGAGCGAAATACCCCGGCTTGCCATCTGCTTGCGCAAAATCTTTTAAAGTAGTGCCACCTTGTTTGATGGCAGTCGCAAGTACTTGTTTTATCTCTTTGGTCAGTAACATCCACTCTGCTTGAGTTATCTTGTTAGCAGGGCGAAGTGGATGAATTCGTGAAGAAAACAGCGCCTCATTAGCGTAGATGTTACCCACTCCTACCACTACTTTGTTGTCCATAATGAACTGTTTGACGGCAACTTTACGCTTTTCTGCTTTCTCGGCAATGTAATCTGCGTTGAAGTCATCGGTTAACGGCTCAGGACCAGAGCCAAGTAGTACAGTATGTATCTCATCAGGCGCCGACCATAGCCAAGCACCAAAACGACGCGGATCGTTGTAACGCAATATCTTGCCATTGGTGAGCTTAAGATCCACGTGATCGTGTTTTGCTGGCGGGAAATCTGCGTCTAACACGCGCAGTGAGCCAGACATACCAAGGTGAACAATGGCTGTGCCCATATCGGTTTCAATCAGTAGGTACTTTGCGCGACGCGAGATAGAGCGAATCACCTGCCCTTCTAATTTCTTAAGTTCTTGAGGGATATCCCAACGCAGCTTGGGGGTACGAAAGGTAAGGGTTTTAATCGTCTCGCCAACTAAATGAGGCGAGATCCCCATGCGGCTTACTTCAACTTCGGGTAATTCAGGCATAGTTAGTCGTCCGATGTCATTGGTTTGTCTGATATAGACTGCTTGTTTGATGTAGATAGTTTGTCTGATTTTAAGGACTGGTCTGAGCCAAAGCTTGGAAACAAATAGTTCTCTTCAATAGACACTGCTAGCCACTGATCATTCCAGTTTTTTAACAACCAAAATTCAGGCAATTGATAATAAGTAATGCGCTGTGGCTCTTCTTGGTCTTGATACCACACTTCAATGGTGTGGGGTGTCTTTAGCTGAGGGGCAAGATCGGTATAAGTTTTTGAATCGACTTCAGTGCCCACAAGCTCTTGCCATCGCTGAGACAGCTCTTGTGCACTGGTAGTTTGAGGAAGTGTTGTGTCTTTAAATTGATAAATCCAATGACCATCCTCTTTCAAAACTGACCAATGAGCAAAGTGTAAAGCTTGAAGCTCAGCTGCTGGATTTAAAAGAGAGGGATAAGGACTGCTGACATTAACTTCAGGCTCGGGCTCGATAAGATACGCTTTGATCAAAGTGGGCAGGTTTAATACCCCAATAAAAGCGATCACGCTTAACATGAGTATGTTGTTCCACCGGCGTCCACGATATCTCATCTGATTCTGCTCATCTAACCTATTGAGTGTTCAGTATATCGTGAAAAAGGCGATACTTTCTATGTTGCGCTATTTTCTATCACATAAGCCCATCGGCAAGTGTAACGTCTTTACGGTAGGTGCCAAATTGAGTCAATGAAACTTACGCCTATCAAAAACACTGAGTCTTCTCGAAAAAGCTTAAGCCTCTCAAAATACTGGGGCGAATCAAATTTTGGGCATAAAAAAACCCAGCTATAAGCTGGGTTTTTAATTTATTCTTCTATAAAAGAAGAGACAAAGGGGCTATCAATTACTTGATTTTAGCTTCTTTGTACATAACGTGCTGGCGAACTACTGGATCAAACTTTTTGATCTCAAATTTGCCTGGCATGTTACGCTTGTTCTTGTCAGTTGTGTAGAAGTGACCAGTTCCAGCAGAAGATACTAGACGGATTTTCTCACGAATGCCTTTAGCCATTGCTTAATTCCTCTTAAACGTTTTCGCCACGTGCACGGATATCAACAAGAACAGCATCGATGCCTTTCTTATCAATAATACGCATGCCTTTAGCAGTTAGACGTAGTTTAACAAAACGTTTTTCGCTCTCTACCCAGAAACGGTGAGTTTGTAGGTTCGGCAGAAAACGACGCTTGGTAGCATTGCGTGCGTGTGAACGGTTGTTACCCGTTACTGGACGCTTACCAGTTACTTGACATACTCGGGACATGAATGTCTCTCCAAATCGTTTCAGCTCGATATCAACCTTGGTGGCCGAACCTCTCTATCAATTCTGAAAATAGAGGTAAAAACCACAATGGAAAATCCATTCAAGGCTATCAAAGGTCGCGTATTATACTAACTTGACATGCATTGCTCAAGACCCGAACAGATCCTTTTTAAGGATTTCGTGATCTTTTTTTGAGCACCGCAGCTATTTGAGTAATCAGAGCTGATTTAAGGTTCTAAAATGTGGGCGGAATAATAGCAGATTTAACGCAACTAACAACCTAAAATGTGATTCAAATCCATCCTCTCTCTGCAAAAGAGATAACTTCACCATCTCCAACCACAAAATGGTCGAGAATTCGGATGTCCACCAGCGCCAATGCATCGGTTAATCGACGTGTAATTCGCCTGTCTGCTTGGCTTGGCTCCGCAACACCAGAAGGATGGTTGTGAGCCAAGATTAAGGCGGCGGCATTATGATGAAGTGCCCTTTTGACGACTTCTCTTGGGTAAACCGATGCTGCATCGATGGTTCCTTCAAACATGACTTCATCCTTTATTACCCGGTTTTGATTATCTAAGAACAATATATAGAAGGCTTCTCGCTGGCGATCGCGCAACATACTCGAAAGATACAACTTGGTATGATTCGGACTGGTCAACGCGTCCCCTCGAGATAATGTCTCTGCTAAGTAGCGTTGCGTCATCTCCAATACGGCCTGCAATTGGACGAACTTTGCCTGCCCCATTCCCTTATGAGCACAAAACTCGGCCTCCGTTGCTGAAAAAAGATGACGCAGCGAACCAAAATCTTTGATCAACTTGTCAGAAAGCTCTAGAACGTTCATTCCTTGCGTACCCGTTCGAAGAAATATCGCGAGCAGCTCTGCATCAGTCAAAGAGTCCGGCCCTCTATTGAGTAGCTTTTCTCTTGGCATAGATTCAGCAGGCATTTTACTTATAGGCATATAAAGCTAACTAGTTAGTCATGAACACAACGCATCAGCTTAATGAGCTTATTAAGAGAGATCGTTTAATAAAGACCAAAGGAAACGAGTCGCTAGCAAAACCATGTAATTGATAAGTTTGATAACACCAACTTGATGAGCGTCAAATCTGTTCCAATTCTGCTTCTAGGCACTAATCCTTTGTTCTGATATCGTAAGTCCCAGAAAAATTAAGGAACAGAATCATGCAAACACTGGTTAATCAACAGAGCAGCGCTGACCAACAAGGCTTAGTTGGCAAAAAAATCCTACTTGGTATTAGTGGTGGTATCGCAGCTTATAAATGTGCCGAACTGACTCGCCGCTTAATTGAACGAGGAGCGCAGGTACAAGTCGTTATGACAAATGCGGCTAAGGAGTTCATCACTCCTCTCACCATGCAAGCTGTATCTGGAAGACCGGTGTCTGATAGTTTGCTTGATCCTGCTGCTGAAGCTTCGATGGGGCACATCGAACTCGCGAAATGGGCCGATTTAGTACTATTAGCGCCAGCAACGGCTGACCTTATTGCTCGCATGACGGCGGGCATGGGCAACGACTTGCTGACCACTCTGGTTTTGGCGACCGATGCGCCAGTTGCGGTATCCCCAGCAATGAACCAGCAAATGTACAGCCACCCGGCGACTCAAGAGAACATTGCCACGCTAAAACGTCGTGGTTGTGAAATCTGGGGCCCTGCTGCAGGCGAGCAAGCGTGTGGTGATGTCGGCATGGGTCGCATGCTAGAACCAATGCAACTCGTACACCGTTGTGAAGACTTCTTCCAACCTAAGCCGCTTGCTGGTCTCTCTGTATTGATAACGGCGGGGCCAACTCGTGAAGCCATCGATCCTGTGCGTTACATTACCAATCACAGCTCTGGCAAGATGGGCTATGCACTGGCTGAAGCCGCTGCTAAACAAGGCGCAACAGTCACTCTAGTCAGCGGCCCGGTATCACTAGCAACGCCAAACAAAGTTAATCGTATCGATGTCGACAGCGCTCAGCAGATGTTTGATGCGGTTACAACAAACGCTTCTCAACACGATATATTCATTAGCTGTGCTGCAGTGGCCGACTATCGTCCACAGTCCATTGCAGACCAAAAGCTTAAAAAGGTCGATGGTAAAGACGACATGACCATTCAAATGGTTAAGAACCCAGACATTGTCGCTTCCGTTGCCTCAATGACCGAAGGTCGTCCCTTTACCGTAGGCTTTGCTGCTGAAACTCAAGATGTAGAGAAATACGCTCGCGGAAAGCTCGAAAGAAAGAACCTTGATATGATTTGTGCCAATGACGTTTCTGTCGAAGGCCAAGGTTTCAATAGCAGTAGCAATGAATTGCACCTTTACTGGAAAGGCGGCGATAAATCTCTACCACTAGAGAGCAAAGACACGCTAGGTTTCCAGATCCTCGATCAGATCCAACAGCTTATTGATGCATAAACGCACAGATTTGCTCTGACAATCTGCTGACACCTCTCGATTCTGTTGACCTAGGGCTCACAAAACTAGGAAACAGAATTGAATGGTGTTTATAATCTTTCTTCACTCAATCCTCATCTTTAGGAAAGGAAGTAAATAGATGGCTGGTACTCGAAAATCAAACCGTCGTGAAGAAATCCTACAAGCTCTCGCACAAATGTTGGAATCGACCGAAGGTGCTTCTCGTATCACAACGGTAAAGTTGGCTAAGCAAGTCGGCGTATCTGAAGCTGCGTTATACCGCCACTTCCCAAGCAAAGCCCGCATGTTTGAAGGCTTGATCGAGTTTATAGAAGAAGCGTTGATGTCTCGAATCAACCGCATTCTCGATGAAGAGAAAGACACTCTTGAGCGTATCCGCTTAGTGATGCAACTGATCTTAGTCTTCTCTGAGCGCAACCCAGGCTTAACTCGTATTTTATCGGGTCATGCCCTAATGTTTGAGAATGAGCGTCTTCGTGAACGAATTAATCAGCTTTTCGAACGTATTGAGACTCAACTTCGCCAAATTCTTCGCGAAAGAAAGCTTCGTGAAGGAAAATCGTTCCCAGTTGATGAGAAAATCTTAGCGGCTCAGTTGCTAGGTCAAGTTGAAGGCAGCCTGAATCGATTTGTACGTTCTGACTTCAAATATCAACCGACAGAAAACTTTGATGCTTATTGGGCACTGCTAAGCGCTCAGATTAAGTAGCAATCAAATTAAGTAGCAATCAAATCTTAAGTGATGGTTATGACGACGAAAACTTCTTCAGCAAACGGCACGGCACAACACGTGATTACTAAGCCGCCTTTTACTCTAGCTCTACTTCACCCTAAATATTGGGGTGTATGGTTTGGCTTCGGGTTATTAGCGCTTATCGTCAATGTCCTTCCTTACCGACTACTATTAATATTAGGTCGATCGTTGGGAACTCTCGGGGCTCGTTATGGCAAGAAACGAGTTGCTGTGGCGACACGCAATTTAGAATTAGCATTTCCCGATAAGCCAGCGGATGAAGTCGCTGCAATGGTCAATGAAAACTTCAAAAATACGGGTATGGCACTGATCGAAACCGGCATTACGTGGTTTTGGCCAACTTGGCGTTTCAAAAGAATCCTAGTGGATAAAGACACCCAAATGCTGCGTACTCACAAAGCCAACGGCAAAGGTGTTTTGTTGTGCTGTGTGCATGCCTTGAACTTAGAGATCACTGCGCGAGCAATGGCTGTTCTAGGTATTTCAGGTTTAGGTGTTTACCGCCCACACAACAATCCGGCTTATGAGTTCATTCAATACCGTGGTCGTACTCAGAATGGCAATCGCCTGATTCACCGTAAAGATGTAAAACGCATGATTCGAATCCTGCGTCAGGGGGAGATCCTTTTCTACCTGCCAGATCATGATTACGGCCGTAACAAGTCTGTGTTTGTCCCTTTCTTTGCTGTAGAAGATGCATGTACCACAACAGGCACCAGTATTTTGGCTTACACCAGCCGATGCGCCCTTGTTCCAGGGTCTGGTTTTAGAAATGCCGACGGCAAGTATGAAATCATGGCCGATGAATCAATCGAAGATAACTATCCTCAGAAAGATGAGAAAGCGGCGGCCGCTTATCTAAATCGCTATCTTGAGAAGATTATTTTGCGAGCACCAGAGCAATGGATGTGGCTGCACAAGCGCTTCAAAACGATGGAAGATCCCGAAGTGGAGCGCGGCATTCGTTATAAATAATATACTGAACCAAAAGAAAAGGGGCTGATGAATCATCAGCCCCTTGTGCATTCTATAGTCTAATTACGAGTAGTATTAGATACCATATTGAGCGCGGTACGCTTTTACAGATTCGAGGTGCGCTGCGTCTGTGCCTTTCTCTTCAAGGAAAGTCACAAGATCAGTCAGGCTAACGATTGAGATGATTGCACAACCGAAATCGCGTTCAACTTCTTGAATTGCAGACAGCTCGCCTTTGCCTTTCTCTTGACGGTCGATAGCAACAAGCACACCCGCTAAGTCAGCGCCGTTTGCTTGGATGATTTCCATCGACTCACGAATTGCAGTACCAGCAGTGATCACATCGTCCACTAGCATGATGCGACCTTCAAGTTCGCTACCCACTAGGTTGCCACCTTCACCGTGATTCTTCGCTTCTTTACGGTTGAAGCAGTAAGGCGTGTCTACATCATGATGATCAGCCAAAGCAACTGCTGTTGTCGTTGCAATTGGGATACCCTTGTATGCAGGGCCAAATAGTACATCGAACTCAATGCCTGAATCTGCCAATGCTGCTGCGTAGAAGCGACCTAAACGCGCTAAGTCACGACCTGTATTAAACAATCCAGCATTGAAGAAGTAAGGGCTCTTACGGCCAGACTTTAAAGTAAACTCACCAAACTTAAGTACTTCTTTCTCTAGTGCAAATTCAATAAATTCACGTTGATATGCTTTCATGCTCATCCTCTAAATTAATTTACTTTCCAATTCCTAACTTCCGATCACTTCGAAAGCTAACGATGATGTATTTTCTAAATAGATAGCTCTACAACAAGGCAGCAAAGTTTTTCAGCCCTATGAGCATAGGGAACCTATGTGATTAGGGTGAAAAATTGTAGCTAACACAGGTGTGGAGTTATCTATGACGAAAATAAAAAAATAGCCCCTTAAGAAAGGAGCTATCTAAAAACTATTCTGCTAACGCCGACTTCTGCGCTTCAACAATGTCAGCAATACCCTTATTCGCCAGGGCTAAAAGCTGCATCAGCTCTTCGTGGCTGAACGGTTCGCCTTCTGCGGTGCCTTGAATCTCAATCATCTTACCGTCTTCAGTCATTACAACGTTCATGTCGGTATCAGCTGCTGAGTCTTCAACGTACTCAAGGTCACACAGTGCTTGTGCACCAACGATGCCCACTGAAACTGCCGCTACGTGGCCTTTCATTGGGTTCTTTTTCAGTTTACCGCTTGCTAATAAGCTGTTGATAGCATCAGCCATTGCAACGCTTGCACCTGAGATAGAAGCAGTACGAGTACCGCCGTCTGCTTGGATAACATCACAATCGACAGTGATCATGATTTCACCCAGTACTTTCAGGTCAACAACAGCACGTAGGCTACGAGCGATCAGACGTTGGATTTCCATCGTACGACCACCTTGCTTGCCGCTCGCCGCTTCACGACGGTTACGAGTGTGCGTTGCACGTGGAAGCATACCGTATTCAGCGGTTACCCAACCCTTTCCTTGGCCTTTTAACCAACGCGGTACGTTTTCTTCTACCGTCGCATTACATAGAACTTTGGTGTTGCCGAACTCAACTAATACAGAACCTTCAGCATAAGCTGTGTAGTTACGAGTAATTTTAATTGGACGAATTTGATCTACAGCGCGGTCATTTGGACGCATTGGTATCTACCTTATTAACAGTCTGAAGTGATTGACTATCGAAAGAGTGCATCACCTAAGAAAGGGGTGAGACAGTTTTGATTGGGGCAAGATTATATAGCAGTTTACCTTTCAAATCTATTTACTGTTCGAAGCT
This sequence comes from Vibrio sp. PSi01, assembly GCF_054960695.1. NCBI lineage: Bacteria > Pseudomonadati > Pseudomonadota > Gammaproteobacteria > Vibrionales > Vibrionaceae > Vibrio > Vibrio sp. PSi01. Next base: position 51,911 of record NZ_JBHNYN010000015.1, read on the forward strand.
ATTGGTTATTAGGAGCTATTAGTTATTAGGAGCTATTAGTCATTAAACGCTATTAGTCATTAAACGCTATTGCTCATTAAAAGCGATTGGCCATTAAAAGCTAATCTCCATGAAAGGGGGAGTTATCGCAAAGGCTATCGATAGTGAAAAGCGACAGGCTTCGGGAGTACACCATATCGTGATACTATTCGTGCGCGTTATTTTCAGAATGATAAAAGACAGGAAAATTCGATGATTTATAGTATGACCGCGTACGCGCGTAAAGAAGTAAAAGGCGATTGGGGTACAGCAGTATGGGAAATCCGTAGTGTAAACCAACGCTACCTAGAAACTTACTTCCGTATGCCTGAACAGTTCCGTGGTTTAGAACCAATCTTACGTGAGCGTTTCCGTAAGCGTCTAGCGCGCGGTAAGGTTGAATGTAACCTACGCTTTGAGGTAAACCCAGCGGCAAAAGGTGAGCTAAGTATCAACGAAGGTTTGGCTCAGCAAGTCATTAATGCAGCTAACCAAGTTATGACCATGACAGGTGAAAACAGCCGTTTGAACCCATTCCAAGTCATGAACTGGCCTGGCGTGATGGAAACGCCAGAGCAAGATATGGATGCCATCAACAAAGACCTGCTAGAAGCATTCAACGATGCGATTGCAGAGTTCATTGATGCTCGTGCTCGTGAAGGTGAAAACATGAAGGCGCTCATCGTTCAGCGCTTGGATGCGATCACTGAAGAAGTAGTGAAAGTTCGTGCACGCATGCCTGAGATCCTAGAATGGCAACGTGAGCGTCTACTTAACAAATTTGAAGAAGCTAAAGTTGAGCTTGAAGGTTCTCGCGTTGAACAAGAGCTTATCCTGCTAGCACAGAAGTCAGACGTCGCAGAAGAGCTAGACCGCCTAGACTCTCACGTGAAAGAAGCCAATGCAGTATTGAAGAAAGGTGGCGCTTGTGGCCGTAAGCTTGACTTCATGATGCAAGAGTTCAACCGTGAATCAAACACGCTAGCGTCTAAGTCGATCAGCACAGACATCACAGCATCGGGCGTAGAGCTTAAGGTTCTTATCGAACAGATGCGTGAGCAGATCCAGAATATTGAATAATAGTTTGTCAGTAATACGCTGTGAATAGCCATTAGCTGAATCAGTGTTGATTAACTAACAGTGTTAATTAAATCAAGATAAGCTCCTAATTTTAGGGGCTTTTTTTATGGATAAAATAATGCCAATCAGGATGACTAAGTGAGCAGATTATTACGCAGGAGATTTTTTTGGAGCAAGAGATAGAGATAGATAAAACAGAGAAGCGGATGTAACAAAGGATTTTAGAATATTTTGAGGGGGGTATTACAGATGGAACTAGAGGGGAAAGATTTAAGGGAGAAAGTGACGCAAGTTGCTAATGCAACCTGCGCCGACTTAAAATCTTATAGAGCTACAACGTTTGCAGCTTGAAGACCTTTTTGGCCTTGCTCTACTTCGAAAGACACTTGTTGGCCTTCTTTAAGAGTCTTGAAACCTTCAGATGCGATAGCACGGAAGTGAACGAATACGTCAGCGCCGCCGTTGTCTTGAGTTAGGAAACCGAAACCTTTCTCTTCGTTAAACCATTTTACTACGCCGTTTGTTTTGTTAGACATGATGTGTCCCTTATATAAAAATAAAAAATTAATCGCCAAAAGTGCGATGCGCTGAAAGCTTGAATTATTTAATGTATCTATGAAGCCAAGGGAAACACTGAGAATAACAATGAAGCAATACTAAGGGTTTTACTTTACAACTGGATGTTTCATTTAATAACTCTGAAAACAGAGCGAGGCCATTCTTGGTGATCTAGGCCCGGTTGTAAAGCTTTATTTGAAAATAATTGATGTTTTTTTGTTCGGTTGGCTTTAATTCAAGCTCAGCTAGGTCGCCGGGCTTGATTTGTAAGATTTTGATCTCAAAAAATTTACTCGTCTGGCTGCTTAGTTCTGAGATCGACATATGGCCAGTAATGGTGACCAACTCGAATCAACAGAGTTGCTGCAGCTAAGATAAATGCCGCTAAAGATAACCAAACAATCAGTACCGCATCCAACTCTTTCATACCCAAGGTGATGTAACGTGCTATCGCCATCATCGCGATATAGATAGGGTATCGCACTGGGATCTTACCGTTCATCACGAACTGCTGAACCATGGCTAGCACTTCTAAGTAGATAAACATCAGCAGAATGTCGGTCAGTTGTACTCGACGTTCAGCAAAGACGTGCATGAACTCTTCCATCATGGCAAACAGTGTCGCCAGTGTGATCGCCACTAATAGAACGGCTTCAAGAATGTGGAAAACCTTAAGGAAAGGCTTACTAAAAGACTTAGGTAAGTGAGAAGACATAGTCACTCTTCAAAAATAATTAATCCAACCTCTACAATAGCATGCATCAATATAAGTCGCGCATTCTAAGAGATAACAGATACAAAAATGGCCCCACTTTCACTGCAGAGCCATCTATTGGTTTGTTACTTAACGACTATTGCTTAACAAACGTTACTTCGCTATTAAGCTTATAGCAGGATTAGGTAAGTTAAGAACACCACACACAGTCCGTAGATAAGCGGGTGTACTTCTTTACGCTTACCTGCCACAACCATGGTGAATGCGTAGCTGATGAAACCCATCGCCATACCATTGGCAGGAGAGAAGCTGAGTACGGTGAACATGATGGTGAAGAAAGCTGCAATACGTGACTCTTTCTTTTCCCAGTTAATCTGACCAAGACGACCCACCATGTAGATGCCCACTACAACCATCGCAGGCGCAACCATTGCCGCCGAGAAGATAGAGAAAAGTGGGTATAGGAAAAGCGAGATTAAGAACAGCCCCGCCACCATGACTGCTGCCAAGCCCGTTTTTGCACCTTGAGAAGAAGCAATACCCGATTCAGAGAAAGCAGTAATCGATGTGGTACCTAGAATTGAACCAATCACTGTACCGCCCGCATCGGCGACTAACGCTGATTTTGCGTTTGGTACCTTGCCGTCTTTGTCAATGATACCTGCATCGCGGCCCACACCAACAATTGTGCTCAAGCCATCAAAGAAATCGACAATCAGGAAAATAAGGACGATGAACAAGAGGTCAAACATTTTCTCTGGCGTAAAAGCAGAGAAATCAAAAATAGCACCAAAGCTACCTGCCATGCTTGGTGGCATAGCAATGAACTGTTCTGGGATTGGTGCATTTGAAGTGCCCATGAAGACATCAGCAAGAATGGTCAGTGCAATAGCAGAAACGAACGAGATAAAGGTTGCTAACTTAATATCACGAACCATACAGCCTAATGCAATGAAGATGCTCACATAAGCGATGATCACTTTCGGATCGGAAATGTCACCTAAGCCAACCAAGACGAACGGGTTAGAAACAATGATGCCCGCATTCTTGAGGCCTAAGAAAGCAATGAACAGTCCGAGAGACACGGTAATCGCCAACTTCAAATCTTCAGGAATCGACTCAATCATCGATTTACGGATATTGGTCAACGAGAACGCGAGGTAAAGGATACCCGATAGGAAGATGCCAAACAGCGCTTCATTCCAAAGCACTGCAACAGAGCCACTTAATAATAAGCCTTTGAAGAAGCCGTTCATGCTCATGCCTGGTGCAAGCATGACTGGGTAGTTGCCCCAAATGCCCATAATAAGCGTTGCGATAGCGGCAGACAGAGCGGTTGCTGTAAATACTGCCCCTTTGTCCATACCTGGGATATCCCCCAAAATCGCTGGGTTAACCGCCAGAATGTAGCTCATCGCTAAGAAAGTAATAAAACCCGCGTACAGCTCTGTGCCAATCGTGGTTTTTCTTTCAGTGATTTTAAACATCGAATCAAGCGAGCCAGAGGTGTTCTGGGCTTTCAGGGTGGAATCGGTACTCACAACAAAACCTTTGCAATAAATTAAGAATTTGAGATTCAAATGCTGTGAGAATAGAGAGGTCTCTACACTAAAAACTGTAGTCACCAAGGTAGGCTTGGTAGTAGAAACATCTAGTCCAGTAGGGTCTGTTAACCCTAGACATATACAGCATTTAATCGTTTGCGCGGATTGTAAGGGTTGGGATTAAAACTTCAACAAATTTTGCCCAGATCACATAAAAAAGTGAACATGATGAGTCATTACATTTATACAAAGATCCTTGATAAGATCATTCGCTAATAAATAACGATCAAGTCAGTTGTTCTCAATCATCTAAATATGCTACTCTTCGCCTCCATTTTTCTGACCTAATTTTCACCAGTTGTCTCTATTAGTTTCACTCGTTATCCCTTTATAGATGCAGCCATCGGTATAACAATTAAGGTCAGTGCTATCTTTTATAGTGTCGGTTTATCGCCTTCACTCTATCCAACCAACAGTGGAAATATACAGATGGGCAAAGGTACTCTTTACATCGTATCTGCACCTAGTGGCGCAGGTAAGTCGAGCTTGATCTCAGCAATGCTAGAAACCAATCCAACCTACGCAATGAAGGTATCTGTTTCACACACCACTCGCGGTATGCGCCCTGGTGAAGAAAATGGTGTTCACTACCACTTTGTAGAAAAACATCATTTTGAAGACCTTATTAGTAAAGGTGAGTTCCTAGAGTATGCTGAAGTATTCGGCAACTACTACGGTACGTCACGCGTTTGGATTGAAGAAAACCTAGACCGCGGTATCGATGTATTCCTAGATATCGACTGGCAAGGTGCTCGTCAGATCCGAGAACAAATGCCTCAAGCGAAGAGTGTCTTCATTCTTCCACCATCAAATGGTGAGCTAGAGCGTCGTTTAAATGTTCGCGGTCAAGATAGCGACGAAGTTATTGCGAAACGCATGAGCGAAGCAAAATCAGAGATTTCTCACTATGCAGAATACGATTATGTGATCGTGAATGATGACTTTGATGCAGCCCTAATGGACTTCAGAGCAATCATTCGTGCGGAGCGCTTAAAAGAAGATAAGCAAGCAGCAAAATACAGCGGCATGCTTACAGCACTACTGGCGGAATAATCTCTGATACCAATCGTAGTAAACAACTGGTCATTCTAGCTTGTGAAAAAGCCTGATAACGTCGTTAGAATTTTTGATTGTAGGGTCACTACTTATCGAAAAATTCTTCCTTGTTCTCAAACTTTTTTCCGGCGCTATCTCTGAGCACTTATTTACTGTGATTGGTATAACTGGATTTTCCATTGAGATAAGTATACGGTGAACTAGAAACTATCTAGTTAAACTTGTATACTTTCTCGTCATAAAAAATTTATTAGTTAATTACTATTTGGAGTCCTCATGGCACGCGTAACTGTTCAAGACGCTGTTGAAAAAGTTGGCAACCGTTTCGACCTAGTTCTTATTGCGGCTCGCCGCGCACGTCAAATGCAAACTGGCGGTAAAGATTCACTAGTGCCTGAAGAAAACGATAAGCCAACGGTTATCGCTCTTCGTGAAATCGAAGAAGGTCTTATCACTAAAGACGTACTAGATGCTCGTGAGCGTCAAGAGCAACAAGAGCAAGAAGCGGCTGAACTTGCAGCAGTAAGCAGCATCGCTCACACTCGTTAGCTCACAGTCGCTAATAGCGCCATTCGAACTAATTAACCTTCCGGGCCTTTAATTTGTATCTATTCGATAGCCTCAAAGACGTTGCCCAAGAATACCTAACAGAGCCTCAAATTGAGGCTCTGCGTCAATCTTATGTGGTAGCGAGAGACGCCCATGAAGGGCAAACCCGCTCAAGCGGTGAACCATACATAATCCACCCTGTAGCGGTTTCAAGAATCCTGGCAGAAATGCGTCTGGATATCGAAACCCTGCAAGCAGCCTTACTTCATGACGTCATCGAAGACTGTGATGTCACTAAAGAAGACCTTGAGGCTAAATTTGGCAATACTGTTGCTGAATTGGTAGATGGTGTATCTAAGCTGGATAAGCTTAAATTTCGTGATCGCAAAGAAGCGCAAGCAGAGAACTTCCGCAAGATGGTTCTCGCCATGGTGCAAGACATCCGCGTTATCTTGATCAAATTAGCTGACCGTACTCACAACATGCGTACGCTTGGGGCACTTCGTCCTGACAAAAAGCGTCGTATTGCTCGTGAAACCCTAGAGATCTACTCTCCACTGGCTCACCGTCTTGGTATTCATAACATCAAGACCGAACTAGAAGAGTTGGGCTTTGAAGCCCTCTACCCTAACCGTTATCGCGTACTTAAAAACGTAGTGAAAGCTGCGCGTGGTAACCGTAAGGAAATGATCCAACGTATCCATAGCGAAATCGAAGGCCGTCTTGAAGAAGTCGGTTTGCCTGCTCGCGTACTTGGTCGTGAAAAGAACCTGTTCTCCATCTATAACAAGATGAAAACCAAAGAACAACGCTTCCACACCATTATGGACATCTACGCTTTCCGCGTGGTGGTTGATACCCCAGATACTTGTTATCGCGTACTTGGCCAGGCTCACAGCCTGTACAAGCCTCGTCCTGGCCGCATGAAAGATTACATTGCGGTACCAAAAGCCAACGGCTACCAATCTCTGCACACCTCAATGATCGGCCCTCACGGGGTGCCCGTTGAGGTTCAGATTCGTACTGAAGATATGGATCAAATGGCAGACAAAGGTGTCGCAGCGCACTGGTCTTACAAAGGCAATGGGGCACGTAGTAGCAACGGCACGACCGCACAGGTTAAAGCACAACGTTGGATGCAGAGCTTACTTGAGCTGCAACAAAGCGCAGGTAACTCATTCGAATTCATTGAAAACGTTAAGTCTGATCTGTTCCCTGATGAGATCTTTGTGTTCACGCCGAAAGGTCGCATTGTCGAACTTCCTGCGGGCGCAACAGCGGTCGATTTTGCTTACGCGGTACATACCGATGTCGGCAACATGTGTGTAGGTGCTCGTGTAGACATGAACCCTTACCCACTGAGCAAATCGCTGAAGAATGGCCAAACCATTGAGATCATCAGTGCTCCGGGCGCACGCCCGAATGCAGCATGGCTCAACTACGTGGTGACATCGCGTGCACGTACTAAGATCCGTCAGGTTCTGAAAACGATGCGTCGTGAAGAGTCGATCACGCTAGGCCGTCGTCTACTGAATCATGCACTTGGCGAACACTCTATTGGCGATATCGGCCAAGAGAATATCGACCACGTATTGTCTGATCTTCGCCTAGACAATGTTGAAGATTTACTGGCATCGATTGGTCTTGGTGAGCTGATGAGTATCGTTATTGCTCGTCGTCTACTGGGTGATGCTGACGAACTGACTGAAGTGGAAAACAACAGCGACACACCAAGGAAGAAATTGGCTATCCGTGGTGCTGAAGGTCTACTACTGACGTTCGCTAACTGTTGTCACCCAATTCCAGATGATCACATCATTGCCCATGTATCGCCAGGTCGTGGCCTTGTGGTTCACCGTGAAACGTGTCCAAACGTTCGTGGTTACCAGAAAGAACCAGACAAATACATGGCGGTTGAATGGTCTGACGATTACGACCAAGAGTTCACTGCTGAACTTCAGGTTGATCTGCAGAATCACCAAGGTGCACTGGCTGAGTTAACTAACGTTATCTCGAAAACAGGCTCGAACATTCACGGTATTTCAACTGAAGAACGTGATGGACGCCTGTACACAGTGACTATCTTGCTGACCACCAAAGATCGTGTTCATCTTGCAAGTATTATGAAAAAGCTACGTGTGATGCCACACGCGCTGAAAGTAAGACGTCGTAAGAACTAACGTTTAAACTTGATAATAGTTTTGCCAAGAATTTAAATCCCCTTAATGCTTTATCGCTTAAGGGGATTTTTATAACCGTAATCCTAGTATTTACCGCGCTCCCTCCCATTCCTGCCTGTACAAAAATCCAGTAAAATGCTTGAATAGATCATCTCTCTTACGTTTATGAGCCTTGTTATGTCACAGCTTTTATCTGCTATCCCTCTCAACTCTTTATCTGGAGTCGGCGCTAAAGTCGCAGAGAAACTGGAAAAGGTTGGGCTTAACAACGTACAAGATCTGCTTTTTCACCTCCCTTTGCGCTATGAAGATAGAACACGTATCTACCCTATCGTAAAACTGCACGCGGGCTTATGGGCTGCAGTGCAAGGCAAGGTCATGCATGTCGATACCATTTTCGGTAAACGTAAGATGTTGGCGGTAAAGATCAGCGATGGTAACGGCACTATTACCCTACGCTTTTTCAACTTCACCGCAGGTATGAAGAACAACTTTGCTGAAGGCAAACAAGTGCATGCCTACGGTGAGATCAAGCGCGGTAACATGGGGCTGGAGATTGTCCATCCCGACTACAAATTCTTTGCGCCTAGGCAACAGCCAGATGTTGAAGCCAATCTGACTCCAGTGTATCCAACCACGGAGGGGCTAAGACAAGTCACGCTGCGTAACCTCACCGACCAAGCATTAGAACTGATCGACAAAGCCGCGGTGAATGAGCTGCTACCATCAGGTTTATACGATCACCAAATTACCCTCGCGCAAGCACTGCATACCATTCACAGGCCACCTCCAGGCATTAACCTAGAGTTGTTTGATGAAGGTAAACACCCTGCGCAGCTACGCCTGATTATGGAAGAGTTACTGGCTCAAAACCTGTCGATGTTGTCTGTTCGTAGCAAAGGGCAGCAAGACAAGGCAATGCCTTTTCCTCCGGTGAACACCCTCAAAGATAAACTGTTAGCTCAGCTGCCATTCTCGCCAACCAACGCACAAGCACGAGTAACCAAAGAGATCGAAGCTGACCTTGAAAAGCCGCACCCTATGATGCGTTTAGTGCAAGGTGATGTGGGCTCTGGTAAAACCTTAGTGGCTGCACTCGCGGCTGTTCGCGCACTCGAACACGGTCAGCAAGTGGCACTGATGGCACCAACTGAACTACTCGCAGAACAGCACGCGATTAACTTTGCCAACTGGTTTGAGGCGATGGGCATTCAAGTTGGGTGGCTAGCAGGTAAACTCAAAGGCAAGGCTCGCGAAACCGAGCTCGTTCGTATTGCTAGTGGTGAAGCACAAATGGTGGTCGGTACTCATGCTTTGTTCCAAGAACATGTCGAGTTCAAAAACCTTGGTTTAGTGATCATCGATGAGCAGCACCGATTTGGCGTCCACCAGCGATTAGAGCTGCGTGAGAAAGGTGCAAAGCAAGGTTATTACCCACACCAATTAGTCATGACGGCAACACCGATTCCACGAACGTTAGCGATGACGGCCTATGCCGACCTCGAAACCTCAATTATTGATGAGTTGCCACCGGGTCGAACACCAATTCAAACCGTGGCGATTCCTGATACCAAGCGGGATGACATTGTCGAACGTGTGAAAAATGCGTGTCTTAATGAAGGCAAACAAGCCTATTGGGTATGTACGCTGATTGATGAGTCCGAAGTATTAGAAGCTCAAGCTGCGGCTGATACTGCTGAAGAGCTGCAACGCAAACTGCCTGACGTCAAAATTGGTCTCGTGCACGGCCGAATGAAGCCAGCCGAGAAGCAAGCAGTAATGCAGGAATTCAAAGAGAACAAACTGCATTTGTTGGTCGCGACTACCGTGATTGAAGTCGGTGTGGATGTGCCTAATTCAAGCTTAATGATCATCGAGAACCCAGAGCGTCTTGGCCTAGCACAACTGCACCAACTAAGAGGCCGTGTCGGCCGTGGTTCGGTCGCAAGCCATTGTGTATTGCTGTATCACTCACCACTGTCTAAAACCGCTCAGAAACGCTTAGGTGTGCTACGTGAAAGTAACGATGGCTTTGTCATTGCACAGCGAGATTTAGAAATTCGAGGGCCCGGTGAGCTGCTTGGCACTAAGCAGACGGGCTTGGCAGACTTTAAGATTGCTGACTTGGTACGAGACCAACGTTTGATCCCTGAAGTGCAGCGTATTGCGCGTCATATTCACGATAGCTACCCAGATAACGCCAAGGCGATCATCAACCGCTGGCTAGGCGAGCGCGATGTTTACTCCAAGGCTTAGCTAACGCTGAGACTGCATAAAAAGACAAAAAGGCTTCCCTTCTAGGAAGCCTTTTTACTGTGCCTTACTCTCATCAAGCAAGAGCGAGATTCCCTATTCGCTCGTTCCTCACGATAGAGAATGACGATCAAAGTAAACTTTCACCATCAAAGTCCATGGTTAGCAATTCGTCATCCCCGAGAGGGAAAAGTGACCGAGTCAGGGATCTCTAAGCCGAAACCCAACCGACTCGCCAAACCATTAAACTGAACTTACGGCTTAACAGGGAAACTGATCTGCGCTTTTAAGCCACCTTCACTACGATTATTCACGACTACCGCACCTTGGTGTTGGCTGACAATACGTTTCACAATAGCCAAGCCTAAACCGGTCCCTTCACTGCCTCGGGCAGTATCGCCACGCGTGAACGGTTCAAACAACTTCCCGATCTGGTCCTGTGGGATACCTGGTCCATTATCTTCCACCGTTACCCAAGCAAGTTTGTTATCCGCTGTCATGCCGGTCGATACCTTGACCCAACCATTACCATAACGCAGCGCATTGACTACCAAGTTACTCACCGCACGCTTCATCGCAATTGGGTTACCAAGCGCGGGCTTCATTGATTCAGGAATATCCGTTTCAATCTGTACTTCGTATCCACCTTCAGAGCTAGAAACCTCACGAGCAATATCGTCAACAAACACCGCTTGAAATGAATCTCGATCAACGGGTTTTAAATAATCCATAAACTGACTGATGATCTCGTTACACTCTTCGGTATCACTGATGATGCCTTCCGCTAAGTAACTGTCTTCTGGCGACATCATCTCTGTTGCCAAGCGAATACGCGTTAACGGAGTACGTAAATCATGACTGATACCTGCCATCAACAAAGCGCGGTCTTCTTCGAGTTCTTGGATACCTTTCGACATCTGATTAAAGGCTCGGGTTACTGAACGAATCTCTTGCGCACCTTGTACTGGCAGGGGTGGTGGAATATCACCTCGCCCGACACCTTGCGCGGCTTTCTCCAGCGCAATCAACGGACGGTTTTGCAATCGGATAAACAGCCAACCACCTGCGACAATCAACAGCGCCATGATCAGACTGTTACGAAACAGTGGTGCAAAATCCTCTTCTTGCAGCTCTGATAACGGAATACGAATTAAAGAGTTGGGTAACTGCGCAATGTCCATCCACAGTACATAACTCTCTTTCCCCAAGATCAGCCGCACTTCGGTTTCAGAACCCAGCTCTTTGGTCATCTCCTCGCTCATCAAGTCAATCGCAACGGCGTGGTAATACTCACCCGCCGCTTCACTGTTTTTCGCGTGAACAGTTACCCCTAACTGCTCAAGTACACGCTGACGTAATGGCGCATCAATTTCGATATCCATGTCAGTGCCTTGGTCCAACACAAGGTTTAACTCATGAGCCAAAATCTTATTAAACTGCTGCAAACTCGGCATTAATGCGTAGTTGAACACTGCGTAATAAGAAAATATTTGGCTAGCAACCAACAAGGTTAAGAAGAGCACTATCGACTGAGTAAAGGAACTACGTATGCGCATAGGAGACCTAAAGTGAGGGGTGATAAAATGTTTTATATGGCTATGACTATAACCCTAAACCCTTGTGCTGAATACAAAACGGGCCATCACATATTAATGAGATGACCCGTAAATATAGAATTCTGATTCACAGAACCGATGAAGCTGATATAGAGCTTACAAAACCGGCTTAGACTGCTTTGCCATCTGGAACGAATACGTAACCCAAGCCCCACACCGTTTGGATATAACGAGGTTTACTTGGATCTTCTTCCACTAGACGACGCAGACGAGAAATCTGAACATCGATAGAACGTTCCATCGCTGAATACTCACGGCCGCGCGCCATGTTCATCAACTTATCGCGAGACATTGGCTCACGCGCGTTAGTCACTAGTGACTTAAGAACCGCAAATTCACCTGAGGTAAGAGGCATCGGATCTTCACCGCGGAACATCTCACGCGTACCTAGATTTAAGCGGAATTCACCAAACTCAACCACAGATTCTTCTGTGCTTGGTGCGCCCGGCGCTTCAATCACTTGGCGACGCATTACCGCTTTGATACGAGCAAGCAGTTCACGTGGGTTAAATGGTTTTGGCAGGTAATCATCCGCACCCACTTCCAAGCCCACAATGCGATCCACTTCATCCCCCTTTGCTGTCAGCATAAGGATAGGTAGCGAGTTGTTTGCGTTTCTTAGACGACGACAGATCGAAAGACCATCTTCGCCCGGCAACATTAAATCCAATACCATCAAGTGAAAATTTTCACGGGTTAACAGGCGGTCCATCTGCTCACTGTTTGCCACGCTACGCACTTGAAAGCCTTGCTCTGACAGATAGCGTTCTAACAGTGCACGTAAACGAGCATCGTCATCGACCACTAAAATTTTGTAGTTTTCTTGCATGTAATGGTTCCACCTATTAAAGCTTAAACCTGAGGTTAAGCATTCTTGGTAAATTGTATAAGACATTAAAAATGTAACATTATTGAGGAAAAAGTCGCCTAAATAATTGTTAACGTATGTTGCCTTTCTATATATTCTATCTTAGATCATCATTTCATTAAGTCAGATTTATGAAAACCAAACTTATCACCCGAGAAGGTTATAACAAGCTCAAAGCAGAACATGACCACTTATGGCACGAGAAACGTCCTGAAATTACTAAGATAGTCACTTGGGCTGCAAGCCTTGGAGATCGTTCAGAAAACGCAGATTACACCTTCAATAAGCGTTTGCTTCGTCAAATTGATCGCCGAGTGCGTTTCCTACGCAAGTTCTTACCTGATGTAACTATCGTTGATTACTCGCCGCAACAAGAAGGTAAGGTATTTTTCGGTGCTTGGGTGGAAATTGAGAATGATGATGGGGAAATTAAGAAGTTTCGTATTGTCGGCCCTGAAGAGATCTACGGCGATGCTAAAGGCTATATCTCTATCGACTCACCTATGGCTAGAGCTCTGCTTAAAAAGGAAGTCGACGATGAGTTCGAGGTGAAGACCCCGGAAGGCATAAAAGAATGGTTTATCAATTCAATTCACTACACAGATAACGCTTAGAACTGACTAGACAAGCGCAGTTAACTGGCCATAACAGCCCGAAACTGGCAAAAACCAAATTCCAGATAAAAGAAAACCCCGCAAGGCTTTCGCCTAGCGGGGTTAAGTCTCTATCGCAGCAATCCGGCTACTGTTTATCTCTTCGAGATAAGGTGCTCCCTGCATCTTTCCTTGATAGTGGCTAAATCCTTTAACCAATTTCCTTTTTGTTCATCGCCATCCTAGCGGTGTCCATTCTAGCCTGTCATCCTGACTGGCGAATCTCATCCAGAGATTATCACTTCCTTGCTGACCACTCATCCTAAGTAATCAAATCTTCATCCTGAAGATACCTAGTCCATTAGGCTTTTTCCTGTTCCTGCCAACTCCCTGTCGACAAGTTAAATATTACGGTAATTGAGCGAGTTTCCTAGACTGTCCCAAAAAACATTTCAGGTGAGAAATACGCCCACAAACACACAAACAAATAAAATCAGTAACTTAGATTTATTTTAAGACGATTTCATCGGTTTAAAGTGACTTAGTCGCACACCACGTGTAAGAGATCTCGCACAAAGCGGGTATCACAAACGGAAATTTGGCTTCTGACAGGATAATTACACAGCCAAAGCTAGAAAAAGCGTACGCTAACCCCCATGTATTTGTCATGATATTAAATAAGAGATTCATCGGATGAGCCAAGCTATCTGTCGACTGATTGCTGAAGAACTGAATGTTCGTTCAGAGCAAGTCACCGCCGCAGTAAACCTAATTGACGACGGTAACACCGTTCCCTTTATTGCCCGCTACCGTAAAGAAGTCACGGGTGGCTTAGACGATACCCAACTACGTAACCTTGATAGCCGCCTTTCATACCTTCGCGAGCTCGACGATCGTCGCCAAACGATTCTTAAGTCGATTCAAGATCAAGGTAAGCTCACGCCAGAGTTAGAGCGGGATATCACTCAAGCCGACAGTAAGACGCGCCTAGAAGATCTATACCTGCCATACAAACCAAAGCGTCGTACCAAAGGTCAGATCGCGATTGAAGCGGGCCTAGAACCCCTAGCCGATACGCTATGGAATGAACCACAGCACGATCCTGAAACTGAAGCCGCTAACTTCATCAGCAGCGATAAAGGCATCGCCGATACTAAAGCCGCACTCGATGGTGCACGTGCGATCATCATGGAACGCATTGCTGAAGATGCAAACCTGCTTGAGAAAATTCGCCAACACCTAAACCGCAATGCTGAGCTAGTGGCTCGTGTCGTTACGGGGAAAGAACATGAAGGCGAGAAATTCAAAGACTATTTTGAACACAACGAAACACTCAACAAAGTGCCTTCTCACCGTGCGCTTGCTATGTTGCGAGGTCGAAATGAAGGCTTCCTAACGCTGGCAATGAATGCAGACCCAGAGCAAGAAGAAGGTGTACGTGGTTCTTACTGCGAGAACATCATCTCTGATCACTATGGCATTACTCTAAGCAGCGCACCTGCAGATGCATGGCGTAAGCAAGTGATTAGCTGGGCATGGCGCATCAAGGTTTCTATGCACATGGAAACCGAATTGATGGGTGCGATGAAAGAGCGTGCAGAGATCGAAGCGATTGAAGTATTCGCAACTAACCTTAAAGACCTGCTGATGGCAGCGCCGGCTGGACCTCGTGCAACCTTGGGCTTGGATCCGGGTTTACGTACCGGTTCGAAAATCGCGGTGGTAGATTCAACCGGTAAAGTTCTGGCGACAGAAACCATTTACCCTCACCCGCCTCAAAAACAATACGACAAATCTGCGCACGTTGTTGAGCAAATGGTTCGTAAATACAATGTTGATTTAATTGCGATTGGTAACGGTACGGCTTCACGCGAAACCGACAGCTTTGTTGCTGATGTAATTAAGCGTAGCAACCTAACAGCACAAAAAATCATTGTCAGCGAAGCCGGCGCATCGGTTTACTCTGCTTCTGAGCTAGCGGCAAAAGAATTCCCGAACATGGATGTATCGATTCGTGGTGCGGTATCTATTGCGCGTCGTCTGCAAGATCCACTGGCAGAGCTGGTGAAGATTGACCCTAAATCGATCGGTGTGGGCCAATACCAACATGATGTTAGCCAAACTATGCTCGCTAAGCGCCTAGATGCGATTGTCGAAGACTGTGTAAACGCGGTTGGTGTTGATGTGAATACCGCTTCTGCTGCGCTTCTAACTCGTGTTGCTGGTCTTTCTAACACCATCGCTCAGAACATCGTAGATTACCGCGATGAAAATGGTCGCTTTGAAGCGCGTACTACGCTGAAGAAAGTTGCTCGTTTAGGGCCAAAAGCCTTTGAACAGTGTGCTGGCTTCCTACGTATTATGGATGGTAAGAATCCACTAGACGCATCTTCGGTTCACCCAGAAGCTTACCCATTGGTGAAAGCCATCGCCGAGAAAAACCACAAAGACATCAAATCTCTGGTCGGCAATACAGATTTCTTACGAGGTTTACATGCGATTGATTACACCAACGAAAGCTTTGGTGTACCCACAGTAACCGACATTATTAAAGAGCTGGATAAACCGGGTCGAGATCCTCGTCCTGAGTTCAAGACTGCGACCTTCGCTGATGGCGTGAATAGCATGTCTGACTTAGAACCTGGCATGATCTTAGAAGGTGTGGTTTCAAACGTGGCAAACTTTGGTGCGTTCGTGGATATTGGCGTACACCAAGACGGCTTGGTGCACATTTCAGCACTGACCGATCGTTTTGTTTCTGATCCGCGTGAAGTGGTAAAAGCCGGTGACATCGTGAAAGTGAAGGTAATGGAAGTTGATGTTCAACGTAAACGTATTGCGCTAAGCATGCGCATGAAAGATGAGCCTGGACAAGACAACCGTGCACAGCGCTCAAGCGCGCCTCGCACGCAAAACCGCCCGAACCAAAATTCACAAGGCGGACAACGCCGTCGCGAAGAGCCGCAACAAAACGCTGCGATGGGTGGTGCGTTCGCTGCTGCTTTTGCAAAAGCGAAAAAGTAATCCGTTAGCTCATCTGAAAAGCTGATTCGCCTAAAACAAAAAACCTGCATCCCTTAGGGTATGCAGGTTTTTAT
Organism: Vibrio sp. PSi01; assembly: GCF_054960695.1. NCBI lineage: Bacteria > Pseudomonadati > Pseudomonadota > Gammaproteobacteria > Vibrionales > Vibrionaceae > Vibrio > Vibrio sp. PSi01. The sequence continues at coordinate 68,099 of NZ_JBHNYN010000015.1, forward strand.
TATGTGTTCAAAAAAGACATCGAAGTTTGGCAGGGTCATAAGTTTTCGACTTACAACACGACCAGCATCTCTGATGGAGCATGAGGCGCAACAGCATGACCATAATGATATTTTATGACCTTACGTCGTTTCTCCATCTGTCCCTCTTGAATCGCCGCATCTAAAACATGCTTTGGCAGGCGAAAACGCATGGTATAGCCCTTTCCTTGATCAGCACTGTATGTTCTCAGTGCCAATAAGCTGAATAACCTCTCAAAAGGATCTTGTGGCTCTTCTTGGCTAATCGAATTGGCCTCTGACTCGTTCTCCATTTCATAACCAGGATGGTCTGAAGGATCCCAAGCCGACTGCTGCCTTCGCTTATCGTCCGATTTTACCTTTCGCTCTGCATTGGTTTTCGCCAATGCTACGGCAGGAGCTACGGGTTCTCGAACTCTATTATCACGCGCAACTTGCTCTGTTTGCACATTAACGGATGGAGCGATCAGTGGCACACTCACTGCAGTTGCAGGTGACACAATCATCGCGAACTCTCCTCAAGAATCGCCCATCGTTATTGCTACAACGCTGTTGTACTGTGAGTCAGCACAACAGGCATAGCCCAACTTATCGCAATCCACTCTGGAGAGAGTGAGGTCTGAGTATCATGCAATGCCTTGGTGTTATACCAATCGTAGTGAATAACTGCTCATCCTAGCTTGTTAAAATGCTCGATAACGGCGTTAGAACTTTTGATTGTAGAATAACTACTTATCAAAACTACTTGTCAAAAAAAAGCTGCCTTGTTCTCAAGCCTTTTTCCTACGCTATTTTTGAACACTTACTTACTGTGATTGGTATTAGGTTATATATCGACCAAGCCAGCGATAAATTTAGCGATTATTTTTGCGCGAAGCTGACCAGTTCACTGCAAAAGGCATCGGCTTCTGTCATAAACGGCGCATGGGACGACTGTGTGAAGATGTATTGCTCGGTATCGGGTAGCGCATTTCCCAGATCTTTGGCCACTTTCACTGGCACCAATCCATCTAATCGACCGTATAAACGCAGCATAGGCACTGAAATCTCAGGGAGCTGTTCACGCAGGTCGACGTCCGACAGCATCTTTAGGCCCGCCAATAAAGAATCTGGATTCGGCAACGGACGTGAAAGCACTGCTTGCTTGAGCTGTTTTACATCTTGCCTTGCTGAAGGGCTGCCCATGGCTTGCAATGCCATAAAGCGTTCGATGGTGGTCTGAAAGTCTTCCACTAACTGTTCAGTGAAAGCCGTTAATACATTGGATTGAATACCTCGCCACAAAACAGGTTCTTTTGCAGCGGCGAATTTGGGAGAACTGGCGACCGTCACCAATTTGCTTACATAATCTGAATGATACAGAGCCATATGCGTCGCGACCAAGCCACCGAGTGACCAACCGACCCAAATAGCTTGCTTAGGGGCATCGGCCAACAGTTGCTGAGCTATCTCTTCAAGATCTTGAGCGTGGCAGTGAGAGCTGTGTCCATAACCCGGCAGATCGACAACATGAACTCGGAAATCAGACTCTAACGCAGTGACCGTTTGTTGCCATACCGCACCGTTCATTCCCCAACCGTGAACCAGAACCAAATCAGGACCTTGCCCTGAAACATGCCAATACAACGCGTCACTCATTCTCAATATTCCCTACTTTTTCCATCAGCGATAATCCGCGCTTTTCAGTATGGTGAGCAAAAGGAACACCCTAACCCAAAAGCATCACGAGCTATGTTATCTGATTGGCTACAAAAAAACACACCACGCCTGGTCACACCTCAATGCCACCTATGCAAGCTAGACAAACTCCCCAATGATACTCATCCTCGATGGTGTCAGTCTTGCCTCGATCTCTTTTGCCAACAGCCACGCTGCCAACGATGTGGGTTAAAAACACTACTCACAGTCGAGCAGTGTGGTCAATGCTTGTCTCAGCCTCCACCTTGGCATCATCTCTATTGTGTAGGTGACTACACCTTTCCAACGGCGCGTTATATCCAACAAATGAAATACGCCGATAAGTTCTGGTTCGCTCGCGATCTATCAAAATTGTTAGCGCCACATATTCAGCACCCAGCGCCTTTGATTACCGGTGTTCCCTTACATTGGACTCGATACCTTCATCGAGGTTTTAACCAAAGCCAGTTATTGGCACATTACACAGCTCAGGAGCTGAATGTTAAAAGTGCGGTTTTATTTCGTCGATCTCGCTCAACAGATTCGCAGCAAGGATTAACCAAATCAGCAAGGCAGAACAACCTGGAAGACGCTTTCACGCTGCGCAATACGAATTTTTCAACGAACGATGACTCTCACGTCGCGATAATTGATGATGTTGTAACCACAGGCAGTACAGTGTATCAATTATGCCAATTACTACTTGAAGTGGGCGTGAAAAGGATTGATATTTACTGCATCTGCCGCACTCCTGAGCCCTCTGGATAAAAGCTGTGGATCGCTACTTGTACAGCAATCCAACAAAAAAAGGGCTGAATTACAAATCTGACAGGAGTAGAATGGCGCTAATAACCTACAAATCTACTCAGGTATTCGTCGTGTCAAATATTACTATTACAGAAACAGCTCAAACTCACTTTGCCAATCTGCTGTCACAGCAGCCTGAAGGTACAAACATTCGTGTGTTCGTGGTAAATCCAGGCACACAAAACGCTGAGTGTGGTGTTTCTTACTGCCCAACAGATGCTATCGAAGCATCGGATACAAAGCTTTCTTTCGACGCATTCTCTGCATACGTTGATGAGCTAAGCCTGCCATTTCTAGACGAAGCTGAAATCGACTTCGTGACCGATAAAATGGGATCTCAGCTCACACTGAAAGCACCAAACGCTAAGATGCGTAAAGTTTCTGATGATGCACCACTTGTAGAACGCGTTGAATACGCAATTCAAACACAAGTTAACCCGCAACTTGCAGGCCACGGTGGTCACGTAAGCTTGGTAGAAATCACTGAAGATGGCGCTGCTATCGTTGCATTCGGCGGTGGCTGTAACGGTTGTTCTATGGTTGATGTAACGCTAAAAGAAGGCATCGAGAAAGAACTTCTTCAACAATTCGAAGGTGAACTGACTGCAGTTCGCGATGCCACTGAGCACGATCGCGGTGAGCACTCTTACTACTAATCACTCAATTAGTATGATTCAATGATTAAAAGGTTGATGCGCAAGCATCAACCTTTTTTGTTTTAAAAACGGCAAAAACACCCTCTATCCGTATATATCCCGTGCAATCACAATAATGACGGCGGCGTTACCATTTGCAGTAAGGTATTCAAGTGATCGCAATCGGTTCCTGATCTAATAAATCTAGGATATGAAAACTCGGATCTAGGAACTCAACGTCATTTCCCCTATATTAGAATGACTTTACAAGAAAGAACCTCAATGAGTTAAGGAGCGAGCGCAATGACAAAAAGGACCAAGCCAGAGATTTTGGCTCAGCAAACTGTCGCTCAATCAAAACTATTCTCTATCGAGTCTCTCGATTTACGCTTTTCAAACGGTGAAGAGCGCACTTACGAACGCATGAAGCCTAGTGGTCGCAATGCAGTAATGATGGTTCCGATTACTGAGCAAGGCGATATTCTATTAGTGCGTGAATACGCCGCGGGTACTGAGCGTTATGAATTAGGCTTTCCAAAAGGTCTCATTGACCCAGGAGAGCAGCCTAATGAAGCCGCCGTTCGCGAATTAAAAGAAGAGATAGGCTTTGGTGCCAACAAGCTTACCCCGCTAAAAGAAGTGATTCTCGCACCCTCTTACTTCTCTAGCAAAATGACGCTATTCATCGCAGAAGAGCTCTATCCAGAGAAATTAGAAGGTGATGAGCCTGAGCCGCTGGATATTGTTCGCTGGCCACTTGCTCAAGCTGAAGAGCTATTAACACATCTCGACTTCTGTGAGGCTCGCAGTATTACCGCCCTACTATTAACCCTTCGAGTCTTAAACAACAATTAGAACAAACAGGCTCGCTCGAAGAGTAAGAGAATATTTATGCCAATAACAAAAGATTTATCTCATCTCCTTCCCTCTGTCATTGAGATTGCTCGCTCTGCAGGGCAACTCATCTTAGAGATCTATGAGAAAAAAGATTACGAAGAGTTCACCAAAAGCGATGACACACCTGTCACCAGTGCCGATCTCGCCGCACATAAGCTGATCTCGAAAAAACTCACTGAACTCACACCTGATATTCCCGTTTTATCTGAAGAAGCCGCCGACATCAGCCTAGAGCAGCGTTCTCAATGGGATCGCTACTGGTTGGTTGACCCACTCGATGGCACGCAAGAATTCATCGCTCGAAGTGGCGACTTTGCAACAATCATCGCCTTAATTGAGCACAACAAGCCAGTAATGGGCGTGGTGTATGCGCCAGTTTCAGGGGTGAGCTATTACGCTTATAGCGGTAAAGGCGCTTGGAAAATTCCAGACCTCAACGACAGCGTGAAAATCAAAACGCATCATCACGAGCTACCAAACCAATCGATCGCGATGGCGATCAGTCGTCGTCAAGACATCAACCGCATCACTAGCCGTATGAGCTCAGCTTGGAACTATGACTTGGTTCCACTAGGTTCCGCTGCACTTAAGGCATGTTTAGTGGCGGAAGGCGCTGTGGACTGTTACCTAAGAATAGGCCCAACCGGCGAGTGGGATACCGCAGCAACGCAATGTATTGTTGAAGAAGCGGGAGGCCGAATCCTAAGCACTCAATTAGAGCCACTTTCTTATAACGAAAGAGAGACGCTTGAGAACCCGAACTTCATTGTTCTTGGTGATGCAGACTTACCTTGGGCTGAGATACTTCAGGGTAAAGATTAGCGTCTGTAACTTACCGATATTCAAACAAAATGGGCACCTCAGTGAGGTGCCCATTTTTTATATCTCGCGATTTAATAACCAAATTCACTCACCAACAGCGACTATCTCAGAAGTAGATACCGAGCTAAAATCGACCTTGGTAGGTAAATTGATACTTGCCTTGGTTATCTGGATTACCCAACCATTTAAGCTGATTTTGCATCGTTGGCGGGAATTCAACACCCGGTTTAAACCACGCTGCAGATGTGTAGCGCTGGTTAGGTGTTAGACTCGCTGAGAACTCACTGTCTACTTGAGTGCTCTTCTGAACGCCTTTGGCTGCAATTGTACTGTCTTCACAGCTGATGTCAGCAATCACAGGGCCGAGATCTAGCGCACCCACAGGAGAATCAACGGCAGCGCCAGACCAAGCAAGCGTGCCTTCGCCCGATTGGCACCAAGGTTGAGCATGAACCGCATGCTTAATCGTCAGTTCAACTTGTCCGCCAATAGCAACCGGGACTGGGATCACTGGTGCGTATTTCATCACGTTCATAGCAGGCATTGAAGCCACTAAGTTTTCGGCATACGCGCCGCTCATGCTGTACCCGACACGTCCTTTGCCTGATAAGTTCATATCGCTATTACGACCAAAACGAACCGCGAGCTCAGCTTTAGCCTGTAGGAGTTTAGAAAACTGGAAGTCCCACTGTACTGAGCCGTAATTAACACGCTGCCACACGATATTGTTAGCACTACCTTGCCAAACGGTACCTTCAACACCTTCGATACTTAAACCGCGTACCACAGGTGCATGTTTGAGAGCAAAAGAAGCCGGTAAGTGCAGCAACAAACTTACTGAGAAAAAAACGATAAAGATGCCGCTGAATAGCAGGCTGTATTTTAACGATATACCGCGTTTCACATTAACCTCGTTTAAACTGTAGTCGGTTGACATCAATAACCCCAGGGCTATCAGAGCGATCAATATCCATAAATTCAACCTCAACACCCTGCTTTTCTTTCAGGTATGTCAGCCAGTCTACGAACTTATTAAATGGCACCGGCTTTACCCACACTTGCAGCATCTCGCCACGTGGTTGTACACGGATCAGCTCGATGTTAAAACGACGCATAGAAGCGGGTACCGACTGGTTTAAAGGCTGGCTCGCACTGATGCCGCCGCTGCCTCTTAATTCAACCACTTCATTAGCTTTATTCGTAACCCAAGCCAGCAATTGCTTCTCACTTTGAATACGGCTCTGCGCTAGCTCAGCTCGTTGGCTAAGTGGTTGTATTAATCCCCAATAAACAATACCCAGTATCAATAAAATAGAACAACCAATGACTAATCGTTGTTCCCTCTGACTTATTGAAGTCCACCACGCTTGGAGTGGTTCAATCATATTTCTCATCACTGCTCTCCTTGCGTTGGTTATTGACGGGGTTTAAGAGTAAAACTGCCAAAGACAGCATCACCATTGCGATTTAGTGGGCCTTGTTCCACGGAAAATTTCTGTTCGAGTTTCTCTCTGGCAGTCTCAAAGTGCTGAAAATTCGAACTTTTCGCCTGCAGTCGAACCTCAGAGCGGTTACCGTCGTAACGAATACTTTCAACTTCGATCGATGTCACTTTGCCTAAGGTCTCTGGCAGCAGCGCTAACCAGCCGAGTAAGGAATCGCCCTCACCCGAGCCACCGTATTTCTTAGCTTCATCGTTCATTTGACGCTTGAGGTAACTCACGGTCGGAATGCGTTGCTTGCCTGGTAGTACGACTCTAAAGATACGTTCACTCTCCATGCGGTAAGCTTGTGCTTGCGCTTCGTATTGCTGAACCTTTAACACTTGTTGAGTCACAATCACGGCCACCAGCAAGCAAGCAGCAATCGCTACTTTCTGCCATACGCGCCAATATTTACTGAATGAAGATTTAGTTTTAAAGGTGCCAGTCAGTAAATTCACACTGCTTGCGATCGCTTGTTGGCTCAATAGAGACATCACCAACTCAGCAGGCTTAGCTTGCCAATTCACACCACTTTGCTGTTGAACATCGTCACTCGGCATCGCTGTATAGCTGAAGATAGTCGTAGGTTGTTCTGCATCGTCAGCAACCCAGTCACTTTGCAAAAACATCGGCAACCATGCTTCGCTGATCGATACCGCTTGATAGTGACCTTGGCGTTGAGAGTTACCTTGGCGTAACAGCCAATGTTGGTCTATCTGCAATGCACTAATGCCGTGCTCTTCCAAAGGCACAGCGAGTGTATCTGGCAAGACCTTGCGAAAGATAATATTGGCTTCACGAAACTTACCTAGCGCTTGTCTTAACCATTCATGCTCAACACCACATACCGTGGCATGAGTGGTATCTTTATCTAAAATGGTTAAGTGCAAGTCTTCGATATCTTGTGCCACTTCGTCTTCTAACAAAAATGGCAGCATAGAGTCGAACTGGCGAGCAGCACCTTTCGGGATCTCAACACGCTTAATTAAGCACTCATTTCCCGGCAATAAAGCAATACAACTGCGCTTTTCAGCGTAAGGTGTTAATTCACCAAGCTGTTCCCAGCTCGACAATTCACCACTTGCTATCACTTCTTGTTGGCTTGTCGACCAAACTAACCACTGCACAGGGCTTTGTGGTTCGCTACTCAGTCGAACGGTCAGAAACTCGCTCACTGATTCCTCCAAAACGACGGCGTACTACCGTCACTGTTTCTCGATTACTACTATAGAAAAGCGACCGTATACGTACACGTGACTGCTCAACTAATACCTCTGCATCTAGCTCAAAATAGGCGCTATCTACAGTTAAATATGCTTTCGCTTTCTTGCTAACTTCGGCACTCACACCGACAATGGCAGACTCCGCCATAAATGCATCTACCGTATCCCAACCATCAAATGGGCGTTTATCTATCAGCTGTTTAGCATCCGATTCACTTAAGCCCGGCGCGAACATCGCTTCCAATAAAGGCGCCTGATTTTCCGTGAGTGTATTCACATTCAATCGGAAGTCGTCGGTTGGTAAAGCGCAAACCAAAGGGCGAACTTTATTCATCACATCACCGGTAACCTGATACACCGCTCGTAGCTCCGATTCATCGGCCATTAAACCATTGGCCGCCAAATACGATGGCTTCATCGCTTCATAGGTGCTGTCTTCTACGCCAGACGAAGAAGTGGTTCGGGTATCAGCATCAACAAACTCCCAGCTTGAATTCGCGATAACCTCAGCCTGATAAGGGTCAATATCTTGGTTTTCCAATAAGGTTTGCCAAACTGTCACTAAATAAGGTGTTTGGTTACTTGAAGTTGTCGTAACACCCGCTAGCGCATTAAGATTAAAGCAAGCTTGCGCATCCACGATACGGCCTTTGACTTGCCCATAATCTAATGGATAGACCTGCTCCTCTAACGCCCATGGTTGGCTTAGATTCACAGTATCACTGTCTTTATAGCTTTGCCTAATACCGTCTTGTACAAGCGCTTCTACACCAATGCTATACCAGTAAGCTTGTTGGTAATTTAACTGATTACCAACGCGTTTGAATTGAGTAAACAGACGCTCAGACATACTGCCTGCAATGGTTGCCATGATTGCCAATAGCATCAAAATAACGATCAATGCTACACCGCGTTGTTTGCGCCCTATGACCGAACGTCTCTTAGCAGGACGATTGATTCGATTAGCCATTGCTGTCCTCACTACTTGAAGAGTCATCAGCTTGGTCTAACGTACCACTAGGCGTAAGATAAACACGTTCTATCTCACCATAATCTTTCAATGTTAGCTTGAGTCTTACCGCTTTAGGCAGAGACTTATCAGTTTGCCACTCTTTCCCCCAACGACTGCCGTCATAAAACTCGAACTCCAAGCTTTCGACATCATCAAGTAAGGGAGTCATCACGCCTTGCTGGCCTGCTGGTGTATCTGGGTAGCGCCACCATACTCGCTCAAGCGTTTCTTCTTTGATGCGGTAACCCACTTTAGTCACCTCACCTCGAGGGAACTGCTGCTGCGGGTTATGCCAACCCAAACGAGTAAACATGATGCCAACACTGTCGGAATCCAGTAAATACTCTTTCAATAAGATCAGCTTAGATGATGCTTCTTCACCATCGGTGCGAAATTGTCTCGCTGCCATCTGACGAAAATCATTATCTAAAATGACCAAGCTACGCTGTAATTGATTCAAGCGCGCACTGCGTTCAATTGAGATTTCATTACTTCGTTGAACTTGGTTTACCACTTGATAAGCCGCCATGCTTAACGTGGCAAAGATAGCGATCGAGACCAAAACTTCGATTAAGGTAAAGCCTCTCCCTTTCGAGGATAGTCTTTGTTTGCGTGACAGACACTTAGATGAAACCTTAGCTGATGGCTTGACCCTACTTAACGACATGCTTTTATTTGACGACATGCTCTTATTTGACAACATAGCTGCGCACCGTAACCACTGGAGAGGCCTTCTTACTGGTTGCCGCGCTGACATCAAACGCCTTTAACAAATCACCGCTAGTATCAATTGGCGTCACTTTCCAGAACCACTCTCTTCCTGCTAACTCTTGCGTGCCCTGCGCTTTTTTAAGCTTGTCAGGATGCAGCATGACGAGAGCCATTTGATTGTCTACTACCATAGCTGCGAAGGTTTTTTCTTCTAGATAGCTAAGGGTATTAATGTGCTGAGTGACGGCACGAATAACACTGATCGCTGCCGTTGCGAAAATAGCGAGCGCAACTAATACTTCAAGCAGGGTCATTCCTCGAGAACCAAGAGTCATACCACGAGAACGATAAGGAGAGCCGTTATTCCTCTTCATCTTCTTCTCCTGGCTCAAGCAATCGAATAACGCCATTATCCAACACTCGAATGCGCCAACCATCTTGTATGGTGTCACCTGTATTTGGATAAAACGACAGCACAAATGGTGTCATTTCAGCACTCGATAAGATGTAGATCTGTGGTGGCTTAGGCTTTTTTTCCTCTTCAAGATCAGCAAACATATCTTCATCAAACAGGCTTCCTGGATTGAATAACCGATCATCGTCTTCCCATGCGCCACCACCTAAGGTCAGTGACAATGCGAGATCTTCTGGTAATTCAGTTAAAGAGGGAATTTTTTCGAACTCAGTTTCTTGCCAGCCATCAGACTTCAAAGTCATCAGAACGTAAGTCGATTTCTTTTCATCAACACGAACACCAAAATCTAAGCCACTCAAAATAGTCTCTTCATTAAGCAACTGAATTCGTTGATAAAAGCTGTGGGCATACTTTTTGGCGACGTCTTTACTATTGGTAGGTATGGTCGCGATCACTGCGACCGCCGTTACTGACAGTAATACCAACACCAAAAGAATCTCAATCAAGGTGAAACCTGGCTGTGTTTGCTTAGTTTTCACCTTGTAGACTCCATCTGTTTACGTCCAACCATCAATAACGTTTCAAGCTCAATAACTTATCAACCAACAGGAACGAATCAAACAACAAGCCGAAGCTTATTGGAAATCCTGCATGTTCCAGTTGCCGATATCTGCAGCAATCCCTTCACCACCTTCTTGGCCATCAGCACCAAGTGTGAAGATATCGATAGTGCCGTTATCACCAGGGCTTAGGTATTGGTACTCGTTACCCCATGGGTCGTTTGGCAAACGCTTGATGTAACCGCCGTCACGGTAGTTACGAGGCTCTGGGCTGCTTGGCTTGGAAACCAATGCATCAAGGCCTTGATCCGTTGTTGGGTAAACGCTGTTATCCAGTTTGTACATATCCAGCGCGTTCTCTAGCGCCACGATATCAGTGATCGCTTTCTGTTGATCAGCCTTCTCTTTGTTACCCAATAGGTTAGGTACAACAAAGCTCGCCAATACGCCGAGGATAACCACAACAACCATCACTTCTAGTAGGGTAAAGCCTGATTGTTTCTTCATTTTATTTTTCATTGTTTTCTCCAAATTACAGACAACGAGTGAAGGTAATAGTGTCCTTCTTCTCGCTCATCCAAAAACTAACGTCTTATGAGCAGTTGGTTAACCACTCATCAAATTATTCATTTCAAGCATCGGCATCAGCGTCGCCATCACAATGAACAGCACTAAGCCTGCCATCAAAGCGATAAGTGCTGGCGTAAAAATACCTAGCGCGATATTCACGGTCGACTCAAAGCTTTGGTCTTGGTTATCCGCCGCTCTTGTCAGCATCTGTTCCAGCTGGCCACTCTGCTCACCACTGGCAATCATATGCAGCATCATCGGTGGGAAGAGTTTGGTTTGATCGAGCGCTTTACGCAGGCTTGCCCCTTCTCTAACACTGTCTGATGCCTGCAGTACTTGTTGCTTCACATGGTGATTCGACATCACATCCACCGCAACCTTCATCCCTTCAAGAATAGGAATCGCACTCGAGGTACAAATAGAGAGTGTTCGAGCAAAACGAGAGGTATTGATCCCTTTCGCTATTTTACCGATCAGCGGGATACTCAATAATTTTCGATCCCAACTCATACGAACGCCCGGCTTTTTCAGTGCCGTCTTAATCAGAACAATCACACCAACAGTTAACAACAGTAATTGGATGCCCCAATCCTGGATAAATTCACTCGATGCTAATAAAAATTGTGTCGATTGCGGAAGTTCTTGGCCCATTTGAATAATGGGTTCAACGATCTTAGGTACTACCGTTGCCAATAGGAAAGAGACAATCGTCACCGCAAACACCACCAGCACAATCGGGTAGATCATCGCTTGCAGTAACTTAGAGCGCATCTTTTGACGATTTTCCGCGTAATCAGCTAATCGCTCCAATACCGCATCTAAGTGCCCTGATTTTTCGCCCGCCGCAACCATGGCTCTGAACAGTTCATCAAAGATATGTGGATAATCTGACAAGCTATCGGCTAACGAGTAACCTTCCGTCACTTTAGAGCGGACGGCAAGTAACATAGTTCGAATACGTGGTTTTTCCGATTGCTCGGCGACCGCTTTTAAACATTCTTCCAACGGCATACCAGATTGAACAAGCGTTGATATTTGACGCGTAATCAAAGCAAGATCAGGTGTACTGATACCACGCTTAAAACTGGTCGAAGGTTGAGAGCCTTTGGCATTTTTTGCCTTGGCTTCAGTCATCTCAACCGGCATTAAGCCTTGCTCTTTTAAGCGCTGGCGAGCCTGGCGAGCGTTATCCGCTTCAATAGACCCCTTTTTACTTTTACCTTTAGCATCCAGCGCTTTGTATTCAAATGCCGCCATACTAGACTTCCTTGGTAACGCGCATCACTTCTTCTAGGGACGTTATCCCTTTCAGAACTTTACTTAAGCCGTCATCTCTAATGCTTGGTGTCGTGCTACGAATGGCTTTTTCAATCGCCTGTTCACCTGCTTCGCTATGAATCAGCTCTTGGACTGAATCATCAATCATCAACAGTTCATGAATACCGGTACGGCCTCGATAACCTTTATGGCCGCACGCTTCACAACCTTTCGCATGGTAAAGCGTCAGGCTCTCTTTCTTCTTCAATCCAAACAGTTTTTTCTGTTCTTTGTCGGCTTCATAAGGCTCTTTGCAGTCGTTACACAAAGTACGAACCAAACGCTGAGCCAAAACACCCAGCAGCGAAGAAGAGATTAAGAAAGGTTCAATGCCCATATCACGTAGACGCGTGATCGCACCAATTGCTGTATTGGTGTGAAGGGTCGACATAACTAAGTGACCCGTCAAAGAGGCTTGAACAGCGATCTCAGCGGTCTCTAAGTCACGTATCTCACCAATCATAACCACATCGGGATCTTGACGAAGAATGGCACGTAAACCGCGCGCAAAGGTCATATCAACCTTAGGATTCACTTGTGTTTGGCCAATACCATCAATATCAAATTCGATTGGGTCTTCAACGGTAAGGATATTTCGCTCATTGCTGTTGAGCTCTTGCAGGCCAGCATACAGGGTTGTTGATTTACCCGAACCCGTAGGGCCGGTCACCAAGATAATGCCATGTGGGCGCTGAATCAGCTTACGGAAGTTCTCGTGGTTTTCTGCGGTCATGCCTAAGCTGTGCAAGTCTAAGCGAGTCGCGTTTTTGTCCAACAGACGCATTACCACACGCTCACCATGTGAAGAAGGCATGGTTGAGACACGAACATCTACCGCACGACCACCGATACGCAGAGATATACGGCCATCTTGTGGCACGCGTTTTTCTGCAATATCCAGTTTAGCCATAACCTTTACACGTGAAACCAATAGCGGAGCCAGTTTACGGCTTGGCGCTAGAACATCACGCAACACACCGTCAACTCGGAAACGGATACAGAGTGACTTTTCAAAAGTTTCGATGTGTATATCCGAAGCGCCTTCTTTGATCGCCTCTCCCAACATCGCATTGATTAATTTGATGATAGGTGCATCGTCTTCCGATTCGAGTAGATCTTCATCTTGGGGCAGTTCTTCTGCCAATGAGAAGAAATCATCACTGTCAGCACCGATGTCTTCCATTAACTGCCGCGCTTCTGACGAATCACGTTGATAAGCATCGGTCAGTTTTTTATCAAACTCTTCTGCTGTAATAGCTTCTGGAGTAAAGCCATTTTTGACAACGCGGCTTACTTCAATGATCGCAGCTGATTTCAGTGGCTCAACATAATAAAGCACTGGCGCACGTTCAGGGTGCTGATATTCCAACACCATCTTGTAGCGATTCGCAAAGCTAAACGGTAAACGCTGATAAGTGCGTGCCGCCCCTACCAATTCAGACATTATTCTGTTTCCATTTGATCGATGAAGGCTTGGATTTCAGCCGGGTGATTCATATCGGCACCAAATTTAGGCAGTACCGGGATATTATCGTCATCCAGCAGCTTCAAACCTTGTTCAGACTTGTATAACTGCTCAGCACGAATGAAGTTGTACTTACGCTGAGTGATACCGTCGGCTGTCATGCCATCACGGATGATGGTTGGCTTGATGAAAACCATTAGGTTCTTTTTCTCAACCTGAGTACTGGTTGATTTAAACAGGTGTCCAAGTACTGGGATGTCACCCAAGAACGGCACCTTAGACTCACTTTCCAGTGCACGCTCATCAATCAAGCCACCCAGCACCAACATTTGTCCGTCTTGAACAATCACAGACGTGTTCAGTTGACGCTTAGCAAAACGAACATCAACTGCACCATTGGCGCCCAATACGTTAGAGACTTCTTGTTCTATTTGCAGCTGAACCGAGTCACCTTCGTTGATTTGTGGCACCACTTTAAGCTTGATACCCACTTCTTTACGTTCAACCGTTTGGAATGGGTTGTCGTTGCTTGAACCTGCGGTAGAACCGGTTAGAACAGGCACTTCCTCACCCACAATGAATGAAGCCTCGCCATTGTCCATAACCGTGATACTTGGAGAAGATAGGATGTTTGAGTTTGAGTCGGTCGCAACCGCGCTGATCAACGCTGTCCAATCACCCATAACAACACTCATTGCGGCGCCATTAACGCCAGAAAGAGCAGATGCCAAGGTAGAATAGTCACCCGATTCAGTGGTGGTTTCATTACGTTGGAAGTCACCATTGTCATCATAAACGGCAGTGGTCGTTTCAGTGTCTTTGGCTTCTTCCAAACCAACCATCACGCCACCAATCGATGCACCGGTGTTACCATACTGAATCACGGCACCAGTATCTAGGTTGCCCCACTGCACGCCAAGGTTAATGCCGTCACCTTCAGCCATCTCGACAATTAAGGCTTCGATCAACACTTGGGCACGACGAATATCCAACTGCGCGATAACGTCTTGCAGCGCGTTCATGATGTCTGGTTGTGCGGTAATGACCAACGAGTTGGTATCACTGTGGGCTGAGATCATGACTTGATTACGCTGCGATGAACTGCCTTTAGTTGAAGATTGTTTCTCTGACTGCAAGTTGTCCGATACGCCTTTCAACACATCGACAAGATCTTCCGCTTTTGCGTATTTAAGGTAGATAACTTGGTTGTTACCTTTGGTCGCCATCTCTACATCAAGCTGTTCAATCAGCTTTCTTAAACGGCTACGTACCTTTGGGTCACCGGAAATAAGAATTGCATTAGTACGCTCATCGGCAACCAATTTAGGCTGTAGGAATGCAGGTGTGTTTTTAGCATCGGTGGTTTTACTCAGAGCATCAACAATACGAACCATTTCTGCCGCCGATGCATTCTTTAGCTCAACGACTTCAATCTCTTTATCACCCGCTTGGTCAACACGCTTGATGATTTCTGCTAAACGGTTCACTACCGCCGCACGACCGGTAATCAAGATGATATTGGCAGGATCGTAGTGCACAACGTTACCCGCACCGGCATTATCGTTCAATTGACGAAGCAAAGGAGAAAGTTCACGAACCGAGACATTACGAACCGTCACAACACGCGTGACTACACTGTCGCCTGTGATCGAATCACGATCACCAACAACGGGAATTGCTGAGGTTTTAGAATCTTTGGCTTTGATGATCTTAAGAACGCCTGAGTCCATTTCAACGACCGCGTAGCCATACACTTCTAATACGTTTAGGAAGAAGCTGTAATATTGCTCTTCATTGAGTACGTCATAGCTACGTACATCAATTTTACCGCGCACCGATGGGTCAACGATGATCGTCTTCTCTAGGTTGCGGCCAACAATATTAATAAACTCTTGAATGTCAGTGCCCTTAAAGCTGGCACTAAAATCACTAGCGATGGCTGCGGGTGTGCAGATTAAGCTTCCTGCCAGTAACCATGCACTTTTCTTAAACCAATGCTTCACGTATTTCTCCTACACTTTCGTCTGTCTTCAGACGCAAAGTTTTAAAATTCAATAAACACTTCATGTTGTTGTCCATCTCTCTCGACCACGAGGTTTAGCTCTGTCAGATCGGAAATGGAACGGAATATGTTGCCCATCGCTGCGGGGTCTGTCAGGTCTTGCCCATTTAACTGAGTAGCAATATCTCCGTTTTGGAGCCCAACAGAGTTAAAAAGTTCTGAATCTTTGCCAGGGCTCACACGATAACCAATCACTTTATCGTCACGCTTCACCTGAGACAGTCGAACATATTGGAAGATTTGTTGTGGATCTTGCATTATCTTCGCTTTAATTTCGTCTAGCTTCTCTTCTTCGGAAGCGGGGTTATTGCCACGAACAGAAGAAGTGGTACGAGGTGGCGCAGGTGCTGATACCGCTAAACGCTTGTACTCAATCCCTTCAAGCATCAATGTTTCATCTCGCCCTGAGTTATCGATGATCACGCGATCCACTAATACCGCTTTTAACTTAGCTCGCGTACCTTCAATCTCTTCGTTAATGCCGTAAGTCGCTTGCGTGCCACGATTCGCGATCACCGCTAAGCTCAATTTTGGATTAGAGCTGGCGACAGCGCCCACCAAAACTAGGTTTAATCGTGTCTTAGGTGCATCTTGGATAACTTGCTGTTTAACAACAGGAGCTGTGGTTGGGTTATAGGCACCAAACATGTTGCTCTGCTGTAGGGAAGAAATATCGAGGGTCGATTGAGGAGAGGAAGACGATGAAGCTGTTGCTTTCCAAG
Organism: Vibrio sp. PSi01; assembly: GCF_054960695.1. NCBI lineage: Bacteria > Pseudomonadati > Pseudomonadota > Gammaproteobacteria > Vibrionales > Vibrionaceae > Vibrio > Vibrio sp. PSi01. The sequence continues at coordinate 84,496 of NZ_JBHNYN010000015.1, forward strand.
GCACAACGGTTTGCTCGGCAGGTTCAATAAACCACGCAAGCTGTCCTAAAATCCATGCTGAAGCTGCAATCAACAAACAACACGTCACTAGGCTTAGTTTTTGCTGAAATACAAATCCATTCTCTAATAAGCGGCTCAACACAGGTGAATTTCCCATGCGACTTTTGAGCTCTAAAAAGTTCACTTCCCTTGCCCCTTTTCATGACGACAAACGCTGCAAATCATTAAACTTTCAGCCTTTTTATTCATTCGTTCGATACCGAGCTTATTTAAGCATAAGATCTCGAACTATATCATAGCAAATCGATAAAACGGCATTACATGGCTATTTTGTAATATGACTTGAAAAAAATGCCAACCGCCTCCACTTTAAGCTTCTACTTAATGTGATAAGCATCATCAAAAAAACATGTTGCGCACTGTTCATTACAGTTAAACCGCATTCATTTCTCACTTAATAAGGCACAGCCCTATATGAAAACTGCTAATGAAGCTGTCAGACTCGATAAATGGTTGTGGGCAGCTCGTTTTTACAAAACCCGGTCTATTGCTCGCAACATGGTCGATGGTGGCAAAGTCCACTATAATGGTCAGCGCAGCAAACCAAGTAAAATTGTCGAACTTGGGGCCGTGATTACACTGCGTCAAGGTAATGAAGAAAAAACGGTGACAATCGAGAAAATCTCGGCTCATCGTGGCGGAGCTCCGATCGCCCAAACCCTCTATGCAGAAACCACCGAGAGCGTGGCAAAAAGAGAAGAGTTTGCAACACAACGTAAGCTGAATGCTCATAGCCCAGCACCTGAACGTCGCCCAGATAAAAAGCAACGTCGTGACATTATCAAGTTCAAGAATCAATAAGCTAGAAGGAATAGCCAAATGGCAGACCCAATGTCTACAAGTAATGTTTTAAATCGCTACCTATTTGAAGATCTATCAGTACGTGGTGAATTGGTACAAATCGATGAAGCGTACCAACAGATTATTTCTAGCAAGGAATACCCAGCGCCAGTTCAAAAGCTACTGGGCGAGCTATTGGTTTCAACGACGCTATTAACAGCGACCCTAAAGTTTGAAGGCTCTATTACCATGCAATTGCAAGGTGATGGCCCAGTATCTCTAGTTGTTATCAATGGCGATCACGACCAAAAGATCCGCGGTGTCGCTCGCTTTGAAGGCGAGATTGCTGATGATGCAGGCCTACACGACCTAATGGGTAAAGGCCACCTAGTGATCACCATCGATCCTAAGAAAGGTGAACGTTACCAAGGTATCGTTGGTCTGGAAGGCGAAACGCTTGCTGACGTTCTTGAAGGTTACTTTGCTAACTCAGAACAGCTTAAGACTCGTCTATGGCTGCGCACTGGCGAACATGAAGGCAAAGCTCACGCTGCAGGTATGCTTTTACAAGTTATGCCTGACGGCACAGGTACGCCAGATGATTTCGAGCATCTAGAGCAACTAACCGACACCGTTAAAAACGAAGAGTTGTTCTCTTTAGAAGCTAACGAACTGCTTTACCGTCTATACAACCAAGAGAAGGTTCAGGTATTTACACCTCAACCGGTTGAGTTCTTCTGTGGCTGTTCACGTGATCGAAGCGCTGCGGCTATCATTACTGTTGCTCAAGAAGAGATTTACGACATTCTAAGCACGGAAGGTAGTGTGGGACTACACTGCGATTACTGTGGCACAAACTACTCGTTCGACAAAAATGATGTAGATGCTCTTTACGCAGAAGCGGCAGATAAAGGCAGCAATACGGTTCATTAATTTACGGCGTACCAAAAACACGTAATTTACCCCAAAAAGGTCAGCACTCAGCTGGCCTTTTTTGTGATCAAAATAGCGCAAACTCCGTAACATCTCGTAATAAAATCACCGCTTAATTTTAATCAATTAATAATGTTCTCGCCCCTAGCGCAAAGGTTTGCGTACAGGATAGACTAGTTGGGCCAATATGTGACGAGGCGCTTAAAACCCCAAGGTTAATATGGATATTTTTTGAGCTGTATCCCTGTTTCCCCCGAGCCTCGTTGCTAGCATGGTGAGCAGATAACAATAAAAAATTATTACAAAATCCCTACAAAATATCCTACAAGGAGCACCTATGACCGTTATGGAACATACTAAGGCTGCACAAATTGATCTAACTAAGCACGGACTGACTGGCGTTACCGAAGTTCTTCGTAATCCTAGCTACGAGCAGTTATTCGTTGAAGAAACACTGCCGGGTCTAGAAGGCTACGAAAAAGGCGTAGTAACGGAACTAGGCTCCGTTGCGGTTGATACTGGTATCTTTACTGGCCGCTCACCAAAAGATAAGTACATTGTTAAAGATGACACAACACGCGATACCATGTGGTGGTCAGATCAAGGCAAAAATGACAACAAACCGATTACCACTGAAGTATGGGACGAGCTGAAAGAGCTTGTAACAACTCAGCTATCTGGCAAGCGTCTGTTTGTCATCGACGGTTATTGTGGTGCTAACCCAGATACGCGTTTAAGTGTGCGTATTATCACTGAAGTAGCGTGGCAAGCGCACTTCGTTAAGAACATGTTCATTCGTCCAACCGACGAAGAACTAGCAACGTTCGAACCTGATTTCGTGGTAATGAACGGTGCTAAAACAACCAACCCTAACTGGGAGAAACAAGGTCTAAACTCTGAGAACTTTGTCGCTTTCAACCTGACTGAACGTGTTCAGATCATTGGCGGTACCTGGTACGGCGGTGAGATGAAAAAAGGTATGTTCGCAATGATGAACTACCTACTACCTCTACAAGGTATTGCTTCAATGCACTGTAGTGCAAACGTTGGCGAGAAAGGCGATGTCGCTATTTTCTTCGGTCTATCAGGCACTGGTAAAACAACCCTATCAACCGATCCTAAACGTGAGCTAATCGGTGATGATGAGCACGGTTGGGATGACGATGGTATCTTCAACTTTGAAGGTGGTTGTTACGCGAAGACAATTCGTCTATCTAAAGAAGCTGAACCTGAAATCTACAACGCAATCCGTCGTGATGCACTACTAGAGAACGTAACGGTTCGTGGCGATGGTTCTATCGATTTTGATGACGGTTCAAAAACAGAGAACACTCGTGTTTCTTACCCGATTCATCACATCGACAACATTGTTAAACCAGTATCAAAAGCAGGTCACGCTCAAAAAGTTATCTTCCTGACCGCTGATGCATTTGGTGTTCTACCGCCAGTATCTAAACTGACTCCAGAACAAACGAAGTACCACTTCCTATCTGGCTTCACAGCGAAACTAGCGGGTACAGAGCGCGGTATTACTGAGCCAACTCCTACGTTCTCTGCTGCGTTCGGTGCTGCATTCCTAACTCTTCACCCAACTCAGTACGCTGAAGTGCTTGTGAAACGTATGGAAGCGGCGGGAGCAGAAGCTTACCTAGTGAACACTGGTTGGAACGGCACAGGCAAACGTATCTCGATTCAAGATACTCGTGGCATCATTGACGCTATCTTAGATGGCTCAATCGACCAAGCGGATACTAAGGTTATCCCTATGTTTAACCTAGAAGTACCGCTAGCGTTGCACGACGTAGATCCTACGATTCTTGACCCGCGTGATACGTACACTGATCCATTGCAGTGGGAAAGCAAAGCGAAAGATCTAGCAGAGCGCTTCATCAACAACTTTGACAAGTACACAGATAACGCTGAAGGTAAGTCACTGGTTGCTGCAGGTCCACAACTAGACTAACCCTAAAGTCTGCTCGGGGTTGAGCGAAATGCAAAGACCCTGTTTCAAAATGATATTTTTGTAGCAAGCCCCTCTTTTGAGGGGCTTTTTTGTTGCTGCTTACCCATTTTTGTTCCACTCTGTTTTAAGACTAGTGAAAATTAAGGCTTTCAAGGAATGAAAAAGGTATTCATGGTGCTCGGCATTGTGCTTTCCATCATCGTTGCACTTCTCGCGGCGCTGCTATTAAGCTTACAAACTCAATACCGAGCTGATGTTGCTAACTTTTTTATCAAGCATACGATTGAACAACCTGTACTCATTGAAGATATTGAGTATCAGGCGCCGTATCACATCACCTTGATGGGCATCACCCACAACCAACCTAAACAGCAAACGCCTCTTTATATCGATAAGATCGATATCTGGTTCAGTTCAGACTCTCTTATTGAAGCCAAGCTGGTTTTAGACTCGGTGTTAATCAGCGGACTCCAGTTAGAAGCTGACGATCTGGAAACACTCACATCGGTATTGACTCAACCAAGTCTCAAACTCCATCAGTTGGCCATCAATAATCTAGATTTCTCGACTCCAGACTTTAATACACGAGGCATCAACCTCCAGATCTCCGAACCCATTTGGGGGGACAACCGTTCACTGCTGCCCTATGGCAAAACCCAACTCTCCGCCTCGCAATTGTATTGGCAAGGTGAAGCATTCGATAATCTGTTGATAGACTTAGACCTAAAACCGAGTGATAGCACCCTTTATGGCGCTTCATTTGATTGGCGTGGAGCCAAAATATCTGGACAGGCAGAACAATACCAACGCGATTGGTCATTGGTGAATGTCACAGTCGATGGCTTACGATTAAACGAACAACAGACCCAAAGCCTGTTAAACAAAGATTGGGATGTCGCAGGCATTCAGATCAATCACATCAACAGTCTCGATATTCTACGCAGTGACGTGCAATGGCAAGATGGCCACTTAACCGCTTTTGATGCGTCACTCGAAAATATCCAACTGCCTTTTAGATGGTGGGAGCAACAGCAAGCGACGCTCTCTCTGCAAGCAGAAGGTGTCATTTTAGATGATGACAGGTTCATCGACCCAAGCGTTAAGTTGAACCTCCAACCAAACCAGATTCTGATTGAAGATTTCTATACTCAACTTCTTCAAGGCAGTATTCAACTGAATGGAAAAGTAACTCCGAGCACCGTTGAATTAACACAACTCGATGTTCGCGGAATAAAGTGGATCAAGGAGAGCCTAGATGAACATTTACCTGCAGTTCGCCTAACGCCTTGGTTTGAAGAGCTACAACAGATCTCTATCAAGCAACTTAACGTCGAACGCAGCCAACTCATTCAACTCGCCGAGAAACCTTACTGGCAAGTCTCAGGGCTACATATCGAGGGGCGTCAGGTTCAATTACTTCAAGACCGAAAATTAGGTCTATGGCAGGGCAAGTTGATGGCCAGCGCCAACGATGCGAGCTATCAAAACATCCTCAGCGCCCAACCTGTGATTGAAATGCATAGCGAGCAGGGGAAATGGACGTTAACACGCCTGTTTGCCCCACTACGGGATGGTTATATTGAAGCAAATGCAACGCTCGATTTTAACAAAATAAGCAAACCATGGAGCTTAGATGTCTCTGCTGACGGGTTACCAATCTCACTAATGTTGCAGCAACTTAAATTGCCACTCGATGCGACAGGTTATGGAGAATTCGAACTTCAAGCCGCAGGTTTGTACGGCGATTCACTAATGCTCGGGTACTCAACCTCAGGCCAACTTACTGGTAGCGTTCGCCAAGGCATGATGACCTTTAACGATAAGCTTTCTGAAACCTCGAGTAATAATGTATTTGAAGTCCCAGAACTGAATGCCAGTTTTGACCGTGGCCGTTTCACCCTTGAACCAACGCACATCATTGGTGCATCCGCTGAAGCGCAAGGTTCGCAAAGGATTCAAACGTTAACTGGCGAGGTCTCAGGAGAACTCGATTTGCTAGAAACTAGCAAACACACACTTTCCATCACCTTAACTGACCAATGCCATCAAATCTCAGGAAAGCTCGACCAAGCGAAATATTCGGAGATTAATAACTGCCAACAAAAAAGCGCCACTCCACAGGAGTAGGCGCCTTGTATCTGTTAGTCAGTGTCAGCTATACGCTTACGTTAGTGTCTGTTGATAATCGCTTTTTGTAGTCAGGGATCAGCATATAAGTGCCCGTGAATTCAACCGCTTCAACATCGCCACTATGAATAGTCACGTGGATAATGATACGAGCCTTTCGACCTGAAGCGAGACGATCTAAATCACCACTGATTCCATCCAATGAAGTAGCAGCGACTGGGTTTTGCTCAACCGGGTGACGATAACGAATATTACTGTCAGCCAGAACGATATCACCAGTAAGTCCACGCTCTTTCATCAACAACCAAGTCATTCCCCAGCCTGTTAATGTCGCTAAGGTGAAAGCTGAGCCTGCAAACATGGTGTTGTGAGGATTAAGGTTTGGGTTCAACTGAGCACTACATTCAAACTGATAACCCGTGTATTGGTTAATTTTGATACCCATCTTGTCACTGATCGGAATTTGATTTTCCCAGCGCTGTTGTAGCTCATTACACCATTCAGGCTTACGCAGTACATCAGCCATCGGATCAAGGTGTTTCACCATCTGCTGATGACGAACTGGACCACGCTGGTCATTAATTTCACCACGACGCTCAAATTCGTTTTTCTCATAGAATGAGATCGCATCTTCACGTGCATTACACACTAGACGTTTGGCACCCTCTTGGCGAGCCAGTGACTCTAACGCCACTAAAATCAATGAGCCCATGCCTTTACTTCGACGAGAGTTCTTTACCGCCATATAACGGATCTGACCTTCGAGGTCTGGAGTGATGTAAAGGCGGCCAATCGCCATCGGACGGCCACGACCATCGACAATCATGCGATGGTGACTCATGGCATCATATTCATCACGCTCGGAACCTACCGGCATTCGCCAAGGTTCACGCAGCATCTGCCAACGAAAATGGTAATACTTGTTCAGTTGATTTTCGGTGGTCGGTGTTATCAGTTTAAACATGCTTATCCTTTTAAGTTTAAACCTGCAGCCAGAATGTTACTGGGCCATCATTAACCAATGACACTTTCATGTCGGCTGCAAATCGGCCACGTTCCGTTGGCAATACTGATTCACATTGGTTAGAGAAATAATCGTAAAGACGCTCCGCATCTTCAGGGTTTGCTCCACGAGAAAAGCCCGCTCGAGTTCCCTTTTTTGTATCGGCTGGCAGTGTGAATTGAGAAACCACCAACACTTTACCTTCAACCTGTTTTACGTTGAGGTTCATTTTTCCGTCTTCATCTTCAAAGACACGATAAGTTGTTACTCGTTCCATCAAACGTTTGGCTTTGGCTTCGTCATCACCTTTTTCTACGCCTAATAGAACCAATAAGCCTTGTTCAATCTCACCAACTACTTCGCCATCAACTCGAACGGCAGCTTCACTTACTCTTTGAATCAGGGCTATCACTGTTGTTTCCTTGTTCTGGAATTTCATCGTTATCCGCTGAGTGTACCATTTCTTGCGAGTCACTCCACTGTTCGTGCTCACCAAGCGCGGCTGTCACTTCAGCTCCGACTAGCACGATCAGCCAACACAAATAAACCCAAACAAAGAGAATCGGGATCGCCGCTAGCGCGCCGTAAATCAACTGGTAAGAAGGAAACTGAGTAATGTAAGCTGCAAAGCCTTTCTTACTCAATTCAAACAAAATTGCCGCCACCAAAGAACCTGCCGCGGCATGAGAAAAGTGTATCTTTTTGTTTGGAACAAGAAGATATAGGCCAAAAAACGCAAAGAAAGAGAGAATCAAAGGAAGTCTGCGAATAATGGTATTAAATGCACTCGATACGACTTCGTTTTGCAGCAAATTCAATGACGTCACGTAAGAGGTCGCTGCAATACTAGCGCCCACTAGAATAGGCCCAAGGGTCAGCACCATCCAGTACATGGAAAAAGACAACACGGCACGTCGCTTTTCCGTTACTCGCCAGATGTAGTTTAGGTTCTTATCGATATTGGAGATCAACATCAGTGCAGCAACGAATAAGAACACACTACCTACCGCTGTCATTTTGCCAGTATTGGCGACAAACTCTAACAAGGCACCATGCACCGCATCCCCAGACGCAGGAACAAAGTTGGTAATAACGAAGTTTTGAATCACGAGCCCAACATCAGCAAAAATTGAGAATGACGACAAAATAGAGAGCAGAACCGTCAACATCGGCACAATTGAGAGCAAAGTAATGTACGCCAAGTACCCGGCATTCACATTGACTCTATCGTGTGTCATTCGCGTGAGGAGATAGCGGGAAAACTGGATGCTTCCAGTGATTGCGTTTTTTATCTTCAACTTGTAACTCCCTGGTAACTCGTTCATAGTCCTAATTAATATTCCTTTATTTAACTATAGGAAACTAGGATGCCTTATTTAATAGTTATAGTCCTCTCTATTTTTACCCTAACTGGATGCCAGTCCGCTTATTACTCGGCTATGGAGCAAGTGGGATACCACAAGCGCGACATTATGGTCGATAGAGTGGAAGACGCTAAAGAGTCGCAGCAGGATGCTCAGGAAGAGTTTAGTAGCGCGCTAGAGGCGCTCAGCAGCCTGACTAACTTCAACGGTGGCGACCTTGAAGACATGTACAACCAAATCAATGATAAATACCAAGACAGCGAGAAAGCCGCGCAAAATGTCAGTGACCGGATTGCTGCTATTGAAGATGTATCAGATGCGCTATTCGCCGAATGGCAAAGTGAACTAGACCTTTACACTAGCGACTCACTGCGTCGTTCAAGTGAGCAAAAGCTGCGTGAGACTAAATCGTCTTACCAAACGATGCTTTCAGCGATGAAACGTGCCGAGAAAAAGATGGACCCTGTACTCAACACCCTTCGCGACAATACGCTTTATCTCAAGCACAACCTAAATGCGAGCGCTGTCGGTTCGTTGCAGGGAGAGTTTATGAGCTTAGAAAAAGACATCGCCTATGCAATAGAGCAGATGAATGCGGCAATAGCAGAGTCGGATAAATTCCTAGCTCAACTCAATCAGAAGTAGTGCCATTAGAAGCGAATTAAGATAAATCCGTATGAACCCAATCATTGTTACTGGCGGCCCAGGGGCTGGTAAAACCACACTAATTAATGCCTTGGGTGACATGGGTTACCCGATATTCGCTGAGTCCTCTCGCCAGTTGATAGAACAGCAGAGTCAACTTGAGAACGGTATATTACCTTGGTTAGACCTTCCGGGCTTTGCTCACTTGTGCTTAACCGTGATGAGTGAGCAAAAAGAGCAAGCGAATCAACACCAGATTGCATTTCTCGACCGTGCGATTCCAGATATCTGCGGTTACTTAGCTCAGGCGAATCTCGATATTGATGTGACCTACCGAGAAGCGAGCCAAGGCTATCACTCACAAGCCCTATTCTGCCGCCCAGAGGCTTCTATCTATGTGCAAGATGAAGTGCGCCCTTATCCGTTTGAAGAAGCCTTAGAAATTCACCACGCTTTAGTAACAGTCTACCAAGAACTGGGTTATGAGGTTGTCGAGGTTCCATTTATGTCAGTCGAAGAACGGGCTCTATTTGTTAAAAGTCACCTAGGTATCAAAAGCTCAATCCCCAACTCGGCCGGTCCTCCCTCTTGAGGATGACGAATACTTGAATGCTCTTTGTATCTCGCATCTCGTTGACCTGAATCTAAGCAAACTACCGTCATTCCCTACAGCGAGGCACGAGTGTGATAAGGAACCTCACACAGCTGATGGTTTTCGATACTTTTCCAAGCCGCACACAAAACAAAAGCCCCGAGCAGCTAGGCTACTCGGGGCTTTCTTACTTATTCTAAAACTGCTTGATAGCTAGAAGCTAGTCTGCTGGCAATTAAGCCTTAGCTGGACGTGCTGCACGCTTACGTTCGTTTTCAGTAAGAAGCTTCTTACGGATACGTACGTTTAGTGGCGTTACTTCTACTAGTTCATCTTCATCGATAAACTCAAGAGCTTGCTCTAGAGTGTGCTTGATCGGTGGAGAAAGAACTTGTGCTTCATCAGTACCAGATGCACGAACGTTCGTTAGTTGCTTACCTTTCAGACAGTTTACTGTCAGGTCGTTTGAACGGTTGTGAATACCGATTACTTGACCTTCATAAACTTCATCAGCGTGCTCTGTGAATAGACGACCACGAGCTTGAAGGAAGAACAATGCGTAAGTCAGTGCTTTACCAGTCGCGTTCGAGATTAGAACACCGTTGTTACGCTGACCAATGATACCGCCTTTGTAAGGACCGTAATGATCGAACGAGTGGTAAATAAGACCAGAACCCGATGTCATTGTAAGGAATTCAGTTTGGAAACCGATAAGACCACGAGAAGGCATCATGAAGTCCATGCGAACACGGCCTTTACCATCTGGTGCCATATCTGTTAGCTCACCCTTACGTAGACCGATGCTTTCCATGATCGCACCTTGGTGCTCTTCAACTACATCGATAGTCACCGTTTCGAACGGTTCCATTTTCTGACCATCTTCTTCTTTGATGATTACTTCTGGACGAGATACTGCAAGCTCGAAACCTTCACGACGCATGTTTTCGATCAGGATAGAAAGGTGAAGCTCACCACGGCCTGATACGCGGAAACGGTCTGGACTTTCAGTTTCTTCAACACGTAGTGCAACGTTATGAACCAATTCTTTTTCAAGACGCTCAAGGATGTTACGTGAAGTTACAAACTTACCTTCTTTACCCGCGAACGGAGAAGTGTTTACTTGGAAAGTCATTGTTACTGTTGGTTCATCAACAGACAGTGGTTCCATTGCTTCAACATTGTTTACGTCACAGATAGTGTCTGAAATTTTCAGCTCACCAAGACCTGTGATTGCAATGATGTCGCCAGCGTTAGCTTGATCTACTTCGTGACGCTCAAGACCTAGGTAACCAAGTACAGTACCTACTTTACCGTTACGTTTTTTGCCTTCAGCATTCACGATAGTTACTTGTTGGTTTGGCTTAACAGAACCACGAGTAACACGAGCAACACCGATAACACCTACGTAAGAGCTGTAATCAAGTTGCGAAATTTGCATTTGTAGTGGGCCGTCAAGGTCAACTGCAGGCGCTTCAACTGTATCAACAACAGCTTGGAACAATGGTTCCATGTTCTCGCCAGTTTCGCCTTCAGTCATTGTTGCCCAACCGTTTAGAGCTGAAGCGTAAACAACGGTGAAGTCTAGTTGCTCATCAGTAGCACCTAGGTTGTCGAAAAGGTCGAATACTTGATCCATAACCCAATCAGGACGAGCGCCTGGGCGGTCAATCTTGTTAATTACAACGATTGGCTTAAGACCGTGTGCGAATGCTTTTTGCGTTACGAAACGAGTTTGAGGCATTGGGCCGTCAACTGCATCTACGATCAGAAGAACTGAATCAACCATAGACATGATACGCTCAACTTCACCACCGAAGTCCGCGTGTCCCGGAGTATCTACGATGTTGATGCGGTAATCATTCCAGTTGATTGCTGTGTTCTTAGCAAGAATGGTAATGCCACGCTCTTTTTCGATGTCATTCGAATCCATGACACGCTCTTCAGCTTCACCACGAGACTCAAGAGTGCCTGACTGTTGTAGCAGTTTATCAACCAAAGTCGTTTTACCGTGGTCAACGTGCGCGATGATCGCGATATTTCTTAACTTATCAATCTGTGGAGTAGACATGGATTCTCGATTCACTCATAAAAGTAGCCGTCACTTATCTCAAAAGTTTGGATAATAACCGCTAGCTTGATTTAAAAAACGGTCAATAATATACCAGATTCTAGACAAAAACCCAGAAATATGTGATCTGAACCAAGGCTTTTTTCTTTATTAGCGATTCATATCCGCTTAACTTTGATTCAGTATCGTACCCAACCGTCCATTTTATATGACTCTGAAGAATCATTACCAAATCAGCTTCAAGCCGAATCTCTCTCAAAACCGTAAAAGTGGATTGACAACTTAAGCAATTCATTGCTGAATAGTATTCGTTCATGACTCATCTTGGTGCACAGACAAACGATTGCACCAAACAAGTGCAGATAGAGATCATTTTGGTGCAAAAACCAAAGAGAACAAAACAGTTAAACAAGTAAATCATTGAAATTAATGGAATAATTTTTTTGGCACGTTTTTGGCTATAGATAAATCAGCATCGATTAATGCACATACAGACATTAATCAATGCTAGTTTCAACCGAATCGAGCTAATACCGAATTAATAACACTGGAGGTTATCCAAGATGTCAGTAGAAAATGTACTATCCCTGATCCAAGAGAACGAAGTTAAATTTATCGACTTACGTTTTACTGATACAAAAGGTAAAGAGCAGCATATCTCTATTCCTTCTCACCAAGTTGATGCTGACTTCTTTGAAGAAGGTAAAATGTTTGACGGCTCTTCAGTAGCTGGTTGGAAAGGCATTAACGAATCTGACATGGTAATGATGCCAGACGCTGCATCTGCTGTACTAGACCCATTCACAGAAGACGCAACACTAAACATCCGTTGTGACATTCTTGAGCCTGCAACAATGCAAGGCTACGACCGTGACCCACGCTCTATCGCTAAACGTTCTGAAGAGTACCTACGTTCTACAGGTATCGCAGACACAGTTCTAGTTGGTCCAGAACCAGAATTCTTCCTATTTGATGACGTTAAGTTCTCAAACGACATGTCTGGTTCTTTCTTCAAGATTGATGACGTAGAAGCAGCTTGGAACACAGGTTCTGACATCGAAGGCGGTAACAAAGGTCACCGTCCTGGCGTTAAAGGCGGTTACTTCCCAGTAGCTCCTGTCGATTCATCTCAAGACATCCGTTCAGCAATGTGTCTAGTAATGGAAGAGATGGGCCTAGTTGTTGAAGCTCACCACCACGAAGTAGCAACTGCGGGTCAAAACGAAATCGCAACTCGCTTCAACACACTAACAGCGAAAGCTGATGAAACTCAAATCTACAAGTACGTTGTACACAACGTTGCTCACGCATTTGGTAAAACGGCAACATTCATGCCTAAGCCACTAGTTGGTGACAACGGTTCTGGTATGCACGTTCACCAATCTCTAGCAAAAGACGGTGTAAACCTGTTTGCTGGTGATAAGTACGGCGGCCTATCTGAAATGGCGCTTTACTACATCGGTGGTGTAATCAAACACGCTCGTGCAATCAACGCATTTGCTAACCCATCAACTAACTCGTACAAGCGTCTTGTACCTGGTTTCGAAGCACCGGTAATGCTTGCTTACTCAGCACGTAACCGTTCTGCTTCTATCCGTATCCCAGTAGTACCAAGCCCTAAAGCACGTCGTATCGAGCTACGTTTTGGTGATCCAGCAGCTAACCCATACCTATGCTACTCAGCAATGCTGATGGCTGGCCTTGACGGTATCAAGAACAAGATCCACCCAGGCGAAGCTATGGACAAAGATCTATACGACCTTCCTGCAGAAGAAGCAGCTGAAATCCCAACAGTTGCGGAATCTCTACAAGAAGCTCTTGCAGCACTTAGCGACGACCGTGAGTTCCTAACAGCTGGCGGCGTATTCTCTGACGACTTCATCGATTCTTACATCACTCTGAAATCTGACGACGTACAACGCGTGAACATGGCTACACACCCACTTGAGTTTGAACTGTACTACTCAGTTTAATCCTCGATTAATAATCGTGTAGTGACTCTTACTGCAACATGTAAGAAGTGCTAAAAAATATTAGGCTCGCCTCGCAGGTGGGCCTTTTTTTTATTCTCTCGACGCCCCCCTCCTCGTACCATACCTTAGACAAAAGCCTTCAGAGGCTGCTGCTATAAATACAATAAAATCAACGCCAAACGTGAAGTCACCTAGCGGTTAAAAGAGGCTAAAGATATGAAAAATATACTGTTCCTGATCGGGTTAACAGTCGCACTCTCATGCTCTTCTCAAACGGTATATACCTGGGAAGATAGCGAGGGCGTACTCCACTTTAGTGATATGCCCACCGCTGAAAATGCCAAGTCTCTTCACTTACCTGACGTACAAGCTTCTGCGCCCGCGCCTAAATTTGAAAGCTCGATACCCGTTGATTCCTCGGCTTCATCGGCAACGAAAGTGACTGCGCCAGTTCATGATCAGCCAACAGCCGACAACACCACAGAACGAGAACTCCCTACTCAGTTAACACTGACTATGCTGACTCCCGTTCACGATCAAACCATCCGCAGCAACCGCGGCTTAATCCCTATTAAAATAGAACTGAGCCGAAAGCTAGGTATCGGGGAACAATTACAACTCATGCTTGATGGTCGTCGTTATGGCGCTCCACAAACCCAATATCACTGGGAACTAAAGGGCATAGACCGAGGTACTCACACCATTGCAATTCAAGCACATAGAAGCGGCAAGCTTATTGCATCTACTAGTCCAGTCACCGTGTATTTACATCGAGCGACGATCAAGTAGGCCTGTGTGTTAAAAGAGACGGAATTACCTCAGCTTTTCACCTGTTCTCAACAGCTTTCAGCAACTTTAATGAATTAACTTTAGCTTCTGATTGATATGCGCCATACTTGAACTTAGCTACGCACCAAATTGGTGCAGTGAGAAAACACCAGTTCAAGGACGAAATAGTGAATCGATCAGCGAAACGCGACAGCATAGATACACATCAACTTTCCAGTGCCATTCTCGATAATATGGTGACCTCGACATTGATGCTCGATGAGCAACTGTATGTGCGATACGCCAACCCATCGGCTGAACAACTCTTTTCACAAAGTGCGAGACGCATCGTTGATCATCCATTGAGTCAACTCATCCAACATGCCTCTCTCGATTTAGCCCTCCTGACACAACCTCTGCAAAGTGGCCAGAGCATTACCGACAGTGACGTTACCTTTGTTGTCGATAACCGCCCATTAATGCTTGAAGTGACAGTGAGCCCAATATCTTGGCAACGTGAGACCTTGCTATTGGTAGAGATGCGCAAGATAGACCAACAAAGACGACTCAGCCAAGAGCTAAACCAGCACGCGCAACAACAAGCGGCTAAGCTGCTGGTGCGAGGGTTAGCGCATGAAATTAAGAACCCGTTAGGTGGATTAAGAGGCGCGGCGCAGCTGCTTGGAAAAATGCTGCCCGATCAGTCCCTTAATGAGTATACGCAGATCATTATTGAGCAAGCCGACCGCTTGAGAGCGTTAGTCGACCGCCTTCTTGGTCCACAAAAGCCAGGAACAAAATCGGAAGAGAACCTCCATCAAATACTCGAAAAAGTAAGACAACTTGTTGAACTCGAATCAGGTTCAACACTCGCTATCGAAAGAGATTACGACCCGAGCTTGCCCGCGATTTTGATGGATTCCGCCCAAGTTGAACAAGCCATGCTCAATATCGTGAGCAATGCTGCACAGATTTTAAAGACCCAAGAATCAGGAAAAATCACCATTCGCACCAGAACGGTGCATCAAGCCAATATTCATGGGCAGCGACACAAACTCGCTGCTCGTATTGAGATCAGCGATAACGGCCCAGGTATTCCTGATGAATTAAAAGACACACTGTTTTACCCAATGGTTAGCGGGCGAGAAGGTGGCACGGGATTAGGGTTATCCATATCGCAAAACCTGATCGATCAACACAATGGGAAAATTGACGTTGAAAGCTGGCCAGGAAATACCACATTCACGATTTACTTGCCGATATAAGTGAAGCTAGATCCCAATGGAAAACCGAGCTTTAAAGGCAAAAAAGAATACCGAAAAATAAAAACAACAATGATTATCACAATAGAATTGGCTGTAAAGGAATTGAATTATGAGTAAGGGATACGTTTGGGTCGTTGATGACGACAGCTCTATCCGATGGGTAGTAGAGAAAACACTGTCTTCTGCGGACATAAAGTGCGAAACATTTGCCGACGCAGAGAGCGTATTGCTTGCTCTTGAGCGCGAAACGCCAGATGTATTAGTATCTGATATTAGAATGCCTGGTATCGACGGGATTGAATTGTTACATCAAGTTCATCAGCGATCGCCTGATCTACCCGTCATTATTATGACCGCGCACTCAGACTTAGATGCAGCAGTCAATGCGTACCAAAAAGGGGCCTTTGAGTATCTGCCTAAACCGTTTGATATCGATGAAACACTGACTCTGGTAGAGCGAGCGATTGCGCATAGCCATGAACAGAAACGCGAACAAGCCAGCGAAGTAACTGAAGACACTAATGCGCCAGAAATCATTGGTGAAGCACCTGCGATGCAGGAAGTTTTCCGCGCTATTGGTCGTTTATCTCGTTCATCCATTTCGGTTCTTATTAACGGTGAGTCAGGTACGGGTAAAGAGCTCGTCGCGCATGCTTTGCACCGACACAGCCCAAGAGCGAAAAAGCCATTTATCGCCCTTAATATGGCGGCTATTCCTAAAGATCTCATTGAATCAGAGCTATTTGGCCACGAAAAAGGCGCGTTTACTGGTGCTAACAATGTTCGCCAAGGACGTTTTGAGCAGGCTAACGGCGGCACGCTGTTTCTTGATGAAATCGGTGATATGCCACTCGATATTCAAACTCGTCTATTGCGTGTACTTTCTGATGGTCAGTTCTATCGCGTAGGTGGTCACTCTGCAGTTAAGGTCGATGTTCGCATCGTCGCAGCGACCCACCAAGACCTCGAACGATTAGTTCATGAAGGTGGGTTTCGTGAAGACCTTTTCCATCGACTTAACGTCATTCGAATTCATATTCCAGCACTACGCGAACGTAAACAGGACATTGAAAAGCTGACTCACCACTTTTTAGCCTCAGCTGCAGAAGAGTTAGGCGTTGAAGTGAAGACACTGCATCCAGAAACGATTCTAAAGCTCAACCAACTGAATTGGCCTGGTAACGTACGTCAGCTTGAGAATATTTGTCGTTGGTTAACGGTGATGGCTAGCGGCAGCGAGATACTGCCTTCCGATCTACCACCGGAATTGTTGGAAGAAAAAGTCGTGACCACTTCAGGTACCGGAGATAACTGGCAGCAACTGCTCGCGAATTGGGCGAAATGTGCGCTTGATTCAGGAGAAAAAGAGCTGCTCACTTACGCTCTACCAGAGTTTGAACGTATACTGCTCGAGGCTGCACTCAACCATACCAATGGTCATAAACAAGATGCAGCTAAGGTTTTAGGTTGGGGCAGAAACACCCTAACCCGTAAACTCAAAGAACTGTACTGACCTGATATGACTTTCGATGCAGCGACTTTTTAACCCAAAAAAGAGTCGCTTGGTTTGAGTAGTGTCGGTACAATTAAGGTATGCCATTCACTAAAGTTGTAGCGACGATGTCTTTGAAAACAAAAATTACATTAAGAACCGCTGTGGTTCTGCCATTCGTGATGATTTTTCTATTCACTATGAGCGTAATGGTTTTTACTCAAAAGCAAAGCTACAAAGAAATGGTGAGTGATCTTAGTGCGCGACAACTAACATCACTCACAGACAACGTTCATAAAAGTCTTTCTGAGTTTTTAGAAAAACCGTTTCACGCCAACCTCTCGCTGAGCCACAACATCGGTTACCACCACCTTTATCAATCGGGGAACCTCAGCAGAGTTCAAGACTATATTCTTTATAAGTTCTCTACGCATTTTCAGGCCGTTCCTCAACTGGATGTGATCGGCTTTGGCTCTGAAGACGGTAACTACGTTGGCTTTCGTCAAGAAGCCAACAATGGTTATACCTTGATGGTGCAAGATGACCGAACCCAAGATCAACTTGTCATTTATCGCGGCAGCACGATTAGTGAAGACATTCGCTCCGTCATTTCGGGATACGATCCGAGAATTCGTCCTTGGTACACGCCTGTTGTTAATCAAAAAACAGCTTCTTGGTCGCCCATTTACGCCAACGCTGATGAACGCCAAGAGATCACGCTTTCAGCCCTAGCACCTATCTATGACGACAACGAATTTAAAGCCGTGATTGTCAGTGACATCAAGATCAACACTTTCAACGCCTTCTTAAGAAACCTAAAAGCCGAAACCGATGCCTCTGTCTATATTATTGACCAACAGCAGCGCTTGGTGGCGCACTCTGGTGGGGGCAGCGTTGTCTCTTGGGGAACCGGTAAAACTCATAAAGGTCAGCGCTTATTAGCAACAGAAAGTGCTAACCCCATCATAAAAGAGAGCGCCAGTTACGTTGACCAATTTCATTTGATTGAAAATATGGGCGTGCAACGTTTCAAATTTACTCTTGATGGTGAACAATACTTCAATCAGATCACGCCTTATCAAGATGATCACGGCATCAATTGGTTTATTGGTATGTCGATCCCTGAAACCAACCTGCTTGGTGATTTACCTAAAAACCAAAGAAATAGCTGGCTACTTGGACTGCTTCTCAGCTGTATCGGTATTATCGCAGGATTGATCGCCTTTAATCGAGTTACCCAACCCATCACCTCCACAGCAGATGCCGCCAAACGTCTCGCGAACGGCGACTGGGACAGCGGCATGCCAAAATCTGGCAATAACATCTACGAAACCAGCCTGTTGGTAGAAGCCTTTAATGAGATGGCCAACAATTTAAAAGCCTCATTC
>NZ_JBHNYN010000016.1:0-93316 GCF_054960695.1 Vibrio sp. PSi01
TACTGAAAGCGACGCTTTAACGTTACCGCCAAAAAATGGTGCTGAACCTGTTGCCGCACCAAGCACAGTTTGCGCACCACCAGGACCAGGAGAAGTCGCTAAGTAAACCGCTGGCTTGTCACCAAATACTGAACGTTCAATGCGTGTCGCCCAATCAAAGAGATTTTTGTACGCTGCAGGATAGTGACCATTGTGTTCTGCAAACGAGATAACAAATACGTCAGCTTCTGCTAAATCACGCAAGAATGCCTGCGCACCTTCAGCTTGGCCAATTTCTTTCTCAGTATCTTCACTGAACATAGGAACGTTGTAATCGTTGATGTTTAGAACTTTTACTTCAGCACCTTCAATCAAGTTAGCTGCGTAAGTTGCTAATGCTTTGTTGATGGAGGTAGAGCTTGTGCTTGCACCAAATGCGATAACTTTCATGATGTGACCTTTCTGTAATTCCGTTAAGTGGGATTAGAATAACGTAGCCAGGAAATGGAACCATCACAAGAAATGAACGGACTCATTCAAAAATTTCGAATGAGTCTCAAACTATTCACGACTCAGCAAAATGAAAAGGGAGGGACTGAGCGGATAATGATAAATAGCTAGCGATCAAGCTTGATTCTGTAGCTCAACCCAAAGGTCATTGACGATAGTGCGGTCTGCTGGTGTTAGTTCAGAGCGTGCATCTTCTAAACTCTTTTCAATGCGTACTTTTACTTCAGCCACGTCTTCAATACCTTCTTCTTCACATGAAGCCACTGAAAGAGAAATATGACCACGTAAGTAACCACCAGCAAACAATTCATCGTCTGATGCGTTTTCAATGCGAGCATCAATTACTTCAAGTAGTTTTTCTTCAAATTCGATAATCATAATATTCTCTTATTTCACAATAAATTGACTAGCACATAACGGTTCAACATCGTAGAAGCTGCGTAATGCTTCAGAAAGCATTTTTACTCTAGGAGGGAGGCCAACTTCTAAGATACCCATGACTTCACTGTGTACTTTATTCATAAAGGCCAAGCGATCTGGCTCAAAATCGCCGTGTAGATTGTCACAGCTGACATTAAAAGGAAAGCCTGCGCTCGTCGCAATGATCCATTCATACGCTTGTGGGCGTATTTCGACTTTTTCAAACTCAGCTTGAACTGACTCAGTTCGGCCATCAGGTTCATACCAATAGCCAAAGTCTTCCAATAAACGACGCTCAGGACCAGCGACACACCAATGTGCTATTTCATGTAACGCAGAGGCATAGAAGCCGCGAGCGAAAACAATTCGATGATGTGGAGTGTCGTCGTCGGCAGGTAAATAGATCGGCTCATCAGCGCCGAGCTCCAATTTGGTGTTAAAGCTTTCAAAGAAAGTCTGATTAAAAATGTCGATAATGTCTGAGTATTGGTGCGTCATAAATTCATATTTAAGTAAAAAGAACAGGGGCATTTTGCGTTTTTTTAAGCACTCGGTAAAGCCCTATAACGAGTAATGATTTTGTGCTAACCATTAGACTTTATCGTGACAATCGATTGCTGATCCAAGATTACACCACTTTGAGGTAAATAATTAGTTTAGCTAATCCGAAATGCCTATTCACGGTACAAATATTCATTCGTCAATCAGCGTTTTTACTACTACACTCGCGCTTCATTTTTATATCCTCAAGGCCTTATAAAACTCCAATTTATAGACCTAAATTATAGAGCTACAGCAATGCTACTAAGTGTTTTGTATATCATTGGCATCACGGCAGAAGCCATGACCGGCGCTCTCAGTGCTGGCAAACAAAAAATGGATTGGTTTGGTGTAATGTTGGTTGCAAGTGCAACGGCAATTGGCGGCGGTACAGTACGAGATATCTTACTCGGCCATTACCCTTTAGGTTGGGTTGAAAACCCACAATATCTGGCGATCACCTGTATCGCAGGTGTTATCACAACAGGACTGGCTAAATGGGTAATCAAGTTAAAAGGCTTGTTCATTCGTTTAGATGCTCTAGGTCTTATCGTGTTCAGCATCATTGGCACGAAGGTCGCGATGACCATGGGTCTGCACCCAATGATCTGTATGGTGTCTGCCTTGGTAACTGGCGTGTTTGGTGGTTTGTTGCGTGACCTTATCTGCCGTCAAACACCATTGGTTCTGCATGAAGAGCTATATGCATCTGTCGCACTTGTCGCTTCAGGTTTATACCTAGGTTTGCTTGAGCTTGGCATTAACGACGTAACCGCAACGATTGTTACGCTTGTGGTTGGTTACTTGCTGCGTATGGCGGCCGTACGATTCAAGTGGCGCTTACCTTCGTTTCAGCTTGACCCTGAAAGCTCGGTACACTAGCGCTTGCTAGTACTAAAATACGAAACGCTGCGCGTCATGCACTAAAATATAAAAAAAGGGGCAGCCTCATAATGAGACAGCCCCTTTTAGTATCTATAATTTCAATATTGAAAGAATAGATGCAAAATTAGATTTTTGGCGTTTCAGTTGTCACACCAAAGTTTTGACCGCGATGGCGTAGCAAGTGATCAAGCAGAACGATAGCCAGCATCGCTTCAGCAATAGGCACCGCACGGATACCCACACATGGATCGTGGCGACCTTTAGTGATTAACTGCGTTGCTTCACCGTCTTTAGTGATCGTGTCACCAGGAACGGTAATGCTTGATGTTGGTTTAAGCGCAATGCTTGCCACAATATCTTGACCAGTAGAAATGCCGCCTAAGATACCGCCAGCATGGTTGCTGCTGAAGCCTTCTGGAGTTAATGGATCACGGTGTTCACTACCACGTTGATTAACGACATCAAAGCCATCACCAATCTCAACACCTTTCACCGCATTAATGCTCATTAGAGCGTGAGCAATGTCAGCATCTAAACGATCAAATATTGGCTCACCAAGGCCTACAGGCACTTTAGTCGCAACCACTTGAATCTTCGCACCGATCGAGTTGCCTTCTTTTAGCAGGTCACGAATCAGTTGGTCAAACTCAGGAACTTTGTCGGCATCTGGGCAGAAAAACGCGTTGTTTTCGATCTCATTCCAATCCACTTTATCAATTGAGATATCACCCATTTGAGAGAGGTAAGCTTGGATTTCAATACCAAATTCTTGTTTCAGGTATTTCTTCGCAATTGCACCTGCCGCAACACGCATTGCAGTTTCACGAGCAGAAGAGCGACCGCCGCCACGGTAATCACGCACACCGTACTTTTGATGGTAGGTATAGTCAGCATGACCAGGACGGAATTTGTCTTTAATTTCGGAATAGTCTTTAGAGCGTTGGTCTGTATTTTCAATCAATAGACCAATAGAAGTGCCCGTAGTTTGGCCTTCAAATACACCTGATAAGATTTTCACTTCATCCGCTTCACGGCGAGCCGTTGTATAACGAGAAGTACCAGGGCGACGACGGTCCAAATCTCTTTGAAGGTCTGCTTCGGTAATTTCTAATCCTGGTGGGCACCCATCTACGATACATCCTAGTGCGATACCGTGACTTTCTCCGAACGTAGTCACGCGGAAATGTTGTCCGATACTGTTTCCTGCCATTACTTCCTCTAAATCAGCTATTGGCAGAAGGTTTGATTCTTAAACCGACTGGCTAATAGCTTTACTTGTCTATTCTTCGTGAATTCATAGTGGCTTTATTACCAAATGATGTAAACCCAAAAAACGAACAATTTTAACTTTATCTTACATAAGCCGAATGAAACGAATAACAGAAGAAAATGAGTAGCGCTTGAAAAGAAGTGTTTTATGATGTGTAAAATGCAAAAAACCCGACAACTCGGAGAGTTATCGGGTTTCTTTAAATAATGGCACGCCCTGAAGGATTCGAACCTTCGACCACCTCCTTAGAAGGGAGGTGCTCTATCCAGCTGAGCTAAGGGCGCGCTACAGGAACGAATTATACGAATTCGAATCAGTAAAGCAACGGCTTTATGTAACATTCTGATCTAAGTGAGTAAAAAAAGGGCAACAAACATATAAGTGTTGAAAATTAAACCAAAGCAATCGTTTGCTTGATGGTAATCAAAAAGATTTTCTGGAATAATGCGCCAAAAACATCAGCCACTAACTTGAATATCAATACTAAGGAAATTCATGACTGCTCAAAATATTGATGGAAAGCTAATTTCTCAAACGGTTCGCTCTGAAGTAGCGGCACGTGTAAAGGCTCGTACAGAAGCTGGACTACGCGCTCCGGGCCTAGCGGTTGTTTTAGTGGGTGAAGACCCAGCTTCTCAGGTTTACGTAGGAAGTAAGCGTAAAGCGTGTGAAGAAGTTGGCTTCGTTTCTAAATCTTACGATTTGCCAGCCACAACGACAGAAAATGAACTACTAACATTGGTAGACCAACTGAACGAAGATCCGGAAATTGACGGTATTCTAGTTCAACTACCTTTGCCTGCTGGTATTGATACTACTCACGTTCTTGAGCGCATCACACCAGAAAAAGACGTTGATGGCTTCCACCCATACAACGTAGGTCGTTTGGCTCAACGTATGCCTAAGTTACGCTCTTGTACGCCTAAAGGCATCATAACGCTGCTTGACCGTTACAACATCGACTTACGTGGAAAACACGCGGT
Organism: Vibrio sp. PSi01; assembly: GCF_054960695.1. NCBI lineage: Bacteria > Pseudomonadati > Pseudomonadota > Gammaproteobacteria > Vibrionales > Vibrionaceae > Vibrio > Vibrio sp. PSi01. Next base: position 4,588 of record NZ_JBHNYN010000016.1, read on the forward strand.
TGTGGTTGGCGCATCAAACATCGTAGGTCGCCCAATGACTCTAGAGCTTCTTCTAGCAGGTTGCACGACAACAACATGTCACCGCTTCACCAAAGACCTTGAAGGTCATGTACGTCAAGCCGATGTTGTGGTGGTTGCCGTTGGTAAGCCTAACTTCATTCCTGGTGCTTGGATTAAGAAAGGTGCTGTTGTGGTCGATGTTGGTATCAACCGTTTGGAATCTGGCAAGCTCGTTGGCGACGTTGAATACGATGTGGCTAAAGAGAGTGCAAGCTTCATCACACCAGTACCGGGTGGTGTAGGTCCAATGACAGTAGCGAGCCTAATCGAGAATACAATGATCGCTTGTGAACAATTTCACTCAAAGTAACTCGCAGCGACAGTATGAATAAAATGAAAAAGCCGCAACGTGAAGAACGTTGCGGCTTTTTCTATGCTTTTCACTTTTGATACTAAGCTACTCACTTTTAATATAGAGCGACTCGCTACTTATCTGGAATATCGGTTTTTTCTGTCTGTTCAGAAGGTGGTAGTAAGCTAACGATCTCACAATCGGTGGATGCTAGTTTTTCCAAGTCAGAACCTTGTGTCACTAAGCGGAAATCACCGTCGGTAATCACCCCAAGAGGAATCGCTTTAGGGTACAGAGCCTTAAACTCGTTGAGATCAAATGCTTCTGTTAAGCCTGTGCTCTTAATTTGGCTGCCTTGAGCCATTAGTGAATTCAATTTGGAATACGTCACGCCTTCAGAAAACAGACTTCTATTTCCATCGCGGTTCACTTGATGCCTTTCATGTTTATTCTCTGAGGATTCAAGCTCAAACACTTTATTCTCTCCAAACTCGTCTTGATAGTGCATGCTAACTAACGGGTTGGTTTGACGATACGGCGATACAATCATCGCACGCCCTATTCCATCCAAATCAAGATTATTTTCAGCGTGGCTCGAAGCTGGATTACCAAAATAGACATTCAAGTTATCCATGCGCGCCAAGCGAATGCTTTCCCAGTTGGTATCGGCAAGCACACTGTTAATGTTATGTGTCGCCAGTACTTTGGCAAACTGCCGTGCAAAGTGAGTCGCACCAAAGAATACAACCCCTTGTGCCTTCTCCTGGGTCACACCTAACTTCCTTGCCCACCAACTGGCAGTGAGACTCTGAATCACAACCGTACCGATGATGACCAAAAACACCATTGGCACCAACAGGTCTGCGCCTTCGATTAATTGCTTTTCTTGAAGCTTGATTGCAAACAGAGAAGAAACTGCGGCAGCGACGATCCCGCGAGGCGCTATCCAACTCAAAAACCATTTATCTGCCGAGCTGAGATCCGTGCCGATCCCGCTGATCCACACACTCAGAGGACGAGCCACCAGCATAACGACCGCTAATAAGCCAATACCCCCCCAACCTATCGAGAGGAAAGTCCCTGAATCAAGTCGACTCGCCAGTAAGATAAACAGTGCTGAGATAAGTAACACAGTTAAGGTTTCTTTGAACTCAATAATATCTTCAAGATCCAACCCTTTCACGTTAGCAAGCCAGATACCCATGATGGTCACGGTTAATAGACCAGACTCTTCACTCAGGTCATTAGAAAAAGAGAACGCCGCCAACATCAACGTCAGGACAGCCACGTTACGTAGATAATGCGGAAACCAGTGCCCTTGTAACATCTTAGCAATCAGGTGACCGCCAATACTGCCTAACCCCAAACCAATCGCTAGAGTCAGCCCCAAAGCTGAAAGTACATGCCCAGTAGGATCGGCAGAAGAGACAATGTATTCATAAACAAGAACAGCAAATAGAGCGCCGATAGGATCAATAATAATCCCCTCCCATCGCAATATATTGCCTAAAGAGGATTTGGGCTGAATACTACGTAGCATAGGTACAATTACCGTCGGGCCAGTGACAACCACCAATGCCCCAAACAGTGCCGCTAACGGCCAACTGAAATCGACAAAATAATAAGCCCCCATCACGATGCACGCCCATGTAATCAACATGCCGAAACTCACTAAGTGAGTCACCATCCGGCCATGACCTCTGATTTCTTTGAAATTCAGAGTTAATGCACCTTCAAACAGAATGATAGCAACACCTAACGAAATCAGCGGAAATAGAACATCACCGAAAATAACATCGGGATTAAGGATAGTTAAACCGGGACCTAGCAACAGGCCAACGATAAGAAGAGGGAGAATCGCGGGAAGACGCAAACGCCAGCCAAGTAGCTGACAAGCTAAAGACAAAAGTCCAATTAACGCCAAAGAAGAAGTAATCGACAAATCCATTTGTGCCCCTAAAAATTTGTACCACACCCTGTGATACAAACCTATTTGCTGAAACAAGAAAGCCTACGTGATTAAACTATAGGCTCTCTTTTTCGTGCTAACCGAATATTATTGCGATTAATCAGTCACTTTACTATAGGGGAAATAAAGTGACTGACTCATCCATTCGGTACTTATCATCTAGCTACAGAGAAAGTACCACACCAGCAATCGCTGCACTCATTAAGTTAGCAAGCACACCCGCACAAATCGCTTTAAAACCGTATTGTGAGATGAAAGAACGACGCTCTGGAACTAAACTGCCCAAACCACCGATCAGAATCGCCATGGTAGAAATGTTAGCAAAACCACATAAAGCAAAAGTCACGATCGCTTGTGAGTGTTCGCTCAATGCATCTTTTACGTCCATTAGCTGAATGAAAGCCACGAACTCGTTCACGACAATCTTGTTACCGATCAGTGAACCTGCAACCACAGCCTCTGACCATGGCACACCAATCAGCCATGCAACAGGAGCGAACACATAACCTAGGATAAGTTCGAAGCTTAGATTTACGCCAAACCAGTCACCAGCTATGCCCAGTAAGCCATTTAGCATTGCTATCACACTGATAAAGGCAAGTAGTGTTGCGCCCACTGCAACAGCAATGCGAAGTCCAGACATAGCCCCATCTGCCATTGCCTCAACGACGTTTGTTGCTCGTGGAATTTCAACGTCAGACTCAATATTTTCTTGAGCCTCATCTGCGTTACCTGGTACCAAAATCTTGGCCATCAATAGACCAGCAGGCGCTGACATAAATGCCGCAGCGATCAGGTAGTTCAAATCAACACCAAGCGATGCATAGCCAACTAACGTGCCACCAGCCACTGAAGCCAAACCACATACCATCACCGCAAACAGCTGTGAGTCTGTCATGTGTTTTAGATAAGGTTTAACCACCAATGGCGCTTCGATCATGCCAACAAAGATGTTTGCCGTCGCAGACAGTGACTCCGCGCGGCCTGTACCTAGGAACTTTTGCAAAGCGCCGCCGATGAGGTTGATCACCTTTGGCATAAAGCCGATGTGGTACAAACCTGAAATCAATGCAGAGAAAAAGATAATGATGCCCAAAACATTAATCGCAAAAACGAATCCATTATTGGTAAGGCCACCAAAAAGGAAGTTTATCCCTTCTTGACCGTAATTGATTAAGCTAGACACCGCGCCTGTGGCTGCATTCAATACTTCTTTGCCCATTGGAACATACAGTACCAATAGCGCGAATGTAACTTGCAGTAAGAAAGCTAGAGAAACCGTTCTCAGCGGGATATTTTTTCTGTCCGTAGATAGTAACCAAGCGGCAACTAAAATAGTGATAATTCCAAGTAGGGAAGCCATGTGCGTCAACCTAAAAGTTGTAGGTAGGAAAGGCGACGCATTGTATAGAGGAAATCGTTTGCGGCAAGGTGCGATTGTTAACGTGATGTTGGGGTAATCAATTCGGAACAATGTAATTAATTAAATCATTGAATTTTAATAAATAACTTTGATTAAAAAGCATACTTTTTCCATATGGAAATTATATTTATAGATTTAGAAAAAGTTAGCGATGTAATTCAACGCAGGTTTTAAGGTTTTCATCCCAATAGGTCGGTGATCCGATATGGTCTTTAATAAATTCAATCACCGCGGAAAGCTTCTTCGGCATATTCTTGCGGCTAGGGTATACGGCATAGAAAGGCATCAACTGGCTCGCTCGCCATTCCGGTAAAACTTGGATGAGCTTGCCCGTTCTAAACTCTTCCTTCACTAAATATGTGGCTAGATAAGCTACGCCCCACCCTGAAACTGCCGCATCCCGTACTGCTTCAGCCAAATCCACAGAATAATCACCCGCTACTTTAACGCTAAGGTTCTCTTGCCCGTTATCAAACGCCCAAGATGTGTAATCTCGCTCTCGGCTACGATAGATAAGGCAGTTATGGTCAATCAGGTCAGAAGGCACATGTGGAGTCCCTGCTTTAATTAGATAGTCAGGAGATGCAGCCACCACAAACTGACTGTCTGCCAATCGCTGCGCAATATAACCTTCGGGCAAATCTTCGTTATTGGTGATCCAGAGATCCAATCGCTCTTCAATCATATCTACCTTGTAGTCAAACAAGTGGACCTCGATTCTCAGCTGAGGATAAAGTTGTCTGAGCTGATCAATCGCAGGAATGATATGCAGTGTGCCAAATGACTGTGACAAGCCGACTCTCAATATTCCAGAAATATCATCTCGTTGGCTGTCCATATCCATTTGAGCCGCTTTGACAGTATTGAACAGCTGCTCACAGTGCTGATAGAACACTTCCCCAGCTTCGGTCAGCGTTAGGCTACGTGTGGTTCTTTGTACCAGCTTGATACCTATCGAATCTTCGAGCAAAGCAACTTGCTTACTGATGTGAGACACCGACACATTCAAACTTTTTGCAGCACTGGTAAAGCCTTCATGCTTGATTAACGCATGGAATATCACCATCTGTGCGGCTCTATCTGTTAGCACAAGGCCACCTTCTTAAATCTCTGAAATATAAAATCGGATAAAACAAAAAGGACTCCGAAGAGTCCTTTAGTTCGTTCGGCCTATACTAGGCTAAATGCTATTCAAGGCGACCTTAGGTCGATTAATCAAACTTAATTCTGTCTGCTAGGTGGCTAACTGCTAACGCAAAGTAGTAAGAACGATTCCACTTCATTAACACATTGTAGTTGTTGTAAATGAGGTACGAACGACCAGTTTCATCATCAGGCATAATCAGCCAAGCTTTGATGTCTTCGTCTAGCTTAGGTAGCGCGCGACCATCGAAACGCGTAATACCGAGTTCAGACCACTCTTTTAAGTACTTCGCTTTGTCTTCGTCTCGACCTTGCATCTCAATAGACACGGTTGATGGAACGTGAACCTGACGCCCCCAAGTATATTTGTCATCCCAACCCGATTGGCTGAGATAATTAGCCGCCGAAGCAAACACATCTTCTTCAGTACCCCAAATATCTTTCTTGCCATCACCACTGCCATCAGCGGCGTAAGCTAAAAATGAGCTTGGCATAAACTGAGGTTGACCCATAGCACCAGCCCAAGAGCCTTTCATGTCTTTGGGTGCTATATGTCCTTGGTCGAGAATCGTTAGTGCGGCCATAGCTTCTTTACGGAAGAAAGCTTCTCTGCGTCCTTCATAAGCCATGGTCGTCAATGCATCGATAACGCTGTAATTCCCCGTGAACTTACCAAAATTACTCTCTACGCCCCATAACGCGACAATGAACCTTGGTTGAACGCCATACTCATCGCCAATACGCTTTAACGCTTGGTAATGCTCTTTATAAAGCGCTCGCGCCTGCTTCACTTTCCAATCTGGCACTGCTCTTGGAATGTACTCATCCAGAGTCAGTTTTTTCTCAGGCTGATTTTTGTCGGCTTTCACGGCTCTTGGCTTAAACGTCACACCATCAAAGGCTTCTTCAATGATCGCTTCGGAAATGCCTTCTTCACGGCCTTGTTGCTTTAGTTTTTCTACATATTGCTCAAAGCTCAACTCTTCAGCTTGTACTGAGCTAATGGCCAAGCTATTACCCAATAATAACGCCGACACTGCCAATATGGTTTTTGAAAATTTACTCAACGATCACTCCTCCCTGAATTGAGGTGGCTATCACTCTTCGTCTTGAACTTTTTGTTGCGATTTACGCTCTTTATGAAGCTCAAGCTCATTAACCGGTGGTGGCGGAACCTGCAAAAAGAAACCATCGGTATTCAGTGACTCTCTCACTTTATCGATGTTCACTTGAGCCAGTTTACGACCATCCATTTTAATTACCATTACAAAACTAGGTTTACCAAACATTTGCATCAATGCGTCAGGAACTTGTGAGAAATCATCCTTCTTAGGGATATAAAGGTATGTTCCTTCTTTCTTTGAACTTTTATATATAGAACACAGCATGACAAACCTTTTTTAATTGTTTATGACTACAAAACTCTCACTTGCGAGATCAATAGTTTATGTTGGGGAAATATTGAGAACAAAACGTTCATTTGACAACAAGATTACTTGCTGTGCTTGGTTTGGGAATATAACATGATAAACCTAGTTTCAGGCAATGCCCTTTATTTTATTGATAAAGAAATTGTACCCATTCGCTATTGAGGTCCTGTAGTTTTTCGATGTCTAGTAACCCAGATCTAAAAGGTAGCAGTTTTACGCTATCTGTATTGCACTTATCCGATGATCAAGTCGAAAATGCAGTGTCTTTTCTTCAAGAGAAGGTAGACCAAGCACCTACGTTTTTCGCTGCTGCGCCCGTTGTTATCAACATCAGTAAAGTCGCAGGCGATATCGACTTTATTCGACTGAAAAGCGGTATCTCTCAAGCGGGCATGATCCCGGTTGGCGTGGCTGGCTGTTCTGATAAGCGTATGCAAAACCTAGCGAAAGAAGCTGGCTTTGCTGTTATGACAGCAAGCAAGTCTCCCTCTCAAGCTCCGGCGAAAATGGCTCCGATAAAAGTGGTGAGAACACCGATTCGTTCAGGCCAACAGGTGTATGCAAAAGATGGCGATCTATTAATCCTAAGTCATGTAAGCGCCGGAGCAGAAGTGATAGCCGATGGCAGCATCCATATTCATGGCACTTTACGAGGCCGTGCTATTGCAGGTGCAAGTGGTCAAACTGAAGCAAAAATAATTTGTAATGATTTACAAGCCGAGCTGGTTTCCATTGCTGGAAATTACTGGCTCAGCGATCAAATTGATAGCGAGTACTGGCAGAAGAAAACCATGTTCAGTATGGCAAACGATGTATTAAACGTTGATGTCCTCGCAATATAAGAGAAATAAAAGGAAAACAGAATGGCACGCATTATCGTTGTAACGTCAGGTAAAGGCGGGGTAGGCAAAACAACCTCCAGTGCAGCTATAGCCTCGGGTTTGGCTTTAAAAGGAAAGAAAACCGCAGTTATCGACTTTGATATCGGTCTGCGTAACCTAGATTTAATCATGGGTTGTGAGCGTCGTGTTGTTTACGACTTCGTTAACGTTATCAATGGTGAAGCGACGCTGAACCAAGCGATGATCAAAGACAAGCGCACGGAAAACCTGTTCATTCTTCCTGCGTCTCAAACTCGTGATAAAGACGCACTGACGAAAGATGGTGTTCGTCGTGTATTTGATGAACTGGATGAAATGGGCTTTGATTTCATCATCTGTGATTCTCCGGCAGGTATCGAGCAAGGTGCTCTGATGGCGTTGTACTTCGCTGACGAAGCGATTGTTACGACTAACCCAGAAGTTTCTTCTGTACGCGATTCAGACCGTATTCTAGGTATTCTTGACTCTAAATCTCGTCGTTCAGAAGACGGCTTAGAGCCAGTGAAAACGCACCTTCTACTGACTCGCTACAACCCAGCACGTGTGACTCAAGGTGAGATGCTAAGTGTAGAAGACGTTGAAGAAATTCTGCACATATCTCTACTGGGTGTAATTCCAGAGAGCCAAGCGGTATTGAACGCATCGAACAAAGGTGTGCCCGTTATCTTTGACGAAGCAACCGATGCAGGCATGGCTTACAATGATACTGTAGAACGACTACTGGGTAACCAAGTAGACTTCCGTTTCTTAACGGAGCAGAAGAAAGGCATCTTCAAAAGACTGTTCGGGGGCTAATACGCAATGTCATTATTAGAGTTTTTTAGACCACAGAAAAAGACAACCGCAAACCTAGCCAAAGAGCGTTTGCAGATCATTGTTGCAGAGCGACGTAGCCATGACGACCCAGCACCGTCATACTTACCACAACTAAAAGAAGACATCTTGAAGTGTATTGCAAAGTACGTTGAGGTGGATCCTTCAATGGTTGATCTAACGTTCGAACACAAAGATGACGACATTTCAGTATTAGAGCTGAATGTTAAACTTCCAGAAGAAGATCGATAAGTAGAGCTAGAGCCGTGCTTATCAATACTCAATAAAAAAGAGAGCCTAGGCTCTCTTTTTTGTATCTACATTTATAGTTGTAGTTCGCTTAAACTTGGGAGCAATAAACGGTTATTTGATCGCTTTGTTAAGCTTCTCGCCAACCACTTCTAAACGCCAGCCTTGCATAACATCAGGCAATTTCTCAGGGTTACGGTCATGTTTCCAAACCCAGCTCAACACTTGATTTAGTTGCTTCTTGGATGCTAAAAATTCCGTTGCTAAACCACTGTGTTGCGATGCCGTTTTCACTTCGTCTTTCAACACTTTGAATACTTGCTTGTAGCCTGGATAGTCCATTAAGCGTTCTACTGGTGCTGGGTACTCTTCTTCTGGAGTATGCTCAGCTAACTTAACGATTGAACTGATTTTAGCACCATGGCGGCGTACAGAGCGGTAATCAAAACCTTCTTGCTCCATTTGCTTGGGATCTTTCATCGAAAAACGCGCCACGGCCCACAAGTCTTGCTCTTTGAATACAAAGTTCAACGCTAAATCGCGCTTAATCGCTTCTTTTAAACGCCAAGTTGCAAGGGGTCTTAAGATAGCGAGCTGCTTAGGCTTTAACTGCCACGCACCCTTAATATCAAGGTAAGCGCTGTCAGGGTTTGCTTTACGGATACGCTTAGCCACTTGTAAATCAGACTCTTGTTGAGCCGCTTCCCACCAGCCTGCTTCCATCACTTTTTCTAGAAGCTTGTTGTACATAGGCATTAGGTAATGAACGTCTGCCGCAGCATAGTCGAGCTGTTTTTGAGAAAGCGGACGAGCTAGCCAATCAGTGCGAGATTCACTCTTGTCTAAATCAACACCGACAAACTCTGAAACCAAGGCAGCAAAGCCAGTTGATAAGCCATGACCTAAAAAAGCCGCCATGATCTGAGTATCGACCATTGGAGTTGGCGTGCAACCAAATGCGTTCTGGAATACTTCTAAATCTTCACCGCAAGCATGCAGCACTTTTAGGACAGAAGCATCTTTTAACAACCCTACAAACGGTGTCATTTCACCAAGAGCAATAGGGTCAATCAGTGACAGCGTTTCACCATCAAATAACTGAATCAAGCCTAATTGAGGGTAATAGGTTCTTGTACGAACAAACTCCGTATCAAGCATAACGACATCGGCTTCACGTGCTTGTTGGCAAACTCGCTCAAGGTCTTTCAATTGGGTAATGATTTGATAATCCACAAAAACTCTCACTGGTTTTACTTTGATCGCCGGATACAAAAATGCCGACATTAACTGTCGGCATTCTAACACCATTTTTCGGCGCTCGCTTAGATTAAGCACTTCGATGGTTTCTGGTGCGATGGTTACTCGAAAATTAGCTCGTTACTCGCTTGCGCGTTTAGCAAGCTCAGCATCATTCTCTTCACGTAATACACGGCGCAAAATCTTACCGACATTGGTTTTCGGTAACTCTTCACGGAACTCAATCAATTTAGGGATCTTGTAGCCAGTTAGGTGTTCACGACAGTGCGCGATAATGTCTTCTTTGGTTAGGCTAGGATCACGTTTTACCACGTAAATCTTAACCAGCTCACCAGACACCTCATGAGGTTGGCCGATAGCCGCTACTTCTAACACTTTACCATGCAGAGCCACTACGTCTTCAATCTCGTTCGGGTAGACGTTAAATCCAGACACAAGAATCATGTCTTTCTTACGGTCAACGATGTATAGCAAGCCTTCTTCGTCAAACTTAACGATGTCACCTGTCGATAACCAACCGTCTTGATCGATCACCTCTTTGGTCGCTTCTGGGCGTTGCCAGTAACCTTGCATCACTTGAGGACCACGAACTTGCAATTCACCCACTTGATCATTGGCAATTACTTTACCTTCATCATCAATGATACGAACTTCCGTCGATGGTACAGGCAAGCCGATTGCACCCGTGTAGTCTTTCAAGTCATAAGGATTACCCGTAACCAAAGGAGCACACTCGGTTAAACCATAACCTTCCAGCAAGTGAATACCTGTCACTTTCTTCCATTGTTCAGCAACAGCACGTTGAACCGCCATACCGCCACCAACAGACAAGCGTAGGTTACTGAAATCTAGCTCGTGGAAATCTTCGTTGTTTACTAGTGCATTGAACAGCGTGTTTACGCCTGTAATCGCAGTAAATGGGACCTTTTGTAGTTCTTTGATGAAACCAGGAATATCGCGAGGGTTAGTAATAAGCAGGTTTCGACCACCCATCTCAACAAACAATAAACAGTTCACAGTCAGCGCGAATACGTGGTATAGCGGCAAAGCTGTTACCACCAGTTCTCGGCCTTCTTGCAATACAGGGCCGTATGCCCCTTTCGCTTGAAGTACGTTCGCAATCATATTGCGATGCGTTAGGATTGCGCCTTTCGCTACGCCCGTTGTGCCACCCGTGTACTGTAGGAACGCGATGTCATCACCCGCCATAAACGGCTTCACATATTGCAGACGACGGCCTTTGTGCAGCGCTTTTCGAAACGAGATAGCACCCGGCAGATCATACTTAGGTACCATACCTTTTACGTATTTCACAACGAAGTCGACAATTGTTCCTTTAGCACGCGGCAGCATTTGCCCTAGACTGGTTAGAACAACGTGTTTAACTGGAGTGTTGTCCACCACTTTTTCTAGCGTACTCGCAAAGTTAGATACGATCACAATCGCCTTTGCACCAGAATCGTTCAGTTGATGTTCAAGTTCACGAGGCGTATACAGCGGGTTGACGTTCACTGCAATCATACCTGCACGCAATACACCAAAGAGTGCAATTGGGTATTGCAGCAGGTTTGGCATCATAAGTGCGACACGATCGCCTTTCTTCAGTTTCAGATCATTCTGCAGGTAAGCAGCAAAAGCACGACTGCGCTCTTCAAGCTTACGGAATGTCATGATAGACCCCATGTTCTCGAATGCCGGTTGGTCTGCGTACTTCTGTACCGACTGTTCGAACATTTCAATAAGAGATGGGTACTGATCTGGGTTGATCGTTTCTGGTACGTCACTTGGATAACGTGAAAGCCAAGGTTTATCCACGATGTTACTCCTCGTTTATCAGCTGACGACTGCTCGCCGCTATTTATCATTGCGGTATTACAGCACAGCTTTAGTGCATGAGCACTAAAAGGCTCAAACACTTGTTTAAATTTTGTTAACTACACCAAGAATTAGCTCTGAAACTAGCTCTGGGCTCTCTAAATGACAATGATGTCCGCCAGGAATAGTCTCTATATGCAGAGAACTATGGGCTGATTTGTAGCGATTATGCTGCAAATGTCGGAATCCATCATTCCCTAAAACTATTAATTGAGGGCATTCAATAGCCGCCATGATCACTTCAGCATGCGTCTGTGACATACGATACAACGAGTCACATTTTAGGTTAGGGTCGCATCGCCATTGCCAAGAGTTCTCGAACTCGGCAATACCTCGCTCAACAATAGGAGCAATAAGTTCTGCTTTAATTTGATTGGCGTGAACTCTCAGCTTAATAGCATCCTCAAGGCTTGCTAGAGGACGTGAAGGCTTTCTTCGCTGTCGAAGACGACTGAGTACCCCTTCCCTCAAGCGAGAGACTGTTTCGTGGGGAGCTTCTGAAAGAGGTCCGTGACCTTCAATTTGAATTAATCCTGACACCTTTTCAGGAAAGGCGGCACTATAGCAACTTGCGATCAATGCACCAAGTGAATGTCCTACTAGTACCAGTCTGTTTGGCGATAATTTAGTCACCAACTGATGCAAATCATCGATATAGTCGTGAAATGGGTAGTAACTGCCTGACTTATGAGATGAAAAGCCATGACCAAAGAGGTCAATCGCAACCAGATGAGAATTTGGTGAAAGTACTTGTAGATTCGATATAACAGAAGAAAAGCTCGCTGAGTTATCAAGCCACCCATGAATAAAAACGACCGTCGTTGCGGTCGTTTTTGGGTTACCAATCTGCTGTGTTGCAAGTGTTCCACTTGCAAGGGAGTATGACTTTTCAATCATATACGGTTTGTTTTCCCTGTTTTGATGTATCCATAAATCTTAACCAACTCTGCCTATTCGACGTCTTTAATTACGCGGCCTTGTCTTGGCATCGTTTGGAAACTACGACAATGTAAGCTGCGACATGAATAATAGGTAGGAGCAAAGTCGTTCACAACCACTCTCTCTGTAATTTGCCACAAGCGTTGGTTATATACATTCATGACTGGGAAGGTATAAGGATAATCACCAATGGTGCTATCTTCTGAGCCATTTGATGTGCCAACTAAAGTAACCAATCGGCCTTCAGCAAAGCTCAATGGTTCAACATAACCATCAATGTACGCAACAAAACGCCCTTTTGGCTCGGCATCTAGATCAGGTTTCCCGTTACTTGAGATCGCCATATTAACCACTTCAACACGCGTCTTATCTTTCAAGTTAGTTACTTTGGCAATCACACCACCTAAGCGAACATCGCCCGCATCCGGTAGGGTGTTTACCCATTCCTGATAATTGGTAACCACTTGTTCTGAGTTTGCATTAAGTTCTTTTGGAAGCGATGAGCACCCCATCACCATCGAAGAGAAAGCAACAAGGAAAAATAAGCGAGATTTAGAAATGAGAGAAAACATAATGCTGGTCCTTGGAACAGGAGAAATAAGAGCGCAAAGCTAGATATAAATATCGACCCCAATAAGCTTCGCAAGTTCCTCTTTTTTAGCTTGATTCATCACATCCATATACTCTTCCATCGCACGTCGTCCACGTCCTTCAGGAAGATCATATTGAACCTGAGCTTTGTGAATCTCAGATTCTTTAACTTGGCGAATCGAATGCGAGACAGCATTCGCGACCCTAGTTGGCTGACCAACTGAGGTTTTTGCATCGCCTTTTTTTACCTCATTCTTTTTATTGGTTCGATTGGTTTTGGATGTATTGCCTATCGAAGAAGGAGGTAAGCCGTTTATTGAAACCATGCTTGAAGAGTTTTATACCTGACTTTAGTGATCTGACTTTAGTGATCTGAATTATGAGTTTATCATGGCTCTACAAGATATGTTGCAGAGCCAAACAGTACCTATTTACTCACGACCTGGCAGCTTTTTCCACGTCACTTTATCACGAAGATAAACAGGCTCAGACTCTTCTGCTGCAACCGCTTTACCGTCTGCGTAAGCAAACTGAGCAAGGAACGCCATATCTTGAGCTTCTGGGAACAGCACTTCACACGCTTTGGTGTTGATCGCTAGTGTGTCCATATGCTCTGCATACGCTTCCCACCCTGTGCCGACTTTTGCCCATGTCTCAGAATCCGCTTCAAGCTGCGCAGCTAATTCGCTTGGTGGTGTAACACACTCAGCATCAACTGCAGTCCAACGACCATCTTGTTCACGGCTGTAACGAGCCCAGTACACTTCACTCATGCGAGCATCAATCGCTGTTGCTACGTGCGTTTCACCAAATTTACGGTAGCTGCCCTGCGCCATCGCTGCCAATGTAGACACACCGATCATCGGTAAATCAGCACCAAAAGCCAAGCCTTGAGCAATACCGATACCAATACGCACACCCGTGAAACTGCCTGGGCCTTGGCCAAACGCGATTGCGTCGATATCGGTTAAAGCGACATTCGCTTCTTTCAGTACTTCATCAACCATAGGTAGAATTTTTTTCGTATGATCTCGAGGAGCCTCTTCGCTACGTACGAACACCTGGTCACCCATTACTAGTGCAACTGAACAGTTTTCAGTTGCGGTATCTACTGCAAGAATTTTCGCGCTCATTCGTGTCTCAAATATTCGTTATCTAATCTAAAAATAATGGCTAAGCTCAACAATGCTAATTACTCAGCAGCGGTTGAATGGTCTTTAGCTAAGAATTCTTTAATAATCCCTAAGTCACGGGTACGTGGGATAGGCGGTAAACTCGCCAAAAATATGCCACCGTAATCGCGAGTCACCAAGCGGTTATCGCAAATAATCAAAGCGCCATTGTCGCGTTTATCACGTATCAAACGGCCAACACCTTGTTTCAAGGTAATTACAGCGTCTGGCAACTGCACCTGTGCAAAAGGATCACCCCCTTTTAACTTACAGTCTTCGATTCGAGCCTTTAATAAAGGATCATCAGGGGCTGTAAAGGGCAATTTATCGATGATAACACAGCTTAATGCGTCGCCCCTAACATCTATCCCTTCCCAGAAAGCGCCAGTGGCTACCAGCAATGCGTTACCTAATTCCATGAATTCGGCTAAGGTTTTTTGTTTACTTGTCTCACCTTGTAGCAGGACTGGAACCGAGAGCGTTTCACGGAATCTTTCGCCTAGCTCTTTCATCATGCTGTGAGAGGTACACAAGAAGAAACAGCGACCTTGGTTTTGCTCAATCACAGGGGTCAACATTCTTACTAACTTATCCGCTAAGCCGGGACTATTTGGTTCGGGAAGATAGCGAGGCACACACAAACGCGCCTGATTTGGATAGTCAAACGGGCTTGGCAGTGAAAACTGTGCTGACGGTTTTAACCCGAGTCGAGAGGTGAAATGGTCGAAATCGTCCGACACAGCCAAAGTTGCTGAGGTAAACACCCATGCTCCCGGTTTAAGCTCGATTTGTTCGTGGAATTTATCCGCGACCGACAATGGTGTGATGTGTAAAGCAAAGTGGCGTGGCGTGGTGTCATACCAATAGGAATAACCGGTAATCGACACATCACATACACGTTCGATACGCGACTTAATCATCGTTGCACGCTCAAAAGCCGTATCTAATAACTGACTTCGCCCCAGTGCCAATTTCAATACATCGACCGCAAGCTGCAACGCATCTTGTAAACGTACTAGCTCTCTTGCAATCGACTCTGACTTCAATGCTTCACGCCAGTTACCACGAAAGCCGGTATCACCGAGTACGATACGCAGATCAGCTGACGATTGAACGAGTCTATCCCCTACTTTCTGCAGCTGACGCATGTCTTTGGCTTCAGTTCGGTAAGCGATTTCAATGTCTTTGGCTAGCTCCTGGATCTGTCGACTAGAAACCGATTGCCCGAAATACTGACTGGCGATATCAGGAAGTTGGTGCGCTTCATCGAAAATAAACACATCGGCTTCAGGTATCAGTTCACCAAATCCGGTTTCTTTAATCGCTAAATCCGCTAAGAACAAGTGGTGGTTCACTACAACAACATCAGAGTCCATCGCTTTTTTACGCGCCTTAAGCACGAAGCAATCAGTGTAGCTTGGGCACTCTTTACCTAAGCAGTTATCATTAGTTGAGGTAATAGTCGGGATAACAGGGCTGTCTTCAGCGATATCATCACAATCACCCAAATCACCCGTCTGAGTGGATGACGACCAACTACGAACTTTTACCAATTGCGCTAGTAGTGTTGGATCAGTATGAGTGCCATGACTCTCTATCATTTGGCGGCTCAACCTATCCAAACATAAATAGTTTGAACGACCTTTCAGCAAAGCAACCTGACCATAAAAACCAAGCGCATCGACCATCAATGGTAAGTCACGATGAAATAGCTGTTCTTGAAGGTTTTTTGACCCCGTACTAATAATGGTTTTCTTACCACTAAGCAGTGCCGGTACTAGATAAGCAAACGTCTTACCGGTACCCGTCCCTGCCTCAACAACTAATTGGCTTTGTTGTTGAATTGCTTGTGAGACCGCTTCAGCCATGTCTAACTGAGCTTGTCGTGGTTGAAACCCTGGAATCGCTTTACCCAGAGCACCATCAGCAGAAAACGTTTTAGATATCATAGAGTACGAGGCTTGGAAAAATAGAAGGCGAATTATGTCAGGTTTAGTGAGCCGGTGCGAATCAAGAATGACTTCGCGCCGGAGGTATTTGGTTTCGTTTGATTTGGTTTAAGCGACCTAATAGGTAACGACCAGAGAAGTAGTAATCAAAGAATCGTTTTCATTTTCGGCTAAGATAACGCGACAACCAAGAAGCACCTTCGAAATGGTTATCACAAGGTTGGATGGCTTTTACTGCATCGAATGGTGAAGTCTTACTTTCCCACATTTCATCTAGAATATTACCGTCTAACTCGGTACCTCTCACCAATGAATTCACTCGCTTGCAGTACAATTTTTTTGCTAGTAACTCTTTATCCATAAGTATCACCTCTATTTTTACCGCGGCAAGAATTACCTCGGTTGAAGTTCAAATGCGTACTAAGGTCAAAACTATAAAAACTAAGCTTCTGCCTTTATTACTATCTAAAAACGGATATTTCTACATAAAGCAATTGTTCAAACCGATAAATGAACAGCAGAATTTGTTGAAACCAACTCGATAATAGATTAATTATAACGGTTATATTGCGGCTCAGTTCACCGTTCGGCGGCCTGCATTTAATTTGAATAATAAAAATATTTCATGGAAGTAAGATGCAAATGGAAAGAAAAACGTTACTCACACACTGTACTGACGCCCCTGGCCTCATCTCAAAGATCACCAACATTTGTTACAAGCACCAACTCAATATTATCCACAACAATGAATTTGTAGATAATACAAGTGGTCACTTTTTCATGCGTACCGAGTTAGAAGGGTATTTCAATGATGAAACTCTGCTTGCTGATTTAGACCAAGCTCTACCAGAAAACACAAAACGTAAACTTGTAGATTCGTCTCGCAAACGTGTTGTTATCTTGGTGACAAAAGAAGCACACTGCCTTGGCGATATTCTGATGAAAAATTTCGATGGTAGCTTAGATGTTGATATCGCGGCCGTTGTCGGTAACTACGATACGCTACAAAGCCTAACTGAACGTTTTGACATCCCATATCACCATGTTTCTCATGAAGGGCTAAATCGCCAAGAGCATGAGAAGAAGATGCTTGAAGTTATTGATCAATATGAGGCGGATTACCTTGTACTTGCGAAGTACATGCGTGTGTTGACTCCGGGATTTGTTGAAAAATACAACCATAAGATAATCAACATTCACCACAGCTTCTTGCCAGCTTTCATTGGTGCTAAGCCATACCAACAAGCCTACGAGCGTGGTGTTAAGATCATTGGTGCTACGGCGCACTTTGTAACGAACGATCTCGATGAAGGTCCAATCATTAAGCAAGATGTTATCCCTGTGGATCACAACTTCAGCGCGAAAGACATGGCACAAGCTGGTCGTGACGTAGAAAAGAATGTATTGAGCAAAGCCTTGAACAAAGTGGTCAACGATCATGTATTTGTTTATGGTAACAAAACAGTGATTCTGTAAGCCGAATATTAATTAGCTTCCCAATCAGAAATAAAAACGCGCAATAGGGTTAACCCCATTGCGCGTTTTTTGTATCTAAATCTCAGGTTGGCTTAAGATATTCCCAGTAAATCCCTACTCAAATTCAGCTTGTTCAGACTCAACAATCTTCTTCAAAGTGTGTGGATGCAGCTTGATGCAAATCCCTTGATGCTTGAATGCAACGGTTGGGTTATTCAAGCGTTCACCCTCGCCTTTCGGACTAGAGAGTTTTACCTTAACACCGTGCTCCGACAAAGTGTCAAAGTTAGCAGCAAACAGCGGGTAGGTTTCTTTAAGATCCGCTAAATACTCATCGGCGGTTTGCGCGTGAGAAGGAATCACAAACTCTACGTGCTCCCAATCTTGGCTAGGGTAGCTCTTGCCTTCCGCAGGATATGGCAGCTCTAAGCATTCAATTCTCCAGCCTAGGCTTTGTAATGGCTCATCAAAAGCCAACACCACAATGGGACGACCGTTGATCATAGCTTCTGAAATCGTCGAACCATATTCAGACCATGCATGATGCGCAGATTTTGCTAATTCAGTTTTATTGATTCGAAGCGCAATATGATCCGCTTGAGCAAAGCTTAAATCTAAACCTAAGATATTTCCTAGGTTCTCGATTTTTGCCATAAAGGTATCAAGGCGTGCGATCATTTGTTGTGGTTCTAGTTCAGCTTGCTTCAGGCTCATCGTCATCGTCTATATTCTCCAAATAATGGCTGCATGTTATCAGTTTTGCTTCCATCAACAAGCCTTGCTTTGCCAAAAAACACTCAGCGAAGTACGCTAACTCAGCTTCCCAAACAGACAAACTCAGACGGGTAAAAGTCGATTGTCAAAAACCCCTAAGTAAATGTTAATTTTCTATCAATTCGACCTATAAGAAACCTTACAAAATTGGTATGATTACCGCCATTTCTGTGAACTTAAACAGAGTCTGCTGTTCATTTCGGCATTAAATCGTTAACTAGAAGCATAATTAACCAATTTAGTGACCATGAAATAATGGCCACTCTTATCATCCTTGAATTGAAGGAAACGCGTGTGAATATCCAAGCACTTATTAATGACAAAGTATCTCAGGCTCTAGAAGCCGCTGGCGCACCTGCAGGCTCTCCTGCTGCTGTTCGCCAATCTGCAAAACCACAGTTTGGTGATTACCAAGCAAACGGCGTTATGGGCGTTGCTAAACGACTAGGCACTAACCCACGAGAATTTGCTCAAAAAGTATTGGACGTTCTAAACCTAGACGGTATCGCTTCAAAAGTTGAAATCGCTGGTCCGGGTTTCCTAAACATCTTCCTAGATGAAGCTTTCCTAGCAAAACAAGCAGATGCAGCGTTGGCTGATTCTCGTCTTGGTGTTGCAGTAGCAGAAACACAAACCATTGTTGCAGATTACTCTGCGCCAAACGTAGCAAAAGAAATGCACGTTGGTCACCTGCGTTCAACCATCATCGGTGATGCGGTTGTTCGTACTCTAGAATTCTTAGGTCACAACGTTATCCGTGCTAACCACATCGGTGACTGGGGAACTCAATTCGGTATGCTGATCGCAAACCTTGAGCGCGTTCAGGCTGAATCTGGTGAAGTTTCAATGGAACTTGCTGACCTTGAAGGCTTCTACCGTGAATCTAAAAAGCTTTACGACGAAGACGAAGAGTTCGCAGTTAAAGCTCGTGGCTACGTAGTGAAACTGCAAAGCGGCGATGAGTTCTGCGCAGAGATGTGGAAGAAGCTAGTTGACGTTACTATGATTCAAAACCAACGTAACTACGACCGTCTAAACGTATCTCTTACTCGTGATGACGTAATGGGCGAAAGTATGTACAACAACATGCTACCAACTATCGTTGCAGATCTGAAAGAGCAAGGTCTTGCTAAAGAAGATGATGGTGCACAAGTTGTATTCCTAGACGAATACAAAAACAAAGATGGCGACCCAATGGGCGTTATCATCCAGAAACGTGATGGCGGCTTCCTTTACACAACAACCGATATTGCTTGTGCAAAATACCGTTTTGAAGAGTTAGGCGCTGATCGTGTTCTTTACTTCATCGACTCGCGTCAACACCAACACTTAATGCAAGCTTGGACTATCGTTCGCAAAGCTGGCTACATCCCAGAGTCTGTTTCTCTTGAGCACCACGCGTTCGGCATGATGCTAGGTAAAGATGGTAAGCCATTCAAGACTCGAGCAGGCGGTACTGTTCGTCTTGCAGATCTTCTTGATGAAGCAGAAGTTCGTGCAGCACAGCTAATCGAATCTAAGAACCCAGAACTAGCGGAAGAAGAAAAAGCAACAATTGCTAACACAGTTGCAATGGCAGCGGTTAAGTACGCAGACCTTTCTAAGCACCGTACTACTGACTACGTATTTGATTGGGACAACATGCTTGCATTTGAAGGCAACACAGCACCGTACATGCAGTACGCATACACTCGTGTTGCTTCAATCTTTGCTAAAGCTGGCATTTCTATGGACTCTCTTGAAGGTGAAATCAAAGTCACTGAAGAGAAAGAGAAAGCACTTATCGCAAAACTTCTACAATTTGAAGAAGCGGTACAGTCTGTTGCTCGCGAAGGTCAGCCACACATCATGTGTAGCTACCTATTCGAACTTGCTGGTCAATTCTCTAGCTTCTACGAAGCATGCCCTATCCTTGTGGCTGAAGATGAAACCGTTAAGCAAAGCCGCCTGAAGCTTGCTGCACTGACAGCTAAGACTATCAAGCAAGGTCTGTCGCTTCTTGGTATTGAAACTCTAGAGCGTATGTAATTCCCTTCGGGTTACAATGAATAAATACAAAGGTTGATGTGAGAGCATCAACCTTTTGTTTTATCTAACATATACTGATACCAATCGTAGTAAATAACTAATCATCCTAGCTGGTTAAAACGCTCGATAACTGCGTTAGAATTTTTGATTGTAGAGTAACTACTTATCAAAAGAATCTGCCTTGTTCTCAAACCTTTTTCCTGCGCTATTTCTGATCATTTACTTACTGTGATTGGTATGACTTCAAGAAATCGAAATGGATAATAATAATGAGCTTTGAACTTCACCCACAGTTAGCAAAAGACACCACACTTATCGGCGAATTTCCACTAAGCTTGGCACTGCTAAGCAAAGACAGTGCAGTGCCTTGGGTTATCTTGGTACCAAAACGTGCCAACCTAAAAGAGTTGCATCACTTACCAATGAAAGAACAACAGCAGTTCTTACTTGAGTCTCAAGCGGTAAGCCAAGCATTAGAAGCGACATTCCAACCAGACAAGTTAAACCTTGGCGCGCTGGGTAACATGGTGCCACAGCTACACATTCACCATATTGCGCGTTTCAAAAACGACATCGCATGGCCAGGTCCAGTATGGGGTAACACCAAAGGTGAGCAACGCAGTGAAGAAGAACAAGCAGCAATCCATACTCGTATCCAAAACGTTTTGTCGCTGAGTTCTATCTTCAAGAAAGCATAATTTGAGTTGTTCTCGCTGAGCTTTAAAGCAAGACAGTTCAGAATAGACACATGACAAAAGGCCGCTCATCTAAAATAGGTGAGCGGCCTTTTATTGTCTAATCTCGCCGTTTTCAACGAGAGTATCAAGATCTGAACTACATCATCACATTCAGTGACAAGCCATCTTGCTTGCTGATGGTGTAGCGAATCCGTGTTGTATGGCCATGCTTATTGGTGTCGACCAGGCGAGATATCTTGCCTTTCTTGACCCACACTCCTAGCATCGCATCGATGCCGTCTTCACTTATCCCAAACTTAGATGCAAGCTCACTACGAGCAGCAACGCCTTGGCTATCAATGTATTGATGAAGTTCAGTTAAAATCATACGACTTGCACCTCTAAGGCTTTCTGCTTACTGCCCACTTTCTTGAAGACACGATACGTCACCACAAAACCACCAGCAATCGCCACCATCCATACTGCACTTGTCACTGGATGGGCAGCAAAGTTTGCTGCTTGGTAGTAGAAGGTCGCACCAAAGTACCCAAGAGCCATCGTCCAAACCGCTATGAAGCGTGCAAACATCTGACCAAATTCACGAACATAAGCACCCATCGCTGCCACACAAGGTGTGTAAAGCAGAATAAGAATCAAGTAAGCGAATGCAGCATGCCCTGACACGAATTTATCTTTCAAGTTACCAAAGATAGAGGTATCCACTTCTTGATCAGCCGCCACAGAACTTGAATCAGACAAATCACCAACTTCAATACCTAGAGGATCTGAATAACTCAAGCCAGATAGGTTTTCAGGAATGGTCATTACCGCTTCTTGCAGGCTTGCTGCTAAATCAAATTCAGCCGCTTCTTCATCGGATGGTGTTGTATATAAACTGTTTAATGTACCCACCACCGCTTCTTTAGCGAAGATACCCGTAATAATACCAACCGTTGCTGGCCAGTTATCTTCCGTAATACCAATCGGTTGGAATACAGGCGTTACAACTTGAGCCGCTTTAGACAACACAGAGTTTTCGCTGTCTTCATTACCAAAGCTGCCGTCCATACCTAGCGAGTTCAAGAAGCTCAGGATTGCCACAACCATTACGATAGTTTTACCTGCGCCAAGTACGAAACGCTTCAGTTTTTGCCACGTTTTAAGCATTACGTTTTGCACTGTCGGCAATTCGTAATCTGGCATTTCCATTACTAAGCTATCGCTGCTACCTGGATAGATGGTGTTCTTAAGGAACAGACCCGTAAACACAGAAGCAACAATACCCATGATGTACAGAGCGAATACCACGTTTTGTCCCGCGCCAGGGAAGAATGCTGCTGCGAACAGTGCGTACACCGGAAGACGAGCACCACATGACATAAACGGCGCCATTGATGCAGCCAGTTTACGTTCGCGTTCTTGGTCAAGAGTACGCGTCGCCATAATTGAAGGCACGTTACAACCAAAGCCCAGTACAAGCGGTACAAATGCTTTACCCGGTAAGCCAATCTTCTGCATTACTTTATCAAGTACAAATGCCGCACGAGCCATGTAACCCGAGCTTTCGAGTACAGCTAAGAACAGGTACAGTGCAGCGATAACAGGAATGAAAGTCGCAACCGTTTGAACACCACCGCCGATACCATCAGCGAGTATGGTTACTAACCAAACAGGTAAGTGGCCATCCAGTAAGTGGTGTCCACCATCAACTAATATTGCCCCTACACCAATATCGAAGAAATCGATAAACGCACTACCAATATTGATAGAGAACATGAACATTAGGTACATGATGACGAAGAAGAAAGGAATACCGACCCATTTATTCAAAATGAATTGGTCTGCTTTCTCTGTAAAGTTGCGGCTTAGTTTACCTTCGCTGCGACGAACACGTTTACAAAGGTCGTGTAAGAAAGTGTATTTTGCATCAGCAACAGCGAGGTCGATATCAAACTCAGCACTAAGACGCACACTATCAATTTGGGTGCGAGTGTGAGGGGCAAGCCCATTTAATACCAAGTAATCATTTTCTAACGCACGAATAGCCAAAGCTCGGTGAGAAACATCAGCATCATCGAACTGTGATTCAACAGAAGGAATCAATGCCTCTAAAGCTACGTCGTAATCAATAGAAATAGGATCAAGGCTCACACCTTGAACAAGCAGTTTATGAAGACGCTCTTTAAAGCGAACCACTTGACCTTTGTCGTTTGCAGACAAACTTAGCACAGGGCAACCTAGCTCTTTCTCTAGCGCTTTAAGATTAATCACCTGACGTTCACGCTTTAACACATCCATTTTGTTCAACACAACGATCATTGGGCGCCCCAACTCACGTAGCTGTAATGTCATGTATAAGCTTCGTTCTAGACAGCTAGCGTCGACAACATTGATGATAACGTCAGCTGGATGAGTCAAAACGGCACGAGACGCGATAGATTCATCAATACTGTTAGCATCATTACCACTATCAAGAGCGTAGATACCTGGAAGGTCAGTCAGTTGAAACTGATCGCCCGCATGCGAATACAAACCCGTTTTCTTTTCTACGGTTACACCAACCCAGTTACCAACGTGCTGTTTCGCACCAGTCAGTGCATTGAATAATGTTGTTTTACCACTATTAGGGTTACCAACGGTAAGAACTTGATAATCCATTTAGATAACCTCGATTTGTTCTGCAATGCTTTCACGAATGGCAATTGAAACCCCTCTCACTTCAACTTGAAGCGGATCACCCATAGGTGCGCGACGAATCAACGTCACCTCGGTTTTTGGCAGCATCCCCATAACCATTAGTTTTTTTCTAACGTCCGGTGTTAGGCCTGTTAGTGCAACAATAGAAGCCGCTTTTCCTTGCTCGAGTTGTGAAAGTTTCATAAATACCCAATTCGTGACTGATAATGAGAAAGATTGTTATTAACAGCCATGATACACATACATGACCACAATTCTATTGTGTGAAATCAAAGTTTTCGGAAATACATACTCGTAAATTTCGTTAAAAACGTTTACGTCAAAAACGTTACTTTCAACAATTAGCGAGAACTACCTCACGAGTACCGCCCAATCAAAACCAAAATAAATCATTAAATATCAATAACTTAATACAATGTCGGTTTTCTCACAGATATCTGGCGTTAATTTTATAAGTAAAATAAGTAACTCACCGTATAGTTTCTCCATCGAAGAGAAATTACTTCTCTTTAATTTTATTCCAGAGGTGGTGTGGTTTCCATATCACTCCGGCAGCAAGCGAAGGTGTCCTTGGCACCCGTGGTATAGTCCCCCCGGCTATGCCACGATATTTTTTTTCTTTCCTTAATTTTGTCACTTTCCACCAAAAATCGTTAGAACTCCCAACTCCAAATATCTTCCGTATCTTCCGTATCTTCCGTATCTTCCGTATCTTCCGTATCTTCCGTATCTTCCGTAAAACCCTAAAAAAGCCCCGACATGAATGTCGAGGCTCAAGGTGTCTTTATTGACCTTTAGACAGGAATAAACCTGCGGTTGATTACTCTTCGTTATTTTCCGCAAACTTAGATGGAGACATGCCAAAGTGGTGCTTAAATCGCTGGCTGAAATAAGAAGGGTCATTAAAGCCAGAATCGAACGCGACGTCTGACACCTTTTCTCCGGCCAATAACCTTTCACAAGCATGCTCTAAGCGAACTTGATTAAGGTGCTCTTTGAATGTCTTGTTGTAAGCCGATTTAAAGCGTCGTTGTAAGCTTCTCTCTGACATGAACAAGTATTTAGCAGCTGTTGCAGTGCCAAACTCCGCATCAGCGTAATGTTCACTAACAAGCTGAGACACTTTATTTTTCCATTCTTGTTCTGCCGTCAGTTTTTGTTGCTCTGGTGACGAAGCGGCAAGCTTAATCGTTTCAATCTGTTCTATTGTGCTTGCTTCAAGGTCATCCAAAACCTGATATTCAATTGGCCATGAAAGCTGAACCTTGTTTTGAGAATCAGAAACAAAAGCGTTGAGCTCGCCACCGCTTTGATTGATTAACAAAGGTAGTTTCTCGATATTAAGATCAGTCGACTTTCCATTGCTTTCATTAATCGATGAAGCCAATTTAGGAAAAGGCATACCATGATCGCGAATGGTCACGACTAAATGCTCTTCAACCTCTTCAACCAATACCACCATACTCTGCGATTTAAAATTTCTCTTAATGATACTCGCAACTAAGCTATTAAAAATGATATCCAAATTGAAATACAACAACGACACATGCCTATGCTTGGTTTCAACGTTAATATCGAGCTCAATACCCGCTTTAGCTAGATCACCTTTCCACGCTTTAAGCACAGATTCCAATACTAAAATTACATCGCAACAGACTGTCTCTGAACCTTCTTGGCTATTGGTCAATTGGGCGAGCCCGTTCTTCAACGTCAGGATTGGTGACTGACCTTGGTCATCGTTCCAACTAGGTAACATCGCAGCAATCTGAGTCACTTCATCAGATAACTCCTTCGCTGTATGTGAGACCAAAACATTTTTGACCAACAGCTGTTTCTTGAGTTGTTGATTGGTCGTCAATAAAATACGACTTTGATGTCTCAGCTGGTCCGTTTTTAATGCAACTTGCGCTTTCAAGTGTCTGTTGGCAAAAGTGACATAACGCGAACGCCAAAAAACAAGAACAGTCACCAATCCAATTAACATCGTAAGAGAACTAGCTACAGCCCAATTACTCAAGTACCAAGGCTCAGCAATTGAGAAACTTTGGGTTGTAGACACAAATCGATAATGAGAATCTTTCACCGGCTTAACTTCTAGCGTGTAATCACCTGGGAGCAAATGATCCAGTGTTAACAAACCACCCTCAAATTCGCTCCACGGCTCGTCATCGGTGAGCCGATATTCCATCGCAGGCGCGAATGTCGCGGGTAAAATACCAAGCTTAAAGCCAA
This sequence comes from Vibrio sp. PSi01, assembly GCF_054960695.1. Lineage (NCBI taxonomy): Bacteria > Pseudomonadati > Pseudomonadota > Gammaproteobacteria > Vibrionales > Vibrionaceae > Vibrio > Vibrio sp. PSi01. The sequence goes on from NZ_JBHNYN010000016.1 coordinate 30,515, forward strand.
TCGATGAACCGTAAGGCACTTCCTCTAGGTCAACTGTTTTACCACCAAGTGATACAGTTTGCTGATCAACACTTATCTTACTGAGTAATGCTCGGCTATGAGGTGTGGTCGAAACCAATAACTCATTGGACAGTGCTGTAACCACACCATATTTTGAGCCTAAAACCAACCGAGATGATTGATTCTCATCACTGTAAAACAGGGCACACGCACCAGCAGTCAGTTCATTAGTGATCAGACCAAATGGCGAACCAATATGTTTGAGTAATTGCCCATCAAGCCCGTAGTAACTTACACCTTTCGAAGACCCTAACCAAACACCGTTATCATCGCTGATCAAGCAATTTGGGCTAATGTTATCTTCAATAAGAGCAACCTCTTCAATGACGTTGGTGTCATGAGGCATTCGATACACCCCATAACTACCCGCGAACCACTGTGCGCCATCTTTGGCCTGTTCGATATCAACAACTTTACCAAACCGCTCACTCAAACGACTGAAGCTAATTCTCTTATCAATAAAGGAATAGAATCCGTGATCTGTACCAATATAAAGACTGCCTTGCAAACCCATATTAAGGTCAGTAATTTTCGCTGGCAAAAACTTATCAACCAACCAATCAGTGCCATAACTGGTGAGAGCCATAGTATCAAGCAACAATGAATAAAGGTTTTGCCCCGAACTCATCCAGAGCACATTGTCAGCTTGAAGCGCAAAGTTCTCAATGTGGATACCCTCAACAGCTCTCGGTAAGTTGAGCTCTTGAAGTTCTAATGTATTGGTATTAATACTAATAATACCGTCTTTTGTTGCCAGCCAGATTGAAGTATCAAAAACCTCTAAGTCCTTTACAGGTTTTTGATAAACACGAACTGGGGGGGCTTCACTTTGAGAGTCGACTAAATACAGCCCCATCGAAGATGCAACCCACGATAGATTATCATTCACAGGCTGTATCCTATTTATCACCACGCTGCTGGAATGCATTCCCATTCCTGTTAGCGGCGTTCTAGAGAATGTCTTACTGAATAGTGAAAAATATCGAATACCATTATTGGTCGCAACCCACATTCCCCCCGCATGGTCATTGATCAGCGAATATATTTTCTCGCCTGGCAATGAGAAATCTTGATTGGCAGCTTGATCAAAACGTGTAACTTGACCAGTAATAAAATTATAGCTAACGAGCCCGTGCTCTGTACCTATCCAATATTGATCAGACGTTTCAGCAAGAGACAACACATGTGAACCTCGAACAAATATCTCTTTATCTGGATCAGCAAGATCAACAATGACCGCACCATTTAAAGTCCCAATAATGAGTTCGCGTCTAGTGTTCGAGAAATAAACCGTCTCAATGTGGTGCTTGTCTGATGCGGCAATGTGAGTAAACTCTTGATTTTCCGAAAGATAAACTCCCGAACTCGTCGCTAATACCCATTTAGACAACACACGCTCTGCGTCATTAATTACGATGTCACTGCTATTGTTATATCGATACAGCTTGAGTAATGAATAAGTGTTGAATTCTAGAGATTGCGTATTGTAAGTATAAAAATTGCTACCATCGGTCACCCAAATATAATCACCAGATACACCGATATTAACGATCTCAGCACCGGGGCTTAGACTAAACGCGAGCTCATTACCGATACCTGGGGTATGTCGATAAACCTCGTTATCGAAAAAACTCCAAAATTCATCGTTGAGAAACGCCACTTTTTCTGAAGAAAATTGTAGAAGACTGCCCTTTCTCGGTAGCAGGGTACGACCATCGTAAAATAGAACTTTTCCATGCACATCGTAGATCCAGAGACCTCCTCCAGCCCCGAGATATAGGTTTTTGGCCGCAAGAAAATTCCCTTGTGCTTGAACAGGCAAAGGATAGAAAACAGAGGGTGATGTATTTACCGCTAGAACGCTAAATGAAACACTCATTAACATGAGCACTTTGAAGATAATCTGATACAACTTTTAATCCTGAACAGCAACAACACATGAAATTTCAGTAGCCGCAATGGTTCACCACTGCTTGAACATAAGCTGAGTTTTTTTGTGATTATAATTATCTTTCTATTTTAGCGGAATTTAACGAAGGAGAAAGGAGGTTTACGATTTGTTGAAAGGTTTTATCTTAGCGGTCACGAAAATGCCGCAAAAAAGCGGCATGATTCATGAATTATCGGGAACAAAGTAAGGTAATGACTACTTTATATTAATTACTCAGCACTTAAGCAGCTTGTGTAACTATCTGTAAGTTGCTGAAGAAAATCGAAATAACTTCCACTCTTCACTTCAACACTTGAACCTACCGGGTCAAGTTGCCCTTGCTTCGCATTACTTCCACGAGTTACCGACTCAATCACAGCAGGTGTAAATTGAGGCTCAGAGAATACACATTGGACATTGTCACGTACCAAAGTTTTCTTGATTGCAATCAGACTTTTAGCTCCGGGTTTACGTTCAGGACTAACCGTAAAGTGACCTAAGTTATTCAATTCAAATTCTTGTTCAAAGTAACCATACGCATCGTGGAACACGTAATAACCTTTATTTTTCACTGGTGCAATTTGGTCACGAATCGATTGTTCTTTATCTTTCAAAGCAATGAGGAATGAATCTAGGTTCTCTTGATACGCCATCGCGTTATCAGGATCAGTTTCAATCAACTTAGCTGAGATATATTTAGCGGCGACTTCAACTTGATCGATACCTAGCCAAAAATGTGGGTCATGGCTACCATGGTTATGTCCTTCATGCGCGTCGTGGTCTTCATGCCCAAATTCTCTCAGTTCAATTCCAGGAATTGAACTGATCTTTATAACGTTTTCTTTCGAACCAATCACCTTAGTCAAAAAGGCTTCAAGGTCAGGACCGAACCAAATCACCATGTCAGCACTATGAACTTTTTTGACATCAGATGGCTTAAGCGCATAATCATGCGGCGAAGCATTACTGTTCATTAGCACATCCGGTTCACTAACGCCTTGCGTTAATTCCGTGACAATCATTTGAATTGGTTTAAAACTTGTTAAAATAGTATTAGCACTTGCAACACTTGGCGCTAAAAGCAAAGTAGCAAGTATAAAAGATGAACGTGACATAATCCCTCGATAATAGAAAAGTAGCTTAGGCTTGAGGTAAATGTTACATTATAACATTAGCGAATTGCAAATGAGTTCTATTCATGGATAACTTAATCCAACTAGATTCTGTGAGCGTCGAATTTGACGGTCGAAAAGTTTTAGACAACATATCTCTAAATTTAGAGCGTGGCAGAATCACTACCCTAATTGGGCCAAATGGCGCGGGGAAATCAACCTTAGTTAAGGTACTACTTGGGCTCCAGAACAAATATTCCGGAAAGATCACCAAATCAAAAAAACTAAAAATTGGTTACGTTCCTCAAAAGCTAAAGCTGAACGACTCTCTGCCTCTCAATGTAGAGCGTTTTCTTAAGCTCACCGGAAAATTCAGTAAACAAGAGATCCTAGAGTCTTTGATGCTAGTGGGCGCTGAACACCTGATGAAAAGTAACATGCATCAACTGTCTGGTGGCGAAAACCAACGTGTGCTGATCGCTCGCTCTCTTTTGAAAAGACCCGATCTGCTCGTTCTTGATGAACCCGCACAAGGTGTTGATGTACAAGGCCAAATCGATCTTTACGATCTGATAGATTCCATCCGTCACCGCTTTGGTTGTGCTGTGTTTATGGTTTCACATGACTTGCATTTAGTGATGGCAAAAACAGACGATGTGATCTGTCTGCATCACCACATCTGTTGCTCTGGTGCACCAGCTGATATCAAGCACCACCCTTCTTATATAGCGCTATTCGGTACCGCGGTTCAAGAGAGTTTGGCTTTCTACCACCACCAACATGACCACCATCACCATGACTTGGCCGGCCAGCCAGTTTCTGGAGATGTGCACGACTGCTCCAACCATAAACACGGACATCACCACTAATGCTTGAGTTTCTTCTACCTTCTATTCTTGCAGGCTTAGGCATTGCTCTTATTGCTGGACCACTGGGTTCGTTTGTAGTGTGGCGCAAGATGGCTTATTTTGGTGACACCCTTGCACACGCCTCTCTGATGGGCTTAGCGCTTGGCTTCCTGTTCAACATTAACTTGTACTTCGCGCTGCTGATCTGTTGTTTGATGCTGGCTGTGTTGCTCGTAACATTGCAAAAACAAAAGCTGGTCGCGACGGATACCCTACTCGGTATTTTGGCGCACAGTGCGCTATCACTTGGCTTGGTTGCTGTCAGCTTCTTAGACAATGTTCGTATTGATCTGATGAGCTACCTATTTGGTGACTTGCTGGCGGTATCTCCGATTGATTTAGTGTTCATCTATGCGGGTGCCGCTGTAATTGGGCTGGTACTGGCTATCTTTTGGCGACCACTATTATCAACGACAGTTAACGAAGATCTCGCGGCTGTTGACGGTATAAACATTGATTTAATGCGTCTGATTTTGATGCTGCTTGTTGGTATCGTGATTGCTGTCGGTATGAAATTTGTGGGTGCGTTGATCATGACATCACTGCTAATCATTCCAGCAGCAACTGCAAGGAAGTTTTCTAATACACCGGAACAGATGGCGTTCCTTGCTTCCATTATTGGCTCTATCTCTGTATTCGGTGGATTAAGCTTGTCTTGGTTCTATGACACGCCTGCTGGCCCGTCTGTGGTTATCAGTGCGGCTGCGATGTTTATGCTATCTCAGATGGTTAAGACCCGAGCGTAATCATACGATTCGTATCTCGTATCTCGTATCTCGTATCTCGTATCTCGGGAACATAAAAAAGCTTGGTCAGTGACCAAGCCTTTTTTATATCGTTCAGTTAACTTCTATCTCATTCGATAAAAGTTAGCTGATTACCAACCTGTGATTTCACGTAGGCCTTTACCAATGTCAGCAAGAGACTTAACTGTCTTAACGCCTGCTGCTTCTAGTGCTGCGAATTTATCTTCAGCAGTACCTTTACCGCCAGAGATGATTGCGCCTGCGTGGCCCATACGTTTACCCGGAGGAGCTGTAACACCAGCGATGTAAGAAACAACTGGCTTAGTTACGTTCGCTTTGATGAACTCAGCCGCTTCTTCTTCCGCAGTACCACCGATTTCACCAATCATTACGATTGCTTCAGTCTCTGGGTCTTCTTGGAAAAGTTTTAGGATATCAATGAAGTTTGAACCTGGGATTGGGTCACCACCGATACCAACACATGTTGACTGACCAAAGCCTTCATCTGTTGTTTGCTTAACTGCTTCGTACGTCAGAGTACCGCTGCGCGATACAATACCTACTTTACCCTTCTTGTGGATATGACCAGGCATGATACCAATCTTACACTCATCTGGAGTAATAAGACCTGGACAGTTAGGACCGATCATGCGAACGCCAGTTTCTTCTAGCTTCACTTTAACGTCGATCATATCTGTTGTAGGGATACCTTCAGTGATCGTTACGATCAGTTCGATACCTGCATCAATCGCTTCTAGGATTGCATCTTTACAGAAAGGAGCTGGTACGTAGATAACGGTTGCTGTTGCGCCTGTTACTTCTACTGCTTCACGTACTGTGTTGAATACTGGAAGGCCTAGGTGAGTTTGACCACCCTTACCAGGTGAAACACCACCAACCATTTGCGTACCGTATGCGATAGCTTGGTCTGAGTGGAATGTACCTTGACCGCCAGTGAAACCCTGACAGATTACTTTAGTGTCTTTGTTAATTAATACAGACATTATTTAGCCTCCGCAGCAGCAACAACTTTCTGAGCAGCATCTGTTAGAGATTCAGCTGCAATGATATCAACGTCAGAATTAGCAAGTACTTCGCGACCTAGGTCTGCGTTAGTACCTTCTAGACGAACAACTACAGGAACTGTTACGCCAACTTCTTTAACCGCACCGATAATACCTTCAGCGATCATGTCACAACGAACGATGCCACCGAAGATGTTTACTAGTACTGCTTTAACATTGTCATCAGAAAGGATGATCTTGAATGCTTCAGCTACACGTTCTTTTGTCGCGCCGCCACCTACATCAAGGAAGTTTGCTGGCTTGCCGCCGTGTAGGTTTACGATATCCATCGTACCCATCGCAAGGCCTGCACCGTTAACCATACAGCCAACGTTGCCATCAAGTGCTACGTAGTTCAGTTCCCACTGTGCTGCGTGTGCTTCGCGTTCGTCTTCTTGAGATGGATCGTGCATTTCACGTAGTTTAGGCTGACGGTACATCGCGTTTGAGTCGATGTTGATCTTGCCGTCTAGACAAAGCAGGTTGCCTTCGCCAGTGATTACAAGCGGGTTGATTTCTAGTAGAGCTAGGTCGTACTGAGAGAACATTTGGCCAAGACCCATGAAGATCTTAACGAACTGTTTAATTTGATCGCCAACTAGACCAAGTTTGAACGCAAGTTCACGACCTTGGTAAGCTTGAGGGCCAACAAGAGGGTCGATCGCAGATTGGTGAATCAACTCTGGAGTTTCTTCAGCGATCTTCTCAATGTCCACACCGCCTTCAGTTGACGCCATGAATACAATTTTGCGCGTTGCACGGTCAACAACAGCACCTAGATAAAGCTCGTTAGCAATGTTCGATGCTTCTTCAACTAGGATTTTTGTTACAGGCTGACCATTAGCGTCTGTTTGGTAAGTCACTAGGTTTTTACCTAGCCACTTTTGTGCAAACTCTTTAACGCCTTCTTTAGTGTCATGTAGCTCTACGCCGCCCGCTTTACCGCGACCACCAGCGTGTACTTGACACTTAACAACTTTCTTGGCTGTACTAATACGGCCTGCAGCTTCGAAAGCTTCTTGTGCTGTGTCACACGCGAAACCTTCAGGTACAGGCAAACCGAATTCTGCAAACAGCTGTTTGGCTTGGTATTCATGCAAATTCATTTTGATATTCCGTTTATTTTCCCTTAAGGGATTATTATTTCCATAACGACACAGTTTCCTGTGTTACGTCTGTAGGGTCTTCTCAAATCAACTGCTGTCCATTTTCTAATGGCTTTACAGTTCAATTGAAGGCCAGACGTTGAGCAGCCTAGCCTTTGAAACTTTTTACGTCTAGCTAACAGGGTTAACTAGACGTTTTAGCGATACTAAACGTCTAATAGCAGACGTGCAGGATCTTCTAGAAGCTCTTTGATGGTCACTAGGAAGCCAACTGATTCACGGCCATCGATTAGACGGTGATCGTAAGAAAGCGCTAGGTACATCATTGGTAGAATCTCTACCTTGCCATCAACAGCCATTGGACGGTCTTGGATTTTGTGCATACCCAAAATTGCCGCTTGAGGCGGGTTAATGATTGGCGTAGACATTAGAGAACCAAATACACCACCGTTTGTGATAGTAAAGTTACCGCCCATCAGCTCGTCAACAGTTAGCTTGCCGTCACGGCCTTTGATTGCTAGCTCTTTGATGCCTTTTTCGATGTCAGCGAAACCTAGTGTGTCACAGTCTTTCAGTACTGGAGTCACCAGACCACGTGGCGTTGATACTGCCATGCTGATGTCGAAGTAGTTGTGATAAACGATATCTGTACCATCAATAGAAGCGTTCACTTCTGGGAAACGTTTCAGTGCTTCTGTTACTGCTTTCACGTAGAAAGACATGAAACCAAGACGCGTATCGTGACGCTTCTCAAATTGGTCTTTGTACTGCTTACGAAGGTCCATGATTGGCTTCATATTCACTTCGTTGAAAGTAGTCAGCATTGCTGTGCTGTTTTTCGCTTCTAGAAGACGGTTTGCAACTGTCTTACGTAGGCGAGTCATAGGCACACGTTTTTGGCTACGAGCCGCTGCTGGCGCTTCAACTGCTGGTGCAGATGCTGCTGCCGGCGCCGCTTTCGCTGCTGCTAGATGTGCGTCGATGTCTTCACGAGTAATACGACCACCAACACCAGTGCCTTTAACGTCAACCGGTTGTAGGTTGTGTTCAGCAAGCAGGCGACGAACAGCTGGGCTTAGTGCATCGTTGTTCTCTTCTGTTAGCGCAGCCTTATGGCGCTTATCAGGAGATGCTTCTGTATCTTCAGTGGTGTCTTTCGTTGGTTCACCAGCGACAGCACCCGGCTTGATTTTAGCCAGAAGTTGCTTAGAAAGTACCGTAGCACCCTCTTCTTCGATGATAGCTTCCAGAACACCCGCTTCAGGAGCCGGTACTTCTAGAACTACTTTATCTGTTTCGATATCTACAATGACTTCATCACGTGCAACCGCTTCGCCCGGTTTTTTGTGCCAAGTAGCAACTGTTGCATCAGCCACAGATTCAGGTAAATCTGGAACCAGAATTTCAATTGTCATGTGCGTATTTTCCTTTTACTTCTAGTTCTTAAGTAGGGTCAAAGCGTCGTCAACTAACGCTTTTTGTTGTTTCAAGTGTACCGACATATAGCCAACAGCTGGTGATGCTGACGCAGGACGACCTGCGTATTGAATATCAGCACCTACTGGGATAGCAGCTCGGAAATTATGTTGGCTACTGTACCAAGCACCTTGGTTTTGTGGCTCTTCTTGACACCAAACGTAATCGACTACATTTGTGTACTGTGCGATTGCAGCTCTTACGTCCTCATAAGGGAACGGGTAAAGTTGCTCAATACGTACAATAGCGACATCGTCTTGCTCGTTCTTACGTCTTTGATCAAGCAGGTCAAAGTAAACCTTACCTGAACAGAACACGACGCGCTTTACGTTCTCAGGAGCCAGATCATCAATTTCTGCTATTGCTGGTTGGAACGTACCTTCGGCTAAATCTTCCATAGAAGACGTACACAAAGGGTGACGAAGCAATGATTTAGGCGACATTACGATCAGAGGACGACGCATTGGTCGAACAACCTGACGTCGAATCATGTGATAAACCTGCGCCGGCGTTGAAGGAACAACAACCTGCATGTTTTGTTCAGCACATAACTGAAGGTAACGCTCAAGACGTGCAGAAGAGTGCTCTGGGCCTTGGCCTTCATAACCGTGAGGAAGTAACATTGTTAGGCCGCATAGACGTGCCCACTTTTGCTCACCTGATGAGATAAATTGGTCGATCACAACCTGTGCACCGTTTGCGAAATCACCAAATTGTGCTTCCCAAAGGGTTAGACCGCTTGGCTCTGCTGTTGCATAACCATACTCAAACGCTAGTACTGCTTCTTCAGATAACACAGAGTCAAACACTTGGAATGGCCCTTGTTTATCATGGATGTTCGCAAGAGGAACGTAAGTGCTCGCATCTGATTGATTGTGCAAAACTGAGTGACGGTGGAAGAAGGTACCACGACCAGAATCTTGGCCAGAGATACGAATGCGTTTTCCATCATCAACCAGTGTTGCGTAAGCCAGAGTTTCAGCCATACCCCAATCGACTTGTTTTTCACCATTCACCATGGCAGTACGATCGTTGTACAGTTTATTGACTCGGCTTTGCAGCTTATGGCTGTCTGGGTATTGGCAAAGTTTGCTACCAAGCTCTTTCAGGCGCTCGATATCAATTTTGTTGTCCCATTCAATGTTCCAGTCGTGACCAAGGTACGGAGACCAGTCAACAGAATGAAGTGCCATTGGGCGCCACTCTTTAACCACAACTTCACCGTGATCAAGTGCATCACGATACTCGTTAACGAGTTGGGTTGCCGTATCAATACCAAACTCACCGCGCTCCATCAGTACGTCAGCATACAGCTTACGTGGTGTTGGGTGCTTCTTGATTTTTTGGTACATCAAAGGCTGTGTTGCGTTTGGCTCATCGGCTTCATTGTGACCATGGCGACGGTAACAAACCAAATCAATAACAACATCACGCTTAAACGTATTACGATAATCTAGTGCCAGGCGAGCAACGAAAGCGACCGCTTCTGGATCATCAGAGTTGACATGGAAAATCGGAGCCTGAACCATCTTCGCAATATCAGTACAGTACATCGTAGAGCGTGTATCGCGAGGGTTAGATGTTGTAAAACCAACTTGGTTATTTACAACGATACGAACCGTACCACCGACACAGAAACCACGCGCTTGAGACATGTTAAACGTCTCTTGTACTACACCTTGGCCAGCAATTGCTGAGTCACCGTGAATAGTAATTGGAAGTACGCTGCTGCCATCTTTATCGCCTAGACGATCTTGACGAGCACGCACTGAGCCGATAACTACCGGGTTTACGATTTCTAAGTGTGATGGGTTAAATGCGAGTGCTAAGTGAACATTGCCGCCTGGTGTTGCGAAGTCTGCAGAGAAACCTTGGTGGTATTTCACATCACCAGTGCCCCACGTGTCGTCATTGTGCTTGCCCGCAAATTCGTCAAACAGATCTTGTGGCTTTTTACCAAGCACATTGACCAGCATGTTTAGACGACCACGGTGAGCCATACCAACAACAACTTCACGCATGCCTTGTCCACCAGCATGACGAATAATTTCTTTCGTCATTGGAATAAGAGCATCACCACCTTCTAATGAGAAACGTTTAGCGCCTGGGAACTTAGCACCAAGATAGCGCTCAAGACCTTCAGCAGCTGTTAGCTCTTCTAGGAAAGCTTGCTTTTCTTCTTTATTGAAAGATGGTTGACCAGATACAGATTCTAAACGTTGTTGAATCCAACGTTTTTGCTCTGTATTCGTCATGTGCATGTATTCAGCACCGATAGACCCACAATAAGTTTGCTTAAGAGATTTATAGAGATCTTTAAGCACCATCGTCTCTTGGCCTATGGCAAAAGAACCGACGTTAAACGTCTCATTGAGGTCATCTTCGGTAAGAGTGTGGAAAGAAGGATCCAGCTCTGCAACTGTATCTCTTTTCCATAAACCGAGGGGGTCTAGATTTGCTGCTTGATGCCCTCGGAATCGATAGGCATTAATAAGTTGCAGAACTTTTACTTGTTTCGCATCGACATCTGGATCACTAACTTGGACACTGTAATGCTTTGTTTCTTGAGCGAGTCGACGGAAGTATTCACGAACACGAGAGTGTGGTTGTTCCACCGTTTCTGAAGCTTGCACAGGCAATTCTTCGAAAACGCTTCTCCATTCGTCACTTACCGAATCGGGGTCACTTAGATACAGTTCATAGAGTTCTTCTACGTACGTTGCATTGGCGCCAGCCAAGTGTGAAGACTCGAGCCATGCCTTCATCACGCCGTTGTGCATATTTTCCCTTAACCAGTAGTTTTCACGTTTGCTGCGGTCTGAGCCGAGCTATTAAAAGGCCGCCCCAAAACTTCTAGGGCGGCAATTTTTTTATAACTTAAACCGAACGATTTACCAGCATGGTCTTAATATGACCAATCGCTTTCGTCGGATTTAATCCCTTAGGACAAACACTTACACAATTCATGATGCCATGGCAACGAAAAACGCTAAATGCATCATCAAGATCGGACAAACGTTCGTCTGTCGCCGTATCTCGGCTATCAATTAGCCAACGGTACGCTGCAAGCAAGCCAGCAGGACCGATGAATTTATCAGGGTTCCACCAGAACGACGGGCATGAAGTTGTACAACATGCACACATGATACATTCGTACAGTCCATCTAAATGCGCGCGCTCATCAGGGCTTTGTAAGTTTTCACGTGCCGGCGGTACATTGCCGTCTGACACGAGGAATGGCTTAACCTTCTCGTAGTTGTCGTAGAACTGCGTCATGTCGACAATCAAGTCACGAACAACTGGCAAACCAGGTAATGGGCGGATTACAATTTTGTCTTGGCCAGAAAGCGCAGACAACGGAGTAATACAAGCCAGTCCATTCTTACCGTTCATGTTCAGACCATCTGAACCACACACACCTTCACGGCACGAGCGACGGAATGAGATTGTTGGATCTTGTTCTTTCAACAGAATAAGCGCGTCCAAAAGCATCATGTCTGAACCTTCATCCACCTCTAGGGTGTATTCCTTCATGTAAGGCTTTTGGTCGACATCTGGATTGTAACGATATAAAGAGAAATTCAGTTTCATGGTCATATCTCCTTAGTACGTACGTGCTTTAGGCGGGAACGCTTCACGATGGATTGGTTCCATGTTTACGCCACGCTTAGTCATACTTTCAGATTCAGGGTTGTACAGTGAGTGACATAACCATTGCTCATCGTCACGGTCTGGGAAGTCAAAACGAGCATGAGCACCACGGCTCTCTGTACGGAAGTTAGCAGCAACAGCTGTTGCAAACGCTGTTTCCATCAGGTTTTCAAGCTCTAGACACTCAATACGCTGAGTGTTGAACTCCGTAGATTTGTCAGATAGGTGTGCATTTTTCAGACGTTCACGAATTACTTTAAGCTCTTCTAAGCCTTCAGCCATTGCTTTGCCTTCGCGGAATACTGAGAAGTTGTTCTGCATACATTGCTGAAGATCTTTACGAATTTGCGCAGGGTCTTCGCCGTCTGTACTGTTTTCCCAACGGTTGTAACGCTCTAGAGAACGCTCAATGTCAGCTTCAGTTGCTGGCTTAGCTTCTTCTTGCTTCTTCAGAGTCTCACCTAAGTGTAAACCTGTCGCACGACCAAATACCACCAAATCAAGTAGTGAGTTACCACCTAGACGGTTAGCACCGTGAACGGATACTGATGCAATTTCGCCACAAGCAAATAGACCTTGGATTTCAACATCGCTGCCGTCTTCGGTTTGCTTAATAGCTTGACCAGAAACTTGTGTTGGGACACCACCCATCATGTAGTGACATGTCGGGATTACTGGGATTGGCTCTTTTACTGGATCAACATGAGCAAAGGTACGAGACAGTTCACATACACCAGGTAGGCGAGATTCAAGCGTCTCTTTACCTAGGTGATCAAGTTTCAGCTTGATGTGTGGACCCCATGGACCATCGCAACCGCGACCTTCACGAATTTCAACCATCATTGAACGAGCAACAACATCACGACCCGCTAAGTCTTTAGCGTTTGGTGCATAACGTTCCATGAAGCGTTCGCCGTCTTTATTGAGAAGGTAACCACCTTCACCACGACAACCTTCCGTTACCAATACACCTGCACCAGCGATACCCGTTGGGTGGAACTGCCACATTTCGATGTCTTGCATAGGAACGCCAGCACGGATAGCCATACCAACACCGTCACCAGTATTAATATGTGCATTAGTTGTTGATGCGTAGATACGACCCGCACCACCAGTCGCAAGAATTGTTGCCTTCGCTTTGAAGTAACAAACCTCACCCGTTTCCATACAAAGCGCGGTTGTGCCTAAAATTGCACCATCTTCGTTCTTAACAAGATCCAGTGCATACCACTCAGAGAAAACCGTCGTTTTATGCTTAATGTTTTGTTGGTAAAGCGTATGAAGCAGTGCGTGACCAGTACGGTCGGCTGCCGCTGCTGTACGAGCCGCTTGCTCACCACCAAAGTTTTTCGATTGACCACCAAAAGGGCGTTGGTAAATAGTACCGTTCTCAAAACGAGAGAATGGTAGGCCCATTTTTTCAAGTTCGATTACCGACTCAGGACCGTTTTTACACATATATTCGATAGCGTCTTGGTCACCGATGTAATCGGAACCTTTTACAGTATCGTACATATGTTGTTCCCAATGGTCTTCATGCGCATTGCCAAGAGCAACAGTAATGCCACCTTGCGCTGAAACCGTATGAGAACGAGTAGGGAAAACTTTAGAAAGCAATGCACAAGATAGGCCTTGCTCAGAAATTTGCAGTGCGGCACGCATACCTGCACCACCAGCGCCGATAACTACGGCATCAAACTCACGAACAGGAATAGTCACTTACGCACCCCACAAAATAAACAGACCAGAGAAGAAATATCCAAGAAGAACTGCAACAACACCGACTTGAAGACCAACACGCAGTTTTGCGCATTTGATGTAGTCAGTTAGTACTTGCCATAGACCGATCCACGCGTGAACCAAAACAGAAGTAAGCGCTAACATAGTGAAGACTTTAGTGAAGGTTCCACCAAAGAATTGCGTCCAAGATGCGTAAGAAATATCACCAGAGAAAGCACAGAAGCTCACTAGGTAGATAGTGTAGAGAGTCATAATGATGGCAGTTGCACGGATCAATAAATAATCGTGAACACCATTACGACCAAAAGTAGAAACGTTGTTTACCATACTAAGATCCCCGCTAGTAGAGACAATACCGCTGTTGCTGCGAATGCAACCTTAGCGCTCTTAGCGCCAGATTCCAGCTCTTCGAAGTGACCGAGGTCCATAAGAAGGTGACGAATACCACCAGCAATGTGGTAAGCCAAAGCGGTTAAAATGCCCCACAGAATAAACTTCACGAAGAAACCGTCGACAATGTCGCTAGCTTCCATAAAGCCTACTGGGGATGAGAGGGAAGTGGATAGTAACCAAAGCAGAATTCCAATCGCGACAAAAGTTATCACCCCAGACACACGGTGTAGGATGGAAGCTATTGCTGTGATCGGAAAGTGGATGGTCTGTAAATCTAAATTAACAGGTCTTGTCTTTCTTTCTTTCACGGGCTTGCTCACTCAGCTCCATTGAGCATTATGGTCATTAAATAACCTTATGATATTGTTATGGACAAAATTTGATTGCTAACCTTCAAAATTTAACATTAACTTAACAAATAACTGAAGTTGAGCCTTAGATAATTGTAAAATAATTGTTAACTGCTCGATTAAGAAAGACACCTCACATTTCTTCTTAGCCTTGCATTTATAAGGTTTTAACCAAACTTTTCAGCGCCACTATACGGCTGGCAACATTCTAATACAATTGATGTAACAAATAATGCTACACAGACCAGATTTTTAACGAATTTAATGTAAAAAACACTAACAAGTGCACACAAAGCTGCAGAAAAATTGACTTTCGGACGTAAGACCAGTAAAAAAATGGCACATAAACATCCTGGACGGATAAAATAATAAACAAAGGAGATTGTTATGGCGGATAAGAAAGCTACCCTTCACATTGAAGGTCATGCGCCGATCGAACTGCCGATTACAGAGGGTGTACTTGGTACACCAGTGATCGATGTTCGTACACTAGGTTCTAATGGTTTTTTTACTTTTGATCCTGGTTTTCTTGCCACTGCATCTTGTGAGTCTCAAATCACTTTTATTGACGGTGGAAAAGGTATCCTTTTACATCGTGGTTATCCAATTGACCAACTTGCCAATAACGCTGATTACTTAGAAGTATGTTACATACTTCTATACGGTGAAGCCCCTTCTCGAACTGAATACGAAAAGTTCAAGACTACCGTGACACGTCACACTATGGTGCATGAGCAAATTGCTAGTTTCTTCCACGGCTTCCGTCGTGACGCTCACCCTATGGCTGTAATGTGTGGTGTTGTAGGCGCTCTAGCGGCGTTCTACCACGACTCACTTGATATCAACAACGATACACACCGTGAAATTGCGGCTTATCGCCTAATTTCAAAAATGCCAACGCTGGCAGCAATGTGTTACAAATATTCAATAGGTCAACCGTTTATCTACCCACGTAACGACTTAGGCTACGCAGAAAACTTCTTACATATGATGTTTGCAAACCCATGTGAAGAATATGAAGTGAACCCTATCGTTGCACGTGCAATGGATAAAATCTTTACACTACACGCAGACCACGAACAGAACGCTTCAACGTCCACAGTACGTCTAGCCGGTTCATCTGGTGCTAACCCGTTTGCGTGTATTGCGGCAGGTATCGCATCACTTTGGGGGCCTGCTCACGGCGGTGCAAACGAAGCTTGCCTACGTATGCTCGAAGAGATTGGTAGTGTAGATAACATTGAAGAATATGTTGCGAAAGCAAAAGACAAAGATGACCCATTCCGTTTGATGGGCTTCGGTCACCGTGTTTACAAAAACTATGACCCACGTGCAACAGTAATGCGCGAAGCATGTCACGAAGTACTTAAAGAGTTAAACATACAAGATCCGCTACTCGATGTAGCAATGGAACTTGAGCGTATTGCCCTTTCTGATGAGTATTTTGTTTCTAAGAAGCTATACCCGAACGTAGATTTCTACTCAGGTATCATTCTGAAAGCAATCGGAATTCCAGTATCAATGTTCACAGTAATCTTCGCGATGTCTCGTACTATCGGTTGGATTGCTCACTGGAATGAAATGCACAGCGATCCGACTAACCGTATCGGTCGTCCTCGTCAGCTGTATACTGGTGAAGAACAACGTGACTTTAAAGCACTTCACGAACGTGAGTAGTTGCTATAAAGCATAATGTTAAAAGGGGTTGATGTGAGAACATCAACCCCTTTTCTTTTATACGGGATACTTTGAATCTTTACCTAACCTTACCAACTGTACTCTTATAGAAATTCTTTCTTTGCAAAAACTACAATCGACTAGATATTCCCAATCACTTACCTGTTTTACACAGGATTATCAATATCAATAAACTCGACATCTAAACCGTGCTCTTTCGTTAGCCACTCACCTAATGCCTTCACACCATATCGCTCTGTTGCATGGTGACCCGCAGCAAAATAATGGATGTCTTGCTCACGTGCTGAGTAAGTCGTGCGCTCTGAAATTTCACCAGAGATAAATGCATCAATACCCTGAGAAGCCGCTAGTTCAATGTAGTCTTGGCCACCGCCAGTACACCAACCTACCTTTTCAATCATTTTATCGGTGTTTTCAGGAGCAATATGTAACGGTATACGATTCAAAACTTGACCAATCTTTGCAGCAAGCTCTTCACCTGTCACTGGTGTTTTTAATTTACCAAACATTGCAACCGATTGTGGATGTCCTTCCAAGCCACCTTCAACTTCAATATCAAGCAGTTCAGCGAGCTTAGCATTGTTACCAAGTTCAGGGTGGATATCGAGAGGTAAGTGATAACCTAGAAGATTAATGTCATTCTTAATCAGAGTACGAATGCGCTTGCCCTTCATGCCTCGAATCGCTTCTGACTCACCTTTCCAAAAGAAACCGTGATGAACCAACAAAGCATCGGCGTTCAATTCTACCGCTTTATCAATCAGAGCTTGAGAGGCCGTTACACCAGTAACGATGCGCTTCACTTCATAAGCCCCCTCAACTTGAAGACCATTCGGGCAGTAATCTTTAATCTGCTGTGGCTGCAGTTTTTCGTTCAGTAGCTTTTCTAATTGTATGTTATGCATTTTTATTTCCAGCTTACCTTTATAATAACGCCGTTATATCAATTTACGGGTAGAATGTCGAAAGCCCCAGGGCCATGTTTATAAAGATCTACGTTTATAAAGAGCTATGTTTATGAGGAAGAGATGACAACACTGCAACGTTTTTACCAATGGGTTATCGACTCACCGCCATTATTGGAAATCAAGCCGCCCATATCTGATCTCGGTGCATTCTCAAGCCACCTAGAAATCGACGAATCACATACTTATAATGGTAATCCTAGATTAGGTTTTCTCTACCAACACCTATGTGAACAAGTCATCATTGCTTCGGATAATTATTCAATCAAGCACGATGAGATTCAGATCAATGTCGAAGGTAGAACACTAGGTGCTATCGACTTTATTCTCGAAGAAGAGAACAGCCAAAAACTGCAACATTGGGAAGTAGCGATTAAGTTTTATCTACTCCATGAACAGACATGGTTTGGTCCGAACGCTCACGACCAATTAGATAAGAAGCTCGATCGAATGTTGGACCACCAATTGGGTATGTCATCTTCAACGGCCTTTCTTGAACAATATCCAGAGATCGATGTCGACTCAAAACATCTCCTCATGCAGGGTCGTCTCTATACCAACCCATTCTTAGATCAAAAAATACCTACTGAATGTTTGGGCTACGACATTAACTCAAGTCAAGTAAACGGTTTTTGGTGCTATCAAAACCAAGCCCATTTAATCACTGAAGCGCTCTACCCTCTCAGCAAAGAGGAATGGGCTGCGGGTACTGATGACTTCACCAGTGAACCTCTTACTGAGTTTGGTGAGCGCTTTGTACATGGGCAAACCCAATCTGGGCAATTCTGGTTTGTGATGCCACAAAGTTGGCCACACGGTTAGCCGCCTAAGCTAACTAATTTTGCTTTTCCCGCTTACACGCAACCAGCGCAAATAAAAAGGGCTGATGCTTTCACATCAACCCTTCTATTATTTGCTTGATAATTCTATGAATCGTAATCGATTATAGACCAGCCGCTGCAAATACTTGGTTCACAATCTCTTGAGCTTCTGCTTCAATTGCTTTTAGGTGCTCTTCACCTTTAAAGCTCTCACAGTAGATCTTGTAGATGTCTTCAGTACCTGATGGACGAGCAGCAAACCAACCGTTCTCAGTTGTCACTTTAAGGCCACCAATCGCAGCACCGTTACCTGGAGCGTGTGTTAGGCGTGCAGTAATTGCATCCCCAGCAAGCGTCTCAGCAGAAACCATCTCTGGAGAGAGCTTTTTAAGCACGTCTTTTTGTGCGCCATTAGCTACTGCTTGAATTCGGTTGTACTTAGATTCACCGTGTTTAGCGGCAAGTTCTTCATAGTACTCTTGTGGGTTCTTACCAGTAACGGCTGTGATTTCAGCCGCAAGTAAGCAAAGAATCAGGCCATCTTTGTCTGTAGACCAAGGCGTACCGTCTTTACGTAAGAAAGATGCACCCGCACTTTCTTCACCACCGAAACCAAACTGACCGTTATAAAGGCCATCAACGAACCATTTGAAACCAACTGGCACTTCGCAAAGCTCGCGGCCTAAATCAGCAACAACGCGGTCAATCAGAGCGCTTGATACTAACGTCTTACCAACAGCAACGTCTTTACCCCAACCTTCACGGTTACGGTATAAGTAGTCGATACACACTGCTAGAAAATGGTTTGGATTCATTAAGCCTTTTGGTGTAACAATACCGTGGCGATCGTAATCAGGGTCGTTACCAAACGCTAATTGATAATCGTCTTTAAGGGCCAGTAAACCTGCCATCGCGTACGGAGAAGAACAATCCATTCGAACCACGCCATCTTTATCTAAAGACATAAACTGGAACGAAGGATCAACAGCTTCACTTACCAAAGTAAGATCTAAGTTGTACGCTTTGCCGATTTGACGCCAGTAATCGATGCCGCTACCACCTAGTGGATCAACACCAATTTTGATGTTTGCTGTCTGAATCGCTTCCATATCAACCACGTTAACCAAGTCAGCAACGTAAGGAGCAACGAGATCAACTTCTTTTACTAAATCAGACTGTTTAGCTAGCGTGATAGGGGTACGTTTAACACCTTGCATTTTCTCAGCAATGATGACGTTCGCACGATCTTCAATCGCTTGAGTTAGCTCAGCTTCAGCAGGGCCACCGTGTGTCGGATTGTATTTAATACCGCCGTCTTGAGGTGGATTATGTGAAGGTGTGATAACAATGCCGTCGGCTTTTTTATCATTTACTAGGTTATGCGTAAGGATCGCGTGCGAGATGCCTGGTGTTGGAGTAAAGCCATTTTTTTCTTGAATAATAACTTCAACACCGTTCGCTACAAGCACTTCGATAACAGTAGAAAACGCAGGCTCAGATAGAGCGTGAGTATCTTTACCTAAGAAAAGTGGGCCTGTTGTACCCTGTTCAGCACGAACTTCAGCCACCGCTTGTGCGATCGCGAGAATGTGGTTTTCGTTAAATGTTGATTTGTCTGCTGTACCACGGTGACCCGAAGTACCGAATAGAACTTTATGCTCAGGGTTACTAGCATCCGGTTGCTGTAAGAAATAGTTAGCCACTAAAGCCGGAATATTATGAAGATCTTCCTGCTGAGCTTTTTGCCCGGCACGAGGGTGCATAGCCATTTTTCGACATCCTTATATATAAAATTTAAAAACAAAAAAAACCTCATAATATCTTCTTATCCATGGATATTATGAGGTTTAAATCAGATTTCTTTAAATTGAACCTGTTACTTTTTCTATCAATTCTGCTTGGAAATTCATGCGGCTCATAAGCTGCTCAACCATCTGTCTTTTGCGGCTAGTATTATTATTAGTAATAACCCAAAAAGGACTGTGTGGAATCGCTTTAGGCTTGGTTGTATTCCCGTTTGCTAACAACGTCTCTTCGTTATCTGCAAAGTAAACACGCTTACGGCCTTTTACTTGAGTTGCTTCTGAAAAGCTTAAAGGGTCGATTTTATGCAGTGTTGATAACACAAGCATGAAACGATCAATGGCTTTCTTTAGTGATGCAAACTCATCTGATATTAGTAGTGAGCGCATTTCTTTAACGCCATCGAACTTCTCTGGAGTAAAGCCTACCTCTTTGCTAACAACGATACCTTTTGGTTCAACGATCTCATCGATCGGAACCATGCCTTGGCTATCAACCTGTAACAAGCGGCGCAGAATATCTGAAGCGCTTTCGCCAATACGTTCTGTCTGACCCGCAATAAAACGGTATAGGTCCTCATCAACCTCAATTGTTTTCATTCGCTTTTCACAATCTCAATGTTTAAACTCTGGGGGATTATAGCGAGATCCGCGCGGATACTCTACGTCAAACCCACCATGAATAAGATAAAAATGTCAGTACAGCTCAACTATAAAATTGAAGGTGAGGGTCACACCATTGTTTTGATCCATGGATTATTCGGTAATCTGGACAACCTTGGCCTGCTCGCTAGGGATCTAAAAGCCGATCATCAGGTACTTAGCATCGATCTACGCAATCACGGTCAATCCTTCCATAGCGACACCCATAATTATCAAGCAATGGCCCAAGATGTTGCCCAATTGCTGCGTGATCTTGAGTTAAAAGACGTCACTGTAATTGGTCACTCTATGGGTGGCAAAGTAGCGATGGCACTGACACAGCATCTTACACTGCATAAGTTGATTGTCTTAGATATGGCACCGGTCGCATACACCCAAAGTCGCCACGACAACGTATTCGCCGGTCTGCAAGCGGTTATCGAAGAAAAGCCGACCTCACGATTGGATGCGCTAAAGATCCTCTCAAAACATATCGAGATCGACGGGGTTCGTCAGTTCTTAACAAAATCTTTGTTCAAAACAGAACAAGGCATTATGGAATGGCGTTTTAACGTGGCATCACTATTGAATAACTACCCCCAGATCATTGGTTGGGAACCCGTAGATAAAACCTCGGTCAAAACATTGCTAATAAAAGGCGGTGATTCTGATTACCTCACTGCCGATCATCAAGCCGCGGTTCAACAACAATTTCCTAACGCTAAGGCTCATGTCATTGCGAATACTGGGCACTGGCTGCATGCAGAAAAACCAGCTGAAGTACTCAGAGTAATCAGAAAATTCATCGCTTAACTGCTCTTTTTCATGCAGATAAATGAGAACTGTGCAATCACTGCAGATTAACTTTATCTCACAACAGTGATATAGTGCGCCCAAGCAAAATTGGTATATAAGGTTCCCATGCTTTACGACTACATGAACATCATTGAATCTATTGGTTTAGATCTCCTGTTTGCCGCGATTTTCTTTTTAATCGGTATGGCAATTAAGGACGTTCTAAAGCAGGGAAATGTTCCTGCATTTGGTCGTCGTATTGTATGGTTAGTACTTTTCCTTGGCTGCGCAGGTTTTATCGCTAAAGGGATAATCCAACTAAGCTGGGAAGGAACTGGGATCTAACGATTTCCTCCGAACTTTGTTACACCGACAACAGACAAAATTAAAGGTAATGATTCTATGGCAAGTGTAGGTCTCTTCTTTGGTAGCGATACAGGTAACACTGAAGCTGTTGCTAAGATGATTCAAAAGCAATTGAGCAAGCAACTCGTTCACGTTCAAGACATTGCAAAAAGCAGCAAAGAAGATATCGATAACTTCGATCTACTGCTGCTTGGTATCCCTACGTGGTACTACGGCGAAGCACAATGTGATTGGGATGACTTTTTCCCAGAGCTAGAAGCTATTGATTTCTCAACGAAGCTTGTTGCTATCTTTGGTTGTGGCGACCAAGAAGATTACGCAGAATACTTCTGTGATGCTATGGGTACTATCCGTGACATCGTTGAAGCAAAAGGCGGTACTATCTTAGGTCACACATCAACTGAAGGCTACGAATTCGAAGCATCGAAAGGTTTAGTTGAAGGCGATGATAGCCAATTCGTTGGTCTATGTATCGATGAAGATCGTCAACCTGAACTGACTGACGAACGCGTTTCTAATTGGGTTAAACAAATCCATGAAGAAATGTGCTTAGCAGAGCTAGAAGACTAGTGCCCGTTCACTAATCGTGACTAATTAGTCACGATTATACAGATATGAAAAAACCTCCATTTAGGAGGTTTTTTACTATTTATATCGCCGGATTAGCATTCAGCTTCTAATCCGTCGTCATCCTCTCTAAACTGCGGTTTCTTTCTGACATACAGAGTGCGCTGAATTTCTGAAACCACATTCCCCTTCTTATCCTTCACATAGATAACAAATTCAGGGAAACATTTTTCTCCAAGCTGTGTCTGACGATAAATTTCATCAAGCTGCCCCTGACTGATTTCAAAATCGGCGTACAAGTCAGACTGACCAGGCTTAATGAAGTTAATGCTCGCTTCCTTATCCCAAACATAATACCGCTCACCTAAAATTCCCATTAACATCAAAGAGTAAACAGGGTCAGTTAAAGAAAATATGCTGCCGCCATATTGAGTGCGATTGGCGTTTTTGTTCCACCAGCGTAGCTTTAATATCGTCTTAACGACTCTAAAGTCAGGGCTTATATGAGCAATACGAATACCCGCTCCCCAGAAAGGTGGCCAAATATTGAGTGCGAATTTTACAATGTTCGGTTTGTAGATTTTTGCGAGTTGCTTATTCATAACAACATTCCATGTTCATATCAGAAACACCGTCACCTTGACTGGTCGAACCTCCACTATAAGTGAGATGCCTCTATTTTACAAAACAGATTGTGATGTCAGTGAGTAACCCTTTGAAGTTCGTGGTTTATTGTTATGCCTGACTAAACTATAATGGTATTAATATTGAATTCTGTTAATTGCGGCAGATCATCAACAGGAAAGTATATGTCAGACAATAATCAAGCGCTAAAAGATGCTGGTCTTAAAGTGACCCTTCCACGGCTCAAAATTTTAGAAGTATTACAACAGCCAGACTGCCAACATATTAGTGCTGAAGATTTATATAAAAAGCTGATCGACTTAGGTGAAGAGATTGGCCTTGCTACCGTTTATCGAGTGCTTAACCAGTTCGATGACGCAGGTATTGTAACGCGTCACCACTTTGAAGGCGGTAAGTCTGTATTTGAACTTTCAACACAACACCACCATGATCACCTAGTGTGTCTAGACTGTGGCGAAGTTATCGAATTCTCTGATGACCTTATCGAAGAAAGACAAAAAGAAATTGCAGAGCGTTACAACGTGAAGTTGACAAACCACAGTTTGTACTTATACGGAAAGAGCATTACCGGAGATTGCAAAGGCAATCCAGACGCGCATAAAGCGAAGAAGTAACATAGAACGCTGGCTTGGGCCGGCGTTTTTTATATGGTCACTACATAAGACGATTAATCGCAACTTATTCTATAATTGACGACTTTATTCAGATACAAAAAAACCGGCTCTAAGCCGGTTTTTTATTAGGGTGCTTATCGAAAGCGAATCACTTTAGCGATTAAGCTTCAGTTTTTCCCCAAGTATCGCGTAGACCAACCGTACGGTTGAATACTAGTGCAGCTGCTTTAGAATCTTTCGAATCTACACAGAAGTAACCTGTTCGTTCAAACTGGTACGCTTGCTCTGCTACACCTTCAGCTAGGCTAGGTTCAACAAAACCGTTAAGTGTAACAAGTGATTCAGGGTTGAGCGTTGCAGCAAAGTCATCAGCAGCAGCTGGGTTTGCCACGGTGAATAGACGATCGTACAAACGAATCTCAGCAGGCAATGCTTTATCAGCCGATACCCAGTGGATAACGCCTTTCACTTTACGGCCATCTGCAGGGTTCTTACCCAAGGTTTCGTTATCGTAAGAACAGAAGATAGTCGTAATGTTGCCTTCTGCATCTTTTTCGATACGTTCAGCTTTAATCACGTAAGCACCACGTAAACGAACTTCTTTACCTAGAACCAAACGCTTATACTTTTTGTTTGCTTCTTCACGGAAGTCATCACGTTCAATCCAAATTTCACGCGTAAATGGTACTTCACGAGTGCCCATTTCTGGCTTGTTTGGATGGTTTGCAACGGTTAGCGTTTCTACTGCGTCTGCTTCGTAATTTTCGATAACGATCTTAACCGGATCCAGAACAGCCATTGCACGAGGTGCATTTTCGTTCAGATCATCACGGATACAAGATTCAAGTGAACCGAACTCAATCATGTTCTCTTGCTTAGTCACACCAATACGCTTACAGAATTCACGGATAGAGCTTGAAGTGAAACCACGACGACGTAGACCAGAGATAGTTGGCATACGAGGGTCGTCCCAACCTTCAACTAGGTTTTCAACCACAAGCTGGTTCAGCTTACGCTTCGACATTACCGTGTATTCAAGATTCAGACGGCTAAACTCGTACTGACGAGGTTGGCAATCAATCGTGATGTTGTCTAGCACCCAGTCATACAAACGACGGTTATCTTGGAATTCAAGCGTACAGATAGAGTGGGTAATGCCTTCTAGTGCATCAGAGATACAGTGTGTGAAGTCGTACATTGGGTAAATGCACCACTTGTCACCTGTCTGATGGTGGTGAGCAAAACGAACACGGTAGATAACAGGATCGCGCATCACCATAAATGAAGAGCTCATGTCGATCTTAGCACGTAGGCACGCTTTACCTTCTTCAAAGCCACCGTCACGCATTTTTTCAAACAACGCTAGGTTCTCTTCAGGGCTGCGGTCACGATATGGACTCGCTTTACCAGGCTCTTTTAACGTGCCACGGTATTCACGGATCTGCTCAGGACTTAGCTCGTCAACATACGCTAAGCCTTTATTAATTAATTCCACAGCATAAGCGTAAAGCGTATCGAAGTAGTTTGATGAATAACAAATATCACCAGACCATTCGAAGCCTAACCAGCTTACATCATTCTTAATTGACTCAACGTATTCAACGTCTTCTTTTTCAGGGTTTGTATCATCGAAACGAAGATTACATTGTCCCTGGTAGTCCTGAGCAATACCAAAGTTCAAGCAAATAGATTTAGCGTGACCAATGTGCAGGTAGCCATTTGGCTCCGGCGGGAAACGAGTATGCACGCTACTGTGTGTACCATCCGCTAAATCTTTATCAATAATTTGGCGAATGAAATTCGATGGACGAGCCTCAGCTTCACTCATCTATAGCACCTCTATGTATTTAGTATTGTCAGAGAAAGTTATCTTTCATATCCGAGACAAAGGCCGCTTTTATTGCCTGTCAAAGATAGAAAGATCATTGTTGCTAATCATCCACAATTCTGCGCCTTTGCACAATAAGAACCGTCCTTTAATTGTGATTATTTCTCCGATTCGATGAAGAATAGAACGAACATTGTTCACTGGCTCTAAACAACAGGCACAAAAAAGCCTCCCATGTGGGAGGCTTTCAATTTGACACTTACTTAAGAGTAACTTTACGTCTTAATTAAGTACTTCCCTTACTATGGAAGTTTTACATCAGATAGGTCTTCACCTGCACCGATAGCTTTCATTTCGCCAGCTACAATTTCAGCTAGTGGACCTAGGATAACCTGTAGGTTGTTTTCACCTAGTTTAACCACACCTTTAGCGCCGAGCTTCTTAAGAACAACTTCATCAGCGATAGAGCGGTCTTTTAGCGTTAGACGTAGACGAGTGATACAAGCATCGATTGAAGTCAGGTTTTCGTGACCACCTAGTGCTTTTAGGTATTGGCGTGCAACCTCACCTTTTGGTGCGTCGCCAGCAGGAGCCGCTACAGCTTCGTCATCATCTTCACGACCTGGCGATTTCAAGTTGAAAGCGCGGATTGCGAAAGAGAAAGTGAAGAAGTATAGAGCACCGAATGCTAAGCCAATCAATAGTAGAGTGAATGGTTTAGTTGCTAGACCCCAGTTCAATACGAAGTCGATAAGACCAGCAGAGAAACCGAAACCGTGCAAAGTACCAAACATGTTAGCAACAACTAGAGACAGACCAGTAAATACAGCGTGCATTGCGTATAGAGCAGGAGCTAGGAATACGAACATGAATTCTAGCGGCTCTGTGATACCTGTTAGGAATGAACAGAATGCAACAGAGAACAGTGCGCCACCAACTTGACTACGTTTTTCAGCAGGAGCAGCTAGGTACATTGCAAGTGCAGCACCTGGTAGACCAAACATCATTACAGGGAAGAAACCGTTCATGAATACGCCAGCACCTTTATCACCACCGAAGAAACGGTGTAGGTCGCCAGATTTAACTGTTTCAGTCACTTCTTTCACAACAGTTGTGATTTCTGGAGTAACAGAGTTAGCGAATGTGAACGTGTGCTCTTGACCAACAACTAGTGTTTTAGCCAGTGCAGGGTCAACACAAAGTTGAGTGATACCAGCGAATGCGCCTTGACCAGCAACGATGATTTCTTGACATGTGCCCATACCAAACCAGAAGTATGAGTTCAATACGTGGTGAAGACCAACAGGGATAAGTGCACGGTTAAGAGTACCGTAAACGAATTGACCAACAGCGCCAGACGTTGATACTGCGTGAGCTAGTGCGTCTAGACCAGATTGAACACCAGGCCAAACCACACCAGACACAGCACCTGCAACAAGTGCAAATAAGCCGGCCATGATTGGTACTAAACGTTTACCTGCGAAGAAAGCCAGCCACTCAGGAAGACGTGTTGCATGGAAGGCGTTGTAAGAGTGACCTGCGATGATACCTGCGAAGATACCGCCGAAGAACGACATGTTAACGTCGGCGTTAATTGTCGTTGCTGTAGCTGTTAGTACGAAGTAAGCAACTGCACCAGCAAGACCCGCTGCGCCGTTACCATCTTTAGAAAGACCAATCGCGATACCTAGACCAAAAAGCAATGGTAGGTTACCGAAGATAGCACCACCAGCTTGCGCCATAAATGGAATATCAAGTAGATCGCCTTGACCTAAACGTAGTAGAAGCGCCGCAATCGGAAGCGTTGCGATAGGTAGCATTAACGCTTTACCTAGCTTCTGTGCATATCCTAGAATATTCACCAGTTGTTTCCCCCTATAGGATTTTTTAGAATTCGTCTGAGAAACTTATTTTAGTCGCTCAATTTAGTCCTATTCAGTGTATTCAATTAATTTTGCTCCGCAAATTAAAACCTTACCATTTGTGATCCTAATCACCAGTTTTTACCAAATCCAGAGGTTTTTGCTAGCGAGATCATAAAACTTATTTTATCATTCAAAAAAATGAACATTTATAGATAAAATCCAAATATAAAGATTGGGTTAATGCCCGGTTATTTTAGGTAGAAAATGCCAATAAACAACCGAAAAACATTAGCTTAAAACTATAAAATTAACTAATTGTTCATTTGTTTTTCAAACACTTAAATACGTTTCTCATTTTAAAAACGTTTGCTCGTAAAAGATAAATCGTTACGTAAATGATGCTCGCAAACTAAGTCCACATTTAGGTAACGAACAAATTTAAAAGATCTCACGAAATAAGGATTAGCTGACTATGTACGCGCTAAGTAACTGTAAAATTTACACTGGTAGTGATGTTCTAACCGATCATGCTGTTGTAATTGAAAACGAACTGATCAAAAAAGTCTGTCCTATCTCTGAATTACCAGAAGGAATCGAGGTCCGTGACCTAGATGGTACAAATCTAAGCCCGGGTTTTATTGATCTACAACTGAATGGCTGTGGCGGTGTAATGCTGAATGATGAGATCACTGCTGACACAATGCAGATCATGCATAAAGCAAACCTTAAATCGGGCTGTACTAGCTTTTTACCTACGCTAATCACCTCTTCGGACGAAGATATGCGCGCGGTTATTACGGCAGCTCGTGAATACCACAACCAATACCAAAACCAGTCTTTAGGTTTGCACCTTGAAGGCCCATATCTAAACGTTGCGAAAAAAGGCATCCACAGTGTCGATCACATTCGTAAATCTGACAATGAAATGATTGAGCTTATCTGTGAAAACAGTGACCTTGTGGCCAAAGTAACACTGGCTCCTGAGCTCAACGACCCAGAACATATTGAGCGTCTACACAAAGCTGGCGTAGTGGTTTCTATCGGCCACACCAATGCCACTTACGCTGAAGCGCGTCAAGGCTTTGAATCAGGCATCACTTTCGCGACTCACCTGTTCAACGCTATGACACCTATGGTTGGTCGTGAACCTGGCGTTGTTGGCGCGATTTACGACACGCCTGAAGTTTACGCTGGCATCATCGCTGACGGTTTCCACGTTGATTACGCAAACATCCGAATTGCACATAAAATAAAAGGAGAAAAGTTGGTATTAGTGACGGATGCCACAGCTCCTGCAGGTGCTGACATGGAATACTTTATTTTTGTCGGTAAGAAAGTATATTACCGTGATGGTAAGTGTGTTGATGAAAACGGCACACTGGGCGGCTCAGCTCTGACTATGATTGAAGCAGTTCAGAATACAGTTGAGCACGCTGGTATCGCTTTAGACGAAGCTCTTCGCATGGCTACGCTATACCCAGCTCAGGCTATCGGTGTAGAAAGCAAGCTAGGTCGAATCAAAAAAGGCATGGTTGCAAACCTTGCCGTATTTGACCGAGACTTTAACGTTAAAGCGACTGTTGTTAACGGACAATACGAGCACAATTAAGTATGAATGGCGGACAAATAGGTAACGTAGACTTAGTTAAACAACTAAACAGTGCAGCGGTATACCGACTTATAGACCAACAAGGGCCTATCAGTCGTATACAAGTGGCTGATGTAAGCCAACTCGCACCGGCAAGTGTTACAAAAATTACCCGCCAACTTTTAGAACGCGGCCTAATTAAAGAGGTTGCGCAGCAAGCGTCTACTGGCGGTAGACGCGCTATTTCCCTAACCACAGAAGTAGAACCCTTTCATTCTGTTGCTGTGCGTTTGGGGCGAGACTACATTCAAATAAGCCTGCATGACCTTGGCGGTCGTGAATTGGCTTTCCAACAACAAGACCTGAATTATTCAGACCAATCAGACCTTACCCAAGGCTTGGTCAATAGCTTGAAGGCTTTCATTGCTGAACATCAACCAAAGATCGATCAGTTGATTGCCATTGGTGTCACTCTTCCTGGCTTGGTTAACCCAACAACAGGTGTTGTTGAGTACATGCCAAACACAGACATCGATAACCTAGCATTAAGCGACATTATTCGTGACACATTCCATGTTGCTTGTTTTGTGGGTAATGACGTTAGAGGAATGGCACTTGCTGAGCACTACTTCGGTGCGAGTAAAGATAGCCAAGACTCTATTTTAGTTAGTGTTCACCGCGGTACAGGTGCCGGCATTATTGTAAATGGTCAAGTGTTCCTAGGCCATAACCGCAACGTGGGTGAAATTGGTCATATCCAAATTGATCCGCTTGGCGAGCAATGCCAATGTGGTAACTTCGGCTGTCTTGAAACAGTAGCGGCAAACCCGGCCATTGTTGAGCGAGTACAGAAGCTGATTAAGCAAGGCTATGAGTCTTCTTTGACCGAGCTTGAACATATTACGATTCAAGATGTTTGTGACCACGCGATTAATGGTGATGAACTAGCGAAGCAAAGCTTAGTTCGAGTAGGAAATCAGTTAGGTAAGGCTATCGCAATGACGATTAACTTATTTAACCCTCAGAAAGTTATCATTGCTGGTGATATAACTAAGGCACAAGAGATTGTTTTCCCTGCGATTAAGCGCAATGTTGAGAATCAGTCGTTAACGGCTTTCCATAGCGGCCTGCCTATTGTAGCATCTCAGATCGATAAACATCCTACGATGGGAGCTTTTGCCATGATCAAGCGCGCCATGCTCAACGGTGTGTTACTTCAAAAGCTACTCGAAGACTAAAGAAAAACAATTCTGATTGTCCGCGGGCCGTGTTTGTATAAACACGGCCCGTTTTTTTAAGCTAGGGAACTACAACAACAAGTTATGGAACTTATATTAATATCCACTGCGTTTATTGCAGGATTTATTGCTTTAAAGTGTCACCTTCCTCCATTAGTTGGTTTTTTGGTCGCAGGTTTTGGGCTTTACGCTCTAGGCTTTGAAACCAATGACACCATCATTACCTTGGCTGACCTTGGTGTCACCCTGCTCCTATTTACAATTGGCTTAAAGCTAGACATCAAAACCCTACTCTCTAAAGAGATCTGGGCCGGTGCTACCATCCATAACCTTTTATCCACTCTGTTTTTTGCTGTAGCCCTGTTTGGTTTTAAATTCTTAGGTATTTCGTCTCTAGCAGCAATGTCGATAGAACAAATCGTTCTACTCGGTTTCGCTCTCTCATTCTCTAGTACCGTATTCGCGGTGAAGTCTCTGCAAGAGAAAGGGGAAATGAACGCGACCTATGGCACGCTAGCGATTGGTATTCTCGTCATGCAGGATATCTTTGCAGTGGTCTTTTTGACCGCATCGACAGGTAAGATTCCAGAGTGGTACGCCATCGCACTCTTCGCTTTACCATTTTTACGTCCGCTGTTCTACAAAATCCTTGATTGGGTTGGGCACGGTGAAATGTTGGTGCTGTTCGGCATCTTTTTCGCATTAGTTGTTGGTGCTGGCTTGTTCCAGTTTGTAGGTGTAAAACCAGACTTGGGCGCTCTTATCTTAGGTATGTTGCTAGCAGGTCACCCAAAAGCTTCAGAGCTGTCGAAATCGCTGTTTAACCTCAAAGAGCTTTTCCTCGTTTGCTTCTTCTTGAATATTGGGTTATCCGAGCAACCTACTATCCAAGGCTTCATGCTCGCTATCTTATTCTTGCTGTTGCTGCCAGTGAAAGGCGTGCTTTACTTCTTGGTACTCAACCGCTTCAAATTCCGTGTTCGAACATCCCTGCTCGCCTCTCTATCACTGTTTAACTACAGTGAATTTGGTCTTATCGTTGGCGGTTTAGCCTTTAAGATGGGTTGGATGTCTGGTGACATCTTGGTGGCTGTGGCGATTGCAGTTTCGCTATCGTTTTTGATCGCTGCGCCTCTAAACAAAGCGGGCCACAAACTTTATCAACAATCAGGCCGCTGGTTAAAAGAGCATGCAGCTGAAAAACTTAACCAACGTGATAAACGAATTGACCCGGGCCGTGCACAGGTATTGATTCTAGGTATGGGACGTATTGGTACTGGCGCCTACGATGAATTACGTTCGCGCTATGGCAAGGTTAGCTTAGGTGTCGAAGTTCGTGAAGAAGCGGCACACAACCATAGAAACCTAGGAAGAAACGTTATTTCTGGCGATGCAACTGACCCAGATTTCTGGGAGCGTATCTTAGATACAGCAAACGTGAAGTTAGTGATCTTGGCGATGCCTCATCACCAAGGAAATCAAACCGCCTTAGAGCAATTGAAGTCACGCCACTTTAAAGGTCAAATTGCGGCGATTGCTGAGTATCCCGATCAGCTCGAAACACTGAAAGAGAATGGCGTCGATGCGGCATTTAATATTTACAGCGAAGCGGGTAGTGGTTTTGCTCGACACGTCTGCGAACAACTAAACCCAAATATCGATAAAACCTAACCTTAAATGCCCTCTGCCAAACCTCTCAAATTTGCTGTTTTTTTGCACTTTTGGGAGGTTTCTGTACAAAAAACCGACCACAATTAGATAGCAAACACCAAAAACACTAAATAATTAGATATTTTCTAACAGAACACCCTTTATATTATTTTTTTGCTCACATCTGGTTGCTTTTTTTAGCCAGAATGGCAAATTGAATGCAGTTAATTTAGAAATTATTTAAAAGGAAGTTCTATGTGTTCAGTATTTGGCATTCTCGACATTAAAAGTGATGCCGCAGCACTTCGCCCTATTGCTTTAGAAATGTCAAAGAAGCTTCGTCACCGTGGTCCAGACTGGTCTGGTATCTACGCTGGTGAAAAAGCAATCCTCGCTCACGAACGTTTGGCTATCGTTGGCCTGAACAGTGGCGCACAGCCACTATACAGCCAAGATAAAAAACACATTCTTGCAGTGAACGGCGAAATTTATAACCACAAAGAACTTCGTGCACGCTATGAAGATAAGTACCAGTTTCAGACAGATTCTGACTGTGAAGTAATCCTAGCGTTATACCAAGAAATGGGCGCAGACCTTTTAGAAGAGCTTAACGGTATTTTCGCATTCGTTTTATACGACGAAGAGAAAGACGAGTACCTAGTGGGCCGCGACCATATTGGTATTATCCCGCTTTATCAAGGTTACGATGAGCACGGCAACTACTACGTTGCTTCAGAGATGAAAGCATTGGTTGAAGTATGTAAAACAATCAGTGAATTCCCTCCGGGTAGCTTCTACTCTTCAAAAGATGCAGAACCTCAACGCTATTACATCCGCGATTGGAACGAGTACGCTGCGGTACAAGGCAACAGCACAAGCAAAGAAGAACTAACTGAAGCGCTAGAAGCAGCCGTTAAACGTCAACTAATGACTGATGTTCCTTACGGTGTACTTCTATCTGGAGGCCTTGATTCATCAATTACTTCAGCAGTCGCTAAACGCTTTGCAGCAATGCGTATCGAAGATGATGAGCAATCTGAAGCTTGGTGGCCACAACTGCACTCATTCGCTGTTGGCCTTGAAGGCGCACCAGATCTTATCGCTGCTCGTGAAGTTGCAGACAAGATCGGTACAGTGCACCACGAGATGACTTACACCATTCAGGAAGGCTTAGATGCCATCCGTGATGTTATTTACCACATCGAGACTTACGATGTAACGACGATTCGTGCATCAACGCCGATGTACTTACTTGCTCGTAAGATCAAAGCAATGGGCATCAAAATGGTACTGTCTGGCGAAGGTGCTGATGAGATCTTTGGTGGTTACCTATACTTCCATAAAGCACCAAACGCAAAAGAGTTCCATGAAGAGACAGTACGTAAGCTACTTGCTCTAAGCATGTTCGACTGTGCTCGTGCAAACAAATCACTGGCGGCATGGGGCGTTGAAGGTCGTGTACCATTCTTAGATAAAGAGTTCATTGATGTAGCAATGCGTCTGAACCCTGAAGATAAAATGTGTGGTAACGGTAAGATGGAGAAACACATCCTACGTGAGTGTTTTGAAGACTACCTACCAGACTCAATCGCTTGGCGTCAAAAAGAACAGTTCTCTGACGGCGTTGGCTACGATTGGATCGATACGTTGAAAGCAACGGCTGAAGCAAAAGTAACGGATCAACAAATGGAAGCCGCTAAATTCCGCTTCCCTTACAACACGCCAACAACCAAAGAAGGTTACGCTTACCGTGAGATCTTCGAAGAGTTATTCCCTCTAGAATCAGCAGCAGAATGTGTCCCTGGCGGTCCTTCGGTTGCCTGTTCATCTGCGAAAGCCATTGAATGGGATGAGTCATTCAAAAACTGTGTAGACCCATCTGGTCGTGCGGTACAAGCCGTTCACAACGACTCTTACTAAGAGATTTCGTTTGAATAAATGCTAAACACTAAAAAGGCGCATAATGCGCCTTTTTTATTAAGCCTTGTTTTTATTCTTGCGCTTATGCTTGGGCTTGAAGTGCCTCGTTCTCAATACTGACAGGTACCACTTGACTGATCATCTTAACTAACATGATAGAACGCGCCTCACCATCTTTTTGATGATAGATAGCCTCAATACCAGCAAACTGACCACTCTTAATTTTCACGACTTGCCCTGATTCAAACTCAATACAACAGTCTTCAGTATCGTCACTAAAACATTTCTCGAACTCTTTAAGCTCAAACACTAAATCACCTTGTACTTCATGTGGCCTAGATCCGAATTTAATAAAGTCGACAACACCACGAGTAGAGCGAACCGTCGTAAAACTTGGGCCTTGCTCATAATCAAAGCGAACAAAGATGTAAGATGGAAATAACGGTTCTTTGACCTGCTTTTCTTTCCCTCGAACAACCTTTTCAACTTCTACTTGGGGATAAAAACACTCCACCCCTTGATTTTCTAAGTGCAACTGCGCGCGTTTTTGATCACCACGCTTACAGTAAAGTAAATACCAACGTTTCATTTTACTAGCCATTTTATATTTTTAGATATTTTACCACATGCCTAAAACGGTTGAATCGCCATTAATAAAATGAATCGAGCAAGCAAGAAATAATGCGTAGCAGACCAATTTATCAACAAAAAGTTATAGGTAGCAAAAGTGGTTAAGCATTGTACAGGGATCGTTTTCAGATAAAAAGGTGCATTATTGTAAGCGTGTGTACGCCACTCCTATTGTGCATAGCATACTCTTTAAAACCCGAAGCAATACACCAAACTGATACATAACAATTAAACCATTCAGGGGCGCGCTTAAATTGTTTATTACGCCACCAAACCAAATTTGAAAAATTAGTTTGCAGCACGCGTTAACTGGGTGACATTACAAAGAAAACCTCACATTATCATTCACTTATAAAAAATAAGTTGTCGTAACCATAAAACACACCTATTGCAGATGGTTATTCTACTCTGTATACATAAGTAACTATAAAATCTTTTAATACCTAAAATTAGTAAAACTTATGCCAAGCAATCACAACATTTTTGGCCACCCTAGAGGCCTATTTCTACTTTTTAGCACAGAGCTATGGGAACGTTTTTCCTACTATGCGATGCGTGCAATTCTGGTTTTATTCTTAACTGACACTACCCTCAACGGTGGACTTGGTTGGTCAACAAAAGACGCACTCGATCTCTATGGTATTTACACCGGTTTAGTCTATATCACACCATTAATTGGTGGCTGGATTGCCGATAATTACCTAGGTCAACGTAAATCGATCTTGATTGGTGGCCTATTAATGGCACTTGGTCAATTTACACTTGCTCTGCCCAATGGTTTTATTGGCTTAGACCAAGTAAACGCTCTTTACCTTGGTTTAGCGCTGCTTATCAGTGGTAACGGCATGTTTAAACCAAACATCTCGACCATGGTTGGCGATCTGTACCAAGAAGGCGATAACCGACGTGACGGTGCTTTCACCATTTTCTACATGGGCATTAACTTAGGCGCACTACTTGGTGGCTTAATTTCAGGCGCTGCAGTCGACTCTTTCGGCTGGAAGGCAGGTTTCCTTGCCGCTGGTATTGGTATGGTCATTAGCCTGATTATGCAAATGACGATGGCTCAATCTTGGTTAGGTAACATCGGTTCGGTGCCAGCAGCTGCACGAGCAAAAGCACTGAACAAGTCGAAAGA
Source organism: Vibrio sp. PSi01 (assembly GCF_054960695.1). Taxonomy (NCBI): domain Bacteria; kingdom Pseudomonadati; phylum Pseudomonadota; class Gammaproteobacteria; order Vibrionales; family Vibrionaceae; genus Vibrio; species Vibrio sp. PSi01. Next base: position 65,823 of record NZ_JBHNYN010000016.1, read on the forward strand.
GAAAACGCCACTCACAAAAGAAGAGTTCGACAGATTAAAAGTTATTCTGGTTATGGGTCTGTTCGTGATCGTTTTCTGGGCAGGCTTTGAACAAGCCGGTGGCCTAATGAATATTTATACTCAGCAATATACTGACCGTATGATCGGCGATTTTGAAGTACCAGCTGCTTGGTTCCAGTCTCTGAACCCGTTCTTCATCATCACACTTGCGCCATTAATAGCCGCATTCTGGGTCAAACTTGGTAAGCGCGAACCAAACTCTCCTGTCAAATTTGCGATGGCTCTGTTTTTCTTAGCTCTAGGCTTCGTGTGCATGATGGGTGCAGTAATGGAACAAGGTGGCGACCTAACAGTCAAAACATCCATGCTTTGGCTAGTCGGTGCTTTCTTCTTCCATACTCTTGGTGAGCTTTGTCTATCTCCTATTGGCCTGTCGTTGGTCACTAAGTTAGCTCCACTTCGCCTAGCATCGTTAATGATGGGGGCATGGTTTGGCTTTAACGCCATTGCAAACTACGTAGCAGGCCTGGTAGGTTCACACGTAGGTGAGCTTGGTGCTATGTCTATTTTCAGTGGTATTGCGATTACTGCAACGGTGAGTGGCATATTACTGTTGCTGTGTGCTGGTAAACTCGTGTCATGGATGCATGGCGTAGAAACTAACACCTTGCTAGAAGCTGAACCAAAAACAACAGAAGCTTCAGCTGTTTAATAGCTAAGCGTCTATTACTAGACGAAACATCAAAATAAAAAAGGACTGCTCAATGAGCAGTCCTTTTTTATTTCTATTATGTGAAGTGCTGTTGCCAGTAAACAGTCGTTAGCGATGAATCGCCACTAGCTCTGCCATCATATCAATATGCGAGTCCCTGTCGTTGAGACACATAATATAGCTAAAGTCTGAACCACCAGCTTCAATGAAGGTCTCTTTGCACTGGTCCGAAATCTCTTCCAACGTTTCCAGACAGTCAACTGAGAATGCAGGTGCCATGATATCGATCTTTTTGATGCCCTTGCTCGGCAGTGATTCCAGCGTCTCGTCAGTGTAAGGCTTCAACCACTCTTCTCGACCAAACCGAGACTGGTACGTCATGGTAATATCGTCCTCTGACAACTCTAACTCTGCAGCCAGTAATTTTGTCGTCGCTTCGCAATGCTGCGGGTAAATATCACCCTCATCTGCCAATCGCTTAGGGATACCATGGAAAGAACACACTAAATGATCGGCTCTGCCATTTTTATCCCAATGGCTACGAACGCTTTCAGCCAGTGCTTTTGCGTAACTTGGATGCGCGTAGTAGTCACGAATAAAGCGGTAGCTTGGAATCACAGACATCTGTTTAAAGGCTTTAGTTAAACCGTCAGAAACAGCCGCTGTCGTTGTACCAGAGTACTGAGGGTACAGAGGTAGTACGATGATGTCTTCGACGCCCTTCTCCATCAGCTGTTCGACACCCGTCTTAAGACTTGGGTTGCCATAGGTCATACCCAACGCAACAGGCATTTGCAATTTCTTCTGCAGTTTCTCAGCTTGTCTTTGTGAGTACACAAGCAGCGGTGATCCATCGTCCATCCACACAGACTGATACAATTTAGCCACTTTCGGAGCTCGAATCGGTAAGATTACACCATGCAGGATTGGACACCAGAGCCAACGAGTTAGGTTTACCACTCGCTTGTCATGTAAGAATTCACTCAAAAATCGACGAACGCCAGCCGGGGTTGCCGAATCTGGAGTCCCTAAGTTCACCAGTAAAACGCCCTGCTTTTTATTATTTTCCATAGATACCTGAGACTAATATGTGATTTTCTGGAAAGTAATATACTAATCGGAATAAGTTCAAGATCATTGTGTATACCAAATGTTTGAATAATCATTCTGAACATGAGGTACCTCAAGCTCCACACTGCTATCTATCATCAGGACTAATAATCTTGAATCATGTGCAATCAAACTTATCGAGATTGGTATCGTACTAAAATTTGGAACAAAAAAAGCGACCCGTAAGGTCGCTTCTAATATATCAAATTCTAAAACTGGCTGTTAGCCAATTATGCTAGTGCTTTCTCAAGTTCTGCACTAACTTCAGCGACTTGCTTAGTACCGTCAAATTTAAGGTACTTAGTGTTGCCTGCTTCCGCTTCTTTACCGTAGTAAGAAATAAGCGGAGCTGTTTGATCGTGGTACACACCTAGACGAGCACGAACTGTTTCTTCTTTGTCGTCATCACGTACAACTAGTTCTTCGCCAGTGATGTCATCTTTGCCTTCTTCTTTAGGTGGGTTGTACACATTGTGGTATGTACGACCAGAAGGAAGGTGAGCACGACGACCAGCCATACGTTCAACAATCACATCATCAGCTACGTCAAATTCAACAACGTAATCTACAGCGATGCCCATTTCTTTAAGGCCATCAGCTTGTGGGATTGTGCGTGGGAAACCGTCTAGTAGGAAACCTTTCTCGCAGTCATCTTGAGCAATACGCTCTTTGATAAGACCAAGGATAATTTCATCAGAAACTAGCTGACCAGCGTCGATTACTGATTTTGCTTGCTTACCAAGCTCAGTACCCGCTTTGATAGCAGCACGTAGCATGTCACCAGTTGAAATTTGAGGGATACCAAATTTGTTCATGATGAAGTTAGCTTGAGTGCCTTTACCCGCGCCAGGAGCACCTAGAAGAATGATGCGCATGTTTAATCCTCTTATAAAATTATGATTTATACCGAAGCTCACTATTCCACTTTCGTAGTTCATTTTTAGGATAAACAGAAAGCGTTAGATAACCATTGAGGTTAAGTAAAACTGCAAATAGAAGCCAAACGGTAAGTTTCGGTATAACGTTTAAAAATCATACAACTGGGAACGATAGGTTCCTAGTCCCAGCTGATTAGGTCGAGCATTCTATCACATTAATATTCAATTTGGCTGAATTTACGACTAAAGAATGCATCGACAACATTTGTGGTAACGATAACGGTGGCGTTGGCCACATTTACCGAATTTTCAACGACGTTCATAAAAAAAGCTCGCATTTGCGAGCTTTTTATTACAATTATTGGATTAGCCCAAAGTCGAAAGACTAGCGCTTTGTTAGTAGCTCGTTGATTGCACCCAAGAATTGTGACGGATCTTCCATTGAGCCTTTTTCAGCTAGCATAGCCTGGCCAAGGAGTAACTCAACCCAACGACCGAACGCTTGCTCGTCCGCTTCATCTGCCATTTGTTTAACCAGAGCATGCTCAGGGTTAATCTCAAAAATGTACTTAACTTCAGGTGCCGCTTGGCCAGCAGCTTCAAGAAGTTTAGCCATTTGCGTACCCATTTCGAAGTCGTCAGTGACAACGACTGCTGGCGTTGTTGCTAGCTTGAAAGTAGTACGAACTTCTTTAACACGATTGCCAAGGTAAGCTTGAGTGCGTTCGACAACAGATTTGAACTCTTCTTCTGTCTCTTTTTGCTTCTCTTTCTCTTCTTCACCTTCAAACTTGCTTAGATCTAAGCCAGCTTTAGTGATTGACTGGAACTGCTTACCGTCGAAGTCCGTTAGGTAGTTCATCACGTACTCGTCAATGCGATCGTACATTAGAACCACTTCAATGCCTTTGGCTTTAAACTGCTCTAAGTGAGGGCTGTTCTTAGCGGCTGCGTAGCTATCAGCAGTTAGATAGTAAATCTTGTCTTGGCCTTCTTTCATGCGCTCAACATAAGAAGTAAGGCTGATGGTTTGCTCTGCAGAGTCTACTTCCGTAGATGAGAAACGAAGTAGACCAGCGATCTTCTCTTTGTTAGCCATGTCTTCCGCTGGGCCTTCTTTCATCACTAGGCCAAACTCTTTCCAAAACTCTAGGTACTTATCGTTATCATTCTTTGCCATACGCTCAAGCATCGTTAGAACACGTTTAGTACATGCACCACGTAGAGATTGAGTTACCTTGTTGTCTTGGAGAATTTCACGAGACACGTTGAGAGGCAGATCATTTGAGTCAATTAAACCACGAACGAAACGCATGTAAGATGGCATGAATTGTTCAGCATCATCCATAATGAATACACGCTGCACGTAGAGTTTCAAGCCACTCTTATGGTCACGGTTCATCATATCCCAAGGAGCTTTCGCTGGGATGTAAAGCAAGCTTGTGTAGTCGTTCTTACCTTCAACTTTGTTGTGGCTCCATGTTAATGGATCAGCAAAGTCGTGAGATACATGTTTGTAGAACTCTTGGTATTCTTCTTTCTCGATATCAGATTTGTTACGGGTCCAAAGTGCTTGCGCTTTATTGATCTGTTCCCAATGCTCCTCCTCGGTATCTTTACCTTCGTCATCTTTAACGGCTGTTAAGATAGAAACCGGGATACCGATGTGGTCAGAGTATTTACCGATCACTTCACGCAAACGCCATTCATTTAAGAACTCTTTGCCGTCTTCACGCATATGAAGAATGATGTCGGTACCGCGAGACTCTTTAGTGATGTCTTCAATGGTGTAATCACCTTCACCTGCAGAGTGCCATTGAACGGCTTCATTGCTCGCTAGGCCCGCTGCACGAGTGCGAACAGTTACTGCGTCTGCCACGATAAATGCAGAATAAAAACCAACACCAAATTGACCGATCAGCTGAGAGTCTTTGCTCTGATCTTCAGACAACTTTGAGAAAAAGTCTGCAGTGCCTGACTTCGCGATCGTACCTAAATGCTCAATAACGTTGTCGCGGCTCATGCCGATACCGTTGTCAGAAATCGTTAAAGTATTTGCTTCCGCATTAAACGACAGTTTAACACCTAGATCCGCGTCACCTTGGTAGAGGTCACCATTCGATAGCGCTTGAAAACGAAGCTTGTCAGCCGCGTCAGATGCGTTAGAAATCAACTCTCGTAGGAAAATTTCTTTGTTTGAATACAGTGAGTGAATCATCAGATGAAGTAGCTGTTTTACTTCAGATTGAAAGCCACGAGTCTCTTTATTTTGCGTTGCCGTTTCGCTCATTTTTACTCCAAAACATCTATACTTTATGTTGAACAAATACAGGGGCGTTATATTGAATACCTCTCATATGTTCATTAACATGAGGATGACAATTGTAAATTCAAGGTCAAAAATCATAAAAACACTGTTTTTTTGATCTGTTTTTATTATCCTTGAGCCTGATAAATATAAAAGAACATAAAAGAAGCCATAATTTGGTGAAGAATCAGACGAACTTCACCTCTAATTTGTCTATTTCGCACCCAAAATCATCCAAAAATAGAAGAATTCAATGAGCAATATCGGCACAAAGTTTATTCTCGCACAGCGGTTCGTATTCGATCCAAATAGCAATTCACTTGTTGACCAAATGAGCGACGGCGAAGTCGTACGTCTTGGTAGCAATGAAAGCCGCATTCTCCTAATGCTGTCAGAAAGGCCCAATGAAGTTATCACTCGCAATGAATTGCACGAATATGTTTGGCGAGACCAAGGCTTTGAGGTCGATGACTCAAGCTTAACGCAAGCAGTATCGACACTGAGAAAGATGCTGAAAGACTCGACCAAATCTCCAGAGTTCGTTAAGACCGTTCCAAAACGGGGTTACCAATTTATTGCCACTGTTGAGCGTTCTGCACCACTTTCATCAAGTGACCAGTCAATGATGACTGAAATTGCAGAAAATGACGTCGAACCAATCTTGACATTTGCACATACTACGACGACCGAAGATATCGCATCTGAAACCATAGAACTAACACCAATCACGAAAATTCAAGAGACAAAAGTTGAGGTCGAGCCAACCATAACGCCCGTTTTAGCTTCGACCAACAACAATAAATGGCTAACGTTTTCGTTACTGCTTGCAGCTTTCATCATGCCTATTCTGGTTTTGACGTTTACTAATCCTGCAGAATCAGAGTTTCGCACGTTAGCTGAGGTTGACGGCGTGAAAGTACAATCACCAATCAATCACCCTGATCTATCCAGTTGGCTACCAGCCATAGAAAAATGTGTGTTGCATTACAATACCAATCACACAGGAATGCTAAAGCCAGCTGAAGTGATTGCGACAGGCGGTCAAACCAATAATCTTGCTCTTAACTATATTCACCCTCAAGAATATTCGAGTGAAAATGTAACCCTTAGAATTTACGCTAACCAGGCGGATTTAAACGACATTTGTAAAGGTAATCAGTAATATGAAATTAAAAGTATCCATTATTTTACTGGTCCTTTCTGCATTCCTAAGTGGTTGGTTGTATTGGGGAAGTGATGCAAAAGTCGAGCGACTACTTACTCAGCACGAGTGGCAGTCAAAAATGGTGACTCTGATCACTGACAACAAACAAGCTGACTCGATTGGCCCACTTCGTAAGGTTGAACTATCTTCCAACGCAAAATACTTACCTAATGGCACTTACTTAAGAATGTCGATAGTTAGGCTATATAGCACACAAACTGCACCGGCGAATGTGATCAACATTTCAGAGACGGGTCAATGGGATATCAATGACAACTACTTACTTGTCTCTCCTACTGAGTTTAAGGATGTGACTTCGGCCCAGCGCCAAGATTTCTCTGAAGAGCAGCTAAACCTAATCACTCAGGTTATCAAGATGGATGCAGAACAGAGCCGTCGAATTGATATTGTGAACACGAAAACGCTGTTACTCACTAGCTTGAATCACGGTTCTACAGTATTGTTTTCAAACTAAGGTCGAATAGCTCCTACCTCATACCCATTGCTGTGCAACCTTAAACGGTATACCAATAGAAAAAGGGGCATGATGCTCCTTTTTTTATTACCTGTAGCATCTGTATTCTCATTGAAGTCATGATGTTGGTATCAGGATTTACTCATACTTAAAGGACGTCCAATGAATACAAGCTCAGACAAAGCATCATCAATCACTAAAGCATCTATATCCATACACTATTGTCGTCAATGTAATTGGATGCTTCGCTCTAGTTGGTTGTGCCAAGAATTACTGCATACTTTCAGTGAAGAAATAGAGCAAGTGAGTTTGAACCCAGGCACAGGAGGCAGGTTCGAAATCTTTTGTAATGGCGTGCAAATTTGGGAAAGAAAAGCAGATGGAGGCTTTCCTGAAGCTAAAGTACTGAAGCAAAGAGTTCGAAACATCATTGCTCCAGATAAAGATCTTGGCCACGTAGACTCAAAATAAGCGTTCCAGAAGGGTTTAGCTATTTAGCCTCAATTAACTGTTGTTTTTAATTAACTGAGGCACTCAAATCAACGACTCTCCTCAATCGGCGACTGTAGTATTCATAAGTCTCTGATCGGTTTACTCACGACGACCAGTTTATAGATTGCCACTCACAAGCAAGTCGCCTTCGAGGCTAATCACTTGAAATGTGTTGTTTTCATAGATGCCATAGCTAGCGGCATGACCATCTCTTGGAAACGTGACTGAGCTTGGATTGAAGATAAATACACCATCTTGGTATTCTGCAACAGGGATGTGAGTATGCCCGTGCGCAATTACATCACCCGCTTTTAATACAGGTCGCTTGTTGGTGTTATAAAGGTGACCATGAGTTAAGAAGATACGCGCGCCAGACTCTAACAGTACCCATGAATAATCCATCATCATCGGGAAAGACAGCAACATCTGATCCACTTCGCTATCGCAATTACCGCGAACGGCGATAATCTCTTCTGAAAACGCATTTAACTTTTCTGCGACCGCAGGCGGATTATATCCCTCAGGAATCGGGTTTCTTGGACCATGATTCAGAATATCACCCAATAGAACTAAATATTGCGCACCAGACGCTTGATAAAGTTCTAATGCCTTTTCAGTAGCTGGTAGCGATCCGTGTAGATCGGAAGTAAAAAATAATTTCACACATACTTCTCCATAAAAATTATGTGTCTATTGTACGTATTGAAAGGTTAAACGTCATCTCTCGCCATACCATTGATCACGATATTATTGTAACTAACCATACCGACTATCTTATTGTCACAGACCACCGGAGCACGGCTGATACCAAAGCGCTCAAACAAACGAGCACAATACTTAACGTTCATATCTGCCGATACGCTTAAGGCTGGTTTTGTCATGATCTCATAAACATTTGTACGCTTTGGAGAGCGGTTCTTAGCAAGCACTTTCTTAGCAATATCGTTCATTAGTACAATGCCGTATTCATCATCCTCATGACGCTTGTCAACGATAATCGCTTTTACCTTGTGGTCTCTTGCCATCTCAATCGCTTCTAACACGGTGGTTAACCCATCGATAATCACATAAGTATTGGCCATCACATCACTTACTCGGATTTTTTCGCTGCTACTCATAGTTCATCCTCCACAACCTTGGTTAGCTTCTCTACTTGATGCGCAACCCCTACGGCATCTTCGACATCTATCTGTACCGCAATACCCTGTCCCGATTCTTGGTCAAACTCCCCCACTTCACTAATTCTTTCGAGAATATGCCTTGCTAGATGCTCCTCGACGACAAACAGCAGCACGTCTTTTTGAACCTCTAACGTCAAACCAAAAAAGGTACGTTTCTGGTTTAAACCTTGCCCTCTGGCATTGTTAATCACCGTCGCCCCGGTTGCTCCAGCATCACGCGCGGCGTCAAGTACGATGTCTGTCTTGCTCTCTTCTACAAACGCTAAGATCAGTTTAAAGCGCATCTTTACTCTCCTTAGAGGTGTATATACGGTTTAACCAATGAGTTATTTGGGCATAACCCATAACCGAAATAATTGGAAATAAGCTGGCAAATGCAATCAAGCCGAAACCATCGATCACTGGATTACGTCCAGGTACGGTTGAAGCAAGTCCTAATCCTAGCGCGGTCACCAAGGGTACCGTCACCGTTGATGTGGTTACACCGCCAGAATCGTATGCGAGAGGGATGATTAATTTGGGGGCATAAAGGGTCTGAATCACGACGATGACATAGCCGAAAATAATGTAGTAATGTATAGGGTCGCCTGCAACGATACGATAGCTCCCAAGAGATATACCAATAGCAACACCGAGTGCAACCGCAATTCTTAACCCGTTGATACTAATGCTGCCACCAGAAACTTGGTTCGCTTTAATCGCGACGGCAATCAAAGAAGGTTCGGCAATAGTGGTACTAAAGCCAATAAAAAATGCAAACAGATAAACCCAATAATAGTCAAACCACACCAACCCATGTCCTGAGCTGATCTTAAATTCCGATAAAAAGTTTGGCTCGGTCAACTGCATCGCCATCGTTTCCCCTAGAGGAAACAGGGCCAACTCTAGTCCCATCAAAAACAAAGATAACCCTAAAATGACGTAGAAAAAACCTAGCAATACTTTGGCTAAATTAGTCACAGGTTTACGCAGCACCACTAACTGAAAGCCAAAAATAATGACCCCAATTGGAATGACATCAGTCACGGTACCAAGAAAGGTATCCAAAAATTGCTGAAAGCTCATCATGTCACCACCATTCCATAAACCATCACAAACATCATCGGTAGTAAGGAAGCAAAAGCAATCAAGCCAAACCCATCAATCATCGGATTACGTCCCTTGATTGCCGAAGCTAAACCAACCCCTAATGCTGTAACCAATGGAACCGTGATGGTTGATGTTGTCACCCCTCCAGAGTCATACGCAATGCCTATGATGTTCTCAGGAGCAAATGCAGTTAGCACCACGACACCAATATAACCACCAATAATCATGTATTGAATTGGCCAGCCTTTTAGGATTCGCAATACGCCGAGTAAAATAGCGATACCAACTGACAACGCCACAGTGAATCGTAAGCCATTCGCGTAGTGTTCCATTTCATCTAAAGAGTTAGGGATTACCCCTCCCTCAGCCGCGACTTCGGCCGCCTCGGCTGCTACCGCAGTTAATGCAGGTTCAGCGATAGTCGTGCCAAACCCCAAACAAAAAGAAAAGGTCAATAACCAGAACACGCTCCCCTTACGAGCAAATGCTTGAGCCATCGATTCACCAATCGGGAAAAGTCCCATTTCGAGTCCAAATATGAAGAAAGTGAGACCCAAAACCACCAGCAGCAAACCAATAAGGATAGAAAAGAGATGTGGAAGCGGCTCTTGGAGGACCGCGAGTTGAAAAAAAGCAATCACCGCGACAATCGGTAACAAATCTCTCAGACTGCCTAACATCGCTCGAAACAAAGCAAGCACTGCTGTCATCGTGACTCCTTTTGTTTGCGATTATGTTCGGTTATCAATTACTAATAATCATGGCAAATCCTTATCATTGCTTGTGTGACAAATATTACGCAGTTGGTAACCTATCTGAGTAAAGTTCATAAGTGTGATAAAGGTACATAGTCCATCATCAAAATTTAAATTCAGGTACCTGTTTATTGCGGTCGTAATTTCACTATCACACGATTGAAACCAACTGATCGTTATAGTTATTTTTTCGTATTGGTTGGCTATTAAAAACAAGCCATGTCTATAATTATGTTTAATAGGGAGATTGGTATGAAGATATTGTTAACTGGTGGTACTGGATTTATTGGCTCAGAATTGATCAAGACTTGGAACACTGATGACGTGACATTACTGACGCGGAGCCCAGAAAAAGCAAAGCAAAGCCTAAACCACCTTAATCAGAATAATCTTCATTACATTCAATCTCTGGATGAACTAAGCGATCTCAATGACTTCGATGTGGTGGTTAATCTTGCAGGTGAGCCTATCGCTGACAAGCGCTGGAGTTCAGAGCAAAAAGACAGGATTTGTAACAGTCGCTGGCACATTACGGAAAAACTGGTCAAATTAGTTCATGCCAGTAGCAACCCGCCTGAAGCTTTTATCAGCGGCTCAGCCGTCGGCTACTATGGTGATCAACAACAAAAGCCGTTTGATGAAACATTAGAAGTGGAAGATGAAAGCTTTCCTCATGAAGTTTGTGCTCATTGGGAAGAAATCGCCAAACGAGCTCAATCTGACAAAACGCGCGTTGTTTTGCTGCGCACGGGCATTGTTCTTGGCGAAAATGGCGGTGCATTAAAGAAAATGCTGACGCCCTACAAACTGGGAGTTGGTGGGCCTCTCGGCTCGGGGAAACAGTACATGCCATGGATTCACATGCTTGATATGGTTCGGGCCATAAACCACTTATTGTCGATCCCTCACGCTCAAGGAGAATTCAATCTGTGTGCCCCTCATCCCGTCACCAACAAACACTTTAGTAGGACATTAGCCAAGCAATTACGACGCCCGCATATCCTTTTCACTCCTAAATGGGCAATGTCGCTACTCATGGGTGAGTCTTCTTGTCTATTATTCGACAGCATTCGCTCTAAGCCAAAGAAACTCACTGAGATGGGGTTCATTTTTAGTTATTCAAGAATCGAACCTGCTCTGAAAAACTTGTTACAACATCAAGACTAATTCTTTACCCTAGAACAATAGAAACTCTAATTAAGGATTAAGTGTGAACAAGTCAATTCTTATTACCGGTTGCTCAACGGGTATTGGCTACACATGTGCTCATGCACTTCAAAAGCGCGGCTTTAATGTCATCGCATCTTGTCGTGATCCACAAGATGTAAAACGTCTTCAAGACGAAGGGCTCACATGTATCCAACTGGATCTTTCCAACCAGGAAAGCATCGAGCAAGGCGCAAAACGAGCATTAGAACTGTCTCCGAACGGATTATACGGCCTCTTCAATAATGGGGCTTATGGCCAAGCTGGCGCACTAGAGGACTTACCAATCCAAGGACTTAGAGAGCAATTTGAAACTAACTTCTTTGGCTGGCATCACTTAGTTTGTCAAATTCTTCCTCACATGCGCGAGCGTGGTGAAGGGCGCATTGTACAAAACAGTTCTGTGCTAGGCTTTGCAGCAATGAAATATCGTGGTGCTTATAATGCATCGAAGTTCGCTCTTGAAGGATGGACTGATACCTTGCGCTTGGAGCTACATGGCAGTGGTATCCACATTTCTCTACTGCAACCTGGTCCGATTGAGACTCAATTTAGAACCAACGCCCTGAAAGCATTTAACAAATGGATATCGATTTCAGGTAGTGCACATCAAAAAGCTTACCAACAGCAAAAAGACCGACTCGAAAAAGAATCATCGAACAACGCGTTTGTTCTGCCTCCTGAAAGCTGCGTTGGGCCAGTATTTCATGCACTCACAGCCGATAAACCCAAGCTAAGATACCGAGTTACGACCCCGACTAAAGTGTTCGCGATATTGAAAAGAATTCTACCAAGTCGCTTGCTAGACCCTATTTTGAGAAAAGCTGCATAAATTACTAACTTTGTATCAACAGTCGCAAACTTTAATGTAACGATGTAATTTTTCCGTAACAATAAGATGCCATGATTACCCTATCTCATCAATTATTCCCGATTGATGAATAGACTCTGGAAACTTCATGACTTTAAACCGCCTTAATTGGGTAGGTGTGGGTTTGGCTATTACGTTGTTTATTCTGTTTTGAGTATCTCACGCAACACCTCACTGACTACCTTTATGATAACGCTATGCCTTCCATGTAGAGACAACTACTTTACCAACATAGAAGCATAGCGTTTTTCTATATTTGTCTCTTTTTATCTGAGATAACAGAGTTAGATCTTGAAGTTACCAACTTATCCCCCCATATTTGCAACGTATCCATAAAACAACCCTCAAGGAACGTAAATGCAATCTCCGCATATTGTTGAACTTAATGAACAGAACTTTCGCCAAGTATTAGAAGGTTCGATGCAGACTCCTGTACTCATCCATTTTTGGGCACCAATGAGCCAAGAGAGCGCCCAAGTCATTCCTGAACTACAAACATTAACTCAGCAATACAACGGCGCTTTCACCCTAGCCCTGTTGAATTGCGAGCAAGAGCAAGCCATTGCTAGCCAGTTTGGTGTACAAGCACTGCCAACCATCGCACTGTTTGTTAACGGTCAACCTGTCGATGGATTAGGTGGTCCTCAAAGCGTGGAAGCGATTGTGGAAATGCTAAGTAAGCACTTACCTAGTCAAGATGAGCTCGCTTTGCGCCAAGCTCTAGAGCAAATGCAAGCCGGTGAGCACGCACAAGCACTCTCGGCAATGCAACAACTGCCAACAGAGTTAACAAACAAAGGTGAAGTAAAACTGGCTATCGCTGAATGCCTTTTAGAGACACAACAGTTTGAACTCGCTGAAACTCAGCTTGCCACTATCCCTCTCGAGTACCAAGACAACTACTATAAAGGCTTAGTCGCTAAGCTTGAACTTCACAAGCAAGCTGCTGACAGCCCAGAAATCCAAGCATTAGAAGCGGCTTTACAGCAAAATCCAGGCGATGCGAAGACCGCTTCTGAATTGGCATTGCAATATCACCAAGTAAATCGTAGCGAAGAAGCTATGGATCTACTTTGGTCATTCCTAGCTAAAGATCTCAATACGCTCGATGGCGACATGAAGAAAGAGTTCATGGATATCTTAAGTGCATTAGGACAAGGTAACGCAGTTGCGAGTAAATACCGTCGTCAACTGTACTCGCTACTGTATTAGTAAAGCACACATATCACAGCGTAGTGTTTAGCTGATACCTATCTCGATAGATAACAAACCCTCAGCAGACCGTACGAATCGAACAACGTTAAATGGGCCATAAAATCAAGGTTTTATGGCCCATTTCTCATTTATAGATTTGCTCGATTTTTAAATATGAGCCAGTATGAGTAATGAACTATCAAAAACTTAAAATTACAAAGGATTTTGTATGGCTATTGATACATTAATTACCATCGGCGTCTTTACTGTCGTCGCAATACTGTTCATTTTCGCTGGAGTAAAAACGGTTCCGCAAGGCAACAACTGGACTGTAGAACGCTTCGGTCGTTATACACAAACACTCAAGCCAGGATTAAATCTGATCATTCCATTTATCGATAAAGTTGGACAACGCATCAGTATGATGGAGCGAGTTCTCGATATCCCGGCTCAAGAAGTCATCTCCAAAGATAACGCAAATGTGGTTATCGATGCGGTGTGCTTTGTACAAGTCATAGATGCCCCAAAGGCAGCTTATGAAGTCAATGATCTTGAGCATGCGATCCGTAACTTAACCCTAACTAATATCCGTACTGTGCTTGGTTCCATGGAGCTAGATGAGATGCTTAGCCAACGTGATATGATCAATACCAAATTGTTAAATATCGTTGATGAAGCAACAAATCCTTGGGGCGTAAAGGTTACACGTATAGAGATTAAAGATGTACAACCACCAGCCGATCTTACTGCCGCGATGAATGCTCAGATGAAAGCCGAACGTAACAAACGTGCTGATATCTTAGAGGCAGAGGGTGTGCGACAAGCTGAGATCTTAAAAGCAGAAGGCCACAAACAATCAGAGATCCTCAAAGCGGAAGGTCAAAAGCAAGCAGCAATCCTGCAAGCAGAAGCGCGTGAGCGTGCTGCAGAAGCAGAAGCGAAAGCAACAGAAATGGTATCAACAGCTATCGCTCAAGGTGACATGCAGGCAGTTAATTACTTTATAGCACAAGGTTACACCGACGCATTGAAGTCTATTGGCCAAGCTGAAAACGGTAAGATCATCATGTTACCACTCGAAGCAACTGGCCTAATGGGTTCTGTTGCAGGTATCGCAGAGATGTTTGCACATAAGAATGACAAGGGTAGTAAGGACTAACTTATGGTCGAATTACTAGAACAAGTAAACCATTGGCATTGGTTAGCGTTTGGTCTAGCACTGCTAGCACTTGAGCTGATTGGAACCGCTGGTTACTTTTTATGGATAGGGATATCTGCCATGCTCGTCGGTGCCCTATTAGGCGCACTACCGATCGGTTGGCAGATGCAATGGTTGTCCTTCGCGAGCTTCTCTCTTATTACCACTTGGCTGTGGTGGAGAAGGCAGTTGTCCAATGATAAACACTCTGATGCTGGTCGGGAACTGAATCAAAGAGATAAACAACTAATCGGAAGAACTACACGCCTTTTAGAACCAGTACAAAAAGGTAGCTGTAGAATAAACCTAGGAGATAGTTCTTGGTCTGCGATTAGTACACATGATGTTGCTGCAGGAGAGGAAGTCGTGATTACAGCTGTCGATGGCATTGTTCTAACAATCAGCCCAACTAAAGAATAATCCAGATGAGCTTCCAAGCCATAAGTGTTTTTACTTATGGCTTTTTCTCTACAAGCGAATCGATAATTGGACAATGGCTATTTGAGTCACCGGGACATTGTTCAACCCACTCTACTAAAGTCTTTTGAATTACCAGTAGATCTTCTATTTTTCTGTTCACTTCGTTTAGCTTGCTTTGCGCTTTTGCTTTAACATCGGCACTTTCTCGGCATGGATTGTCAGCTAATTCAACGAGTGCACGACACTCATCAAGCGAAAACCCAGCACTTCTCGCCTTCGCAACAATCCCAAGCTCTTTAATCTGCTTCTTATCGTAGCTTCTATAGCCATTATCAGAACGCAACGGCGCTGAGATCACCCCTTTGTCTTCGTAAAGGCGAATAGACTTCGTGGATAAGTTGGTAAGCTTAGCTGCTTCACTTATGTTCATGATATTACTCTAATAACCAGTTGTATTTTATGTATTTACGAACCGTTACTGCCTTTGATGCAAGAAGAAATAATACACCGTTCATCCGCCCATGCATAACAAATATAATTTAAGAAAATAAAGTCTGCCATTTATAAGCGTTTTATTTTCAATAAAGGAAATACCTTCCATTTATTGACATTTCCAGTAACCACAAATCAATAAGTTACTGATTGATCTATTGAAATTAACTTTGTTATTTTTCATTAAAAATTTTAATGTAACTTTGATCTTTCATAAACCATATACATAATTGAGTATTAAGCATGACGTTTAAATGCGATTTATTTTATTTTTGGTAAGTTTAAAGGATGGCAAACATGAAACTTTTAACTTTAGCGTTAGCCTCAGTATTTATTTTCTCAGCTCCAACCTCACTTGCGCAGAATAACGCAGGCAAAGTATTTGGTGCAGGTGTCCAATGTACATTCAATGACGGAGCGGTAAAACAACTGCCCCGTGAACTATGCAAAGCATATGGTGGTACGCATCAATAATTACAGTGGGTAGGTTTAGGGAAACTGTTCCTTAGCCTACCTAAATTTGTAGAAGTCAGCACCAATGAATGCATCCCAGCCTCTTTGCCATTCAGCTTTGATCATCACCTCTTGAGGCATATCCACACATTGATCTGTGTATCTTGTTCCTTTGATACCTTTTTCAAACGCTTTGTAGGGGTCACAAAACTCTGATTTTCCTTTTTCATATCCAGCAAGATAGGCAGATTCATCAAACTCAACCTTTCCTTTAATATCTGCCAATGAATTATTGTCTATCGCATAACCATGACTTCCAAAGCGCTCCCCTTGACCATACCAAAACTCAGATGCAGTTTTCGGTGAAGAGGTACATGCAGCTAAACTAAAAGCAATTAATGTAATGGGAATAATACGTTTCATAAATATCTCCTAAAAAGCAAAAAAGCTGGGCAAATGCCCAGCTTTTTCTATTTCTTATCTAACTTACTTAACTCCGAAAGGAATTGTTAGAGCTAGTTTGAAATCAGTCTCGTCTTGGAAGGCATTAGAATAACCAGTCCAGTTTGGCGCGTCTGAATCATTAAAGAAGTTAGTGTAGTAGAAGCTGATGTTAGCATCTTTCAATGCACCGGCTTGAATTGCATAGTTTGCGAAGAAGCTGTATGCATACTCTACTAACTCATCGTAACCGTCTGCTTTCGCACCCGCACCGTAAGCACCACTTACACCAGCGCTGAAACCTGTACCACCAACATCAGAGAAATCACGAGTTGAAGATAAGAAGAAAGCATATTCGCCATCGTGGTTAAAGTCAGAACGGTTGTTCCACCAAACATCGTAAGCACCGTTTGAACCACCATACTGTTCTGTTAGACGGTAAGACATGTTACCAACATTGCCACGAGTATCTTCAGAGTCAGCAACTGTATATGTCGCTTCAGCACGGAAGCTATATTGCCCCATAGATTTAGATGTTAATAGCGCCGCTTGGAAAGCTGTGCTGTCAAATTGATTGTCATCATCAACTACGTATAGTTGTGGAGACCAAAATAGACCGCCGTCTGTTGTGCCTTTAACTTTAGCATGGAAGTTTTTACGATCCCCGTCAGTTAAACCACCGTAACCAACATCAAGTCCGATACCATTACTTAACGTATAGCGAGCACCCATTGAGTATACATCGCCTACATCTTTACCAGGGCTACCCCAGAAAGAACCGTCACGGAATTCATATGTTTCTTTGAACCAAGGTGCTTTGTACTGGTCTGCATAAACGAAACCAACAGAAAGATCGCCAAAGTTACCACCGATCTCACCACCACGGTATGTACCAGGAGCAAATGACCAGTTAACGCCCAAAGAACTAGGTACAGACGGTTGGAAGTAACCAAGTTGCGCATTGATGTTCTCGCCAAACTTGAATTTTAATGCTGCTTTAGCGAAAGAAACACCGTTGTCAGTTTGGTAAGAATCACAGCCTGTACTTGCACCGTAAGCAGAATCACAATCAAAGAAATTCATCTCGTGTTCAAATGAACCGCCAGTTTCTTCACCAGCCCACATGTCGAATGTGCTATACACTACTGCGTCAAAACCAACAACGTCAGCTACGTAACCTGAATGGAAACCTAAGTTAGCAAAGATAGAGCCGTGATCTAAGTTTGTTGTCTTAGCTGTATCGTTGCCATTTGCATCCACATTACCACGGTCACGAGCACGCATGAAAAAGTTTAGGTTACCGCTAATTGTTGATTCAGAGAAGAACTCTGATGCCTGACTTGCATACTCCGGACCGATTGGGTCTTCAGCCATAGCTGGAGCAGCAGAAAGTGCACCTACCATTGCTGCTGTAATCGCAGATACTTTAAAAAATTTGTTTTCCATGGAATAAAACTCCTAAAAATGGATATAGCTGTTTGAATATTCCCCGCCTAAAGTTGGCCGCCGTAGAGAGAAATACCTTTTCTTGTTTGAGAACCCTAAACTCTGAATTCTCTATTTCCTTTCTGGTTATACACATCGTGTGCATCCATGGTATTAAGACTAACTTCGCCCTCAAAAAGATCAATGAGAACTTAATTTTCATCTAAAAAAATATGAGTTGGTGCAAATTTACTGGGTACTTAGTGATCTCGCTCGCTAATTTTAAAAAACCACAAAACAACACACAAAACTAAAATAAAAACAACAACTTAAAATAAAATTAGATTTCATAAAATTGATATGACTCGCAAATATTCTACAACTAGAATAGCATTTCATTAATATTGAGCGTCATCACTGTCCTGATTTTATAGTTCGTATAGACACAAAATTCTCAGCAATTAAAAAGCCTTAATTTTTATAGCGGACACAAAAAAAGCACTCCAGAGAAAGGAGTGCCTTTGAGCTTTTTTTATCTGTATTTACTTACGAAATGAGGGCTATTAGATCATCTTCTGTTCTTATTTCGATACCTAAATCTTGTGCTTTGGTTAATTTAGAACCTGCCGCTTCGCCAGCAAATAATATGTCGGTTTTCTTCGATACGCTACCCGTCACTTTCGCACCTAATGCTTGTAGCGCAGCTTTAGCTTCACTTCGACCTAATTGGGACAATGAACCTGTTAACACAACGACTTTACCTTCTAATGGTAGATCTTGGTCATCCGCAACAGCTTCAATTGCAGGCCAGTTAACACCGAGCTCTAGCAACTGCTCGATTACGGCCCTATTTTTCTCTTGTGAGAAGAAGCTTGTGATATGACTAGCAACAATGTCGCCAATATCTGACACTTCAACCAATTGTTCATGTGTTGCTGTTTGAACTAAATCGAGAGTCTTGAAGTGTTGCGCTAAGTTCATTGCTGTCGCTTCACCCACTTCACGAATACCTAGTGAGTAAAGGAAACGTGCCAGTGTTGTGTCTTTAGCTTTGTTAAGAGCACTCACCACGTTCTGAGCTGACTTAGGCCCCATTCTATCAAGTACCGTAATCACACCCGCACTGAGCTTAAATAAGTCAGCTGGAGTTTCTACCATTTCACGATCCACAAGCTGCTCAATTACTTTTACACCAAGACCATCAACATCAAGTGCTTTTCTAGAGACAAAGTGCTTAAGCGCTTCCTTACGCTGTGCCTGACACACCAAACCGCCAGTACAACGCGCTACCGCCTCACCTTCTACGCGCTCAACAGTAGAGTTACATACAGGACAAGTATCAGGGAAAACAATGTCTGTAGCAGTATCAGGACGACGGTCTTGTACAACAGCCACTATTTGTGGAATAACGTCACCAGCACGGCGAATGATAACGCTGTCGCCCACCTTCACGCCTAAACGAGCAATCTCATCAGCATTGTGAAGCGTGGCATTACTTACCGTCACACCACCAACAAAGATAGGTTCTAGTTTAGCCACTGGCGTAATCGCGCCAGTACGACCAACCTGAAACTCAACATCGTTAAGTAAAGTAATCTCTTCTTGAGCTGGGAACTTGTAAGCAATAGCCCAACGAGGTGCTCGCGCAACAAAGCCTAAAGTTTCTTGTGCGGCAATGTCATCGACCTTAATCACCACCCCATCAATCTCATAGGCCAGAGCATCACGACGAGACATAATATCTTGGTAATACGCTTTCACATCATCGAGTGAAGTTAGCTGCTTGGTCTCTGGGCACATTGGTAAACCCCAACCTTTAAGCTGTATAAAACGTTGGTAGTGACTAGTAGAGAGCTCAGCACCTTGCACAACACCGACACTGTACGCGTAAAAAGCTAATGGTCGCTTTGCCGTAATACGAGAATCAAGCTGACGTAGACTACCTGCGGCGGCATTACGAGGGTTAACAAAGACTTTCTCGCCTTTTTTCAACGCCAGTTCATTCAGTTTGTTGAAGCCTGCTTTTGGCATAAACACTTCACCGCGAACTTCAATGCGCTCAGGCCAACCTTCACCTTGCAACTTAAGCGGAATAGAACTGATCGTACGCACGTTTTCGGTAATGTTTTCACCTGTTGCGCCATCACCACGAGTTGCAGCTTGAACTAAAGAGCCATTTACATAGAGTAAGCTCACCGCTAAACCATCAAGTTTAGGCTCACAACAGAAAGTCTTGAGGTTTGCCGTTGGCGCTCTATCAGACATACGCTTATTAAACGCATCCAAATCTTCATCAGAGAAAGCATTGTCCAAAGAAAGCATTGGTATCTCATGAGTCACTTGCGTGAAGCCCTCTAAAGGCTGGCCACCAACACGCTGGCTCGGAGAATCTACCGTCACTAGCTCCGGGTTCTCTTCCTCAATCTTGAGCAACTGCTGCATTAAGCGATCGTATTCGACATCAGGGATCTCAGGGCTATCTTCTACGTAATAACGAACGGCATGATAGTGCAGAGTTTCTCTTAACTGCTCTAAGGTAACTTGAATCGATTCTTTCATATCATTCTCTGTCGTGATTGAAATATCAAAAAGGGCTCCCTTAGGAGCCCTTTTCTATAAATATAGATTATTTACAAGGCTAAACAATGAGGCTAGGCATTGGAAGCCGTCATAAAGTCTCTGATTTGTTTACGGTAGTCAGACAAGCGGTTTGGTGTCATTAAGTTACGTGACTCATCTAATACGTTACCGCCCATGTCGTCGGCAATTTTCTGAGCTGCACTGAGCATAACGTTGAAATTTTGATCAGCTTGGCCATAACAAGGCAGCGTCATAAAGAACGAAATACCTTTTGTGGTAAAGTCAGCAGGATCGTCGTGTTCTAGAGTTCCTGGTTGCATCATGTTCGCAACACTGAAAATAACTTTGGGCTTGGCACTAGATTGCGCAAAACAGTGATAGATAGACATCTCACCATAGGCTAAGCCGTTACTCTCCATACTACGGAAAAGTTCAGTACCAACAAATGGAATCTCTCCAGCGCAATGAACATTAAGAACAATCACTTCCAGACCTAACTCTTCATCTTGCTTAACTTCTTCAACAGGCGCAGCACTTTGTGTCACAACGGCTTCTGTTGTAATGAACGGCTCATTCGGCGTCAAGCGCTCGCTTTGAGTTAAAGGTCCATCAATCACCTCGTCTGACTTGTCATCAAAAGAACCATATTGTTCTCGGAAGCCAGCGTGATTTTCTCTCTGCTCATCAGTCAAATCAAAGCTTGGAACTTCATGTTCAACCGCTTCTTCAAGCTCTTTAGGTTCTTCTACCTTGATTGGGTCTTCAACACTGAAAGAAGGAAGATCACTCAATTCTATACCATCTTCGTGCACTTCTTTTGTTTGTGGCGCGGTTAACGGATCTGAGTCAATCAGAGGATCCGTCGCAGATGGCGAAACCGCAAAATCCGGCTCTTTACGCTCTTTTCGGATTATCTCAAAATCATCTTCTGGGGCGAATGAACGGTTTGGGATAGTTTCTGCGTCATCTAAGCTATCGTTATCAAGCTTACCAAGCGGCTTATCACCAAACTTTGCTTTTCCTTCTTTTTTACTCGTCCACAGACCGTGAAACAATAATGCGGCGATAGCTAATGCGCCAACAATAATGAGTACAAATCGCAATTCCTGCATTTTTCGCTCTCAGCTTTCTTAGTCAACTAGCTATAAAGACGCTGTCACTAAGTTGGGTTAATTTGGCCAATTTCACTACTCTATCAAAAGTAGCCACTGTTTTAGAACAACTTAATACAATTAGTTCCTTACATGGTGTGATTTTCGCCACGCTTTTTTTCTTAATTTCGGTCGAGTACACTAGGGATGTTTGCTATTTAACCAAATTCACATGTGACCTAATTTAAATATGACTATTGAATCTGTTCCCCGCTCTGGCTTTGGCTACTTTATTTTCGGAATAAAGATCGCTTTGTCGCCGAGTATTCGTAAGTTTGTACTACTTCCTCTCATCGCTAACGTGTTACTCGTTGGTGGTGCTCTATTTTATATTTTCTCCAATCTGAACACTTGGATAGAAGGCTGGATTGGAGCACTGCCAAGCTTTTTGTCTTGGTTGTCATATATTTTATGGCCACTCTTAGTATTAACCGTATTGGCAACATTTTCGTATTTCTTTAGCACACTTGCTAACTTCATTGCCGCGCCCTTCAATGGTTTGCTTGCAGAAAAGGTAGAAGAGTTGCTCAGTGGCAAAAAAATCAATGATGATGGTTTACTCGATGTTCTCAAAGACACTCCACGTATATTAGCGAGAGAATGGCGCAAACTTGTCTACGTTCTGCCAAAAGCGATCGGTTTATTCCTACTTTTGTTAATTCCAGCGCTAGGACAAACCGTTGCACCGTTTTTATGGTTTATCTTTACAGCATGGATGTTAGCGATTCAATACGCTGATTACCCATTTGATAACCATAAAATCAAATTTGATGACATGAGAAACAATTTGAAACAAAAACAAGGCAAGACCTACAGCTTCGGAGCGCTTGTTTCTGTGTTCACAACGATTCCAATTCTAAACCTCATCGTTATGCCGGTTGCCGTCTGCGGCGCTACTGCGATGTGGGTTGCTGAGTTTAAAGACCAAGCGCTACGTTCTCGCCTATAAACTCCCTCAATTTTTAATAACTGCGCCTATCTTTTTTGAAGTTCTTATTTCCATAAAGATAGGCGTGAATTCTGCGACATATCTATATGATATAACTTTTTAATCCTTTTACCTTTTTTTCAAGTTGTTTAATCTAAATTCAAGCTAAACAAACATCGAAAGACACTAGACGGTAAAGTGATTGATATACTACGTTTAGTTCTGTCATTAAATGAAGGAATATCGCATGAGCAAGATCTACGAAGACAACACACTAACGATTGGTAACACGCCTCTAGTTCGCCTTAATAAAGTAAGCAAAGGCAATGTCCTAGCTAAAATTGAAGCTCGTAACCCAAGCTTCAGCGTGAAGTGTCGTATCGGTTCAAACATGATCTGGGAAGCAGAAAAAGCAGGTACTCTAAAACCAGGTATTGAACTTGTTGAACCTACAAGTGGTAACACAGGTGTTGCTCTTGCATTCGTAGCAGCTGCTCGCGGTTACAAGCTAACGCTAACGATGCCTGAATCAATGAGCCTTGAACGTCGTAAGTTACTTAAGGCGTTAGGCGCAAACTTAGTACTGACTGAAGCGCCAAAAGGCATGAATGGCGCAATCGCTAAAGCAGAAGAAATTGTCGCTTCAGACCCAGAAAAGTATCTGCTGCTTCAGCAATTCAACAACCCAGCTAACCCACAAATTCACGAGAAGACAACAGGCCCTGAAATTTGGGAAGCAACAGACGGTGAGATCGATGTCTTTGTCGCTGGCGTGGGTACGGGTGGTACGCTTACAGGTACAAGTCGCTATATCAAAGGCGAGAAAGGTAAAGCAATCACTTCAGTCGCGGTTGAACCAGCAGAGTCTCCAGTGATTGCACAAGCGCTTGCTGGCGAAGAAATCAAACCCGCTCCACACAAAATCCAAGGTATTGGTGCCGGTTTTATCCCTGGTAACCTAGATTTAGACCTGATTGACCGAGTAGAGCCAGTAACTTCTGAAGAAGCGATTGAGATGGCTCAACGCCTAATGAAAGAGGAAGGTATTCTAGCGGGCATCTCATCTGGCGCAGCAGTAGTAGCGGCAAACAGAATCGCGGAACTACCTGAATTTGAAGGAAAAACCATTGTTACCGTGTTACCAAGCTCAGGCGAACGTTACCTAAGTACAGCCTTATTTGCTGGCATCTTTACGGAAAAAGAGAACCAACAATAATATGTGGTCAAATCAATTTTTCGTCCAAAAAAGCCCCGTTTAGGGGCTTTTTTGTTGATCCCTGCCCCACCTTTGGTAATATCGGGTCTGTTTTATTTTTCGCTTCAAAATAAAAGAAGCAATAAACAAATTCTGAAAGTCATGAGTACTCAATAAAAGATGACCATGGCTGGATAAAAATTTATAACCAGTCTAAGTTCTAACACGAACATGGCGTACTAGCCTCTAGCGCATTTGGGCTAAAGCAGTTAAGCTAATCTGGTTACAAACTTACAAAAAATAAATTAATTGGGGTATATAAAATGTACGAGAAGCAAGTAGAAATCACAGCAGAAAACGGCCTTCACACTCGTCCAGCTGCACAGTTCGTTAAAGAAGCAAAATCTTTCGACGCTGACATCACAGTGACTTCTAACGGCAAAAGCGCTAGCGCTAAAAGCCTGTTCAAACTACAAACTTTAGGCCTAGTAAAAGGTACTAACGTTACTATTTCTGCTGAAGGCCCTCAAGCTCAGCAAGCAGTAGACCACCTAGTTGCTCTTATGGATCAACTACACTAATACGGTCTTCTTCTTTCAAAGCCATTTTGCATAGCAAAGTGGCTTTGTTCGAAATAGATAGCAATAAACGCGACATTAGTCGACGACTTAAAGTCACACATTCTCCCGTTTACAGTTGAACAACTAAGGTAAGGCTATGATTTCAGGCATCCTAGCATCTCCTGGTATTGCTTTCGGTAAAGCACTACTACTTCAAGAAGATGAAATTGTCCTAAACACTCAATCTATCTCAGACGATCAAGTTGAAGCAGAAGTTCAGCGTTTTTTTGACGCTCGTAACAAATCTTCTCAACAACTTGAAGTTGTAAAGCAAAAAGCACTTGAAACTTTTGGCGAAGAAAAAGAAGCAATCTTTGAAGGCCATATCATGCTGCTTGAAGATGAAGAGCTAGAAGAAGAGATTTTAGCACTCATCAAGAAAGACAAAATGCACGCAGACAACGCGATCTACACAGTGATCGAAGAGCAAGCTGTTGCACTTGAGTCACTTGATGATGAGTACCTAAAAGAACGTGCGACTGATATCCGTGATATCGGTACTCGTTTCGTTAAAAATGCACTAGGCATCAACATTGTTTCTCTAGCAGATATCAATGAAGAAGTTATCCTAGTTGCTTACGACCTAACACCATCTGAAACTGCACAAATCAACCTAGATTACGTTCTTGGTTTTGCTTGTGACATCGGCGGTCGTACATCTCATACTTCAATCATGGCACGTTCACTTGAGCTTCCAGCTATCGTTGGTACTAACGATATCACTAAGCAAGTTAAGAACGGCGACATGCTTGTGCTAGACGCGATGAACAACAAAATCATCATCAACCCTTCTGAAGCTGAGCTAGCAGAAGCTAAGAAAATCAAAGAAGATTTCGAAGCTGAAGCGGTTGAACTAGCAAAACTAAAAGATTTGCATGCTGAAACTCTAGACGGTCACCGTGTAGAAGTTTGTGGCAACATCGGTACAGTAAAAGACTGTGACGGTATCCTGCGTAATGGCGGTGAAGGCGTTGGTCTGTACCGTACTGAGTTCCTATTTATGGACCGTGACGCGCTTCCTACTGAAGAAGAGCAATACGTTGCTTACAAAGAAGTAGCTGAAGCAATGGAAGGCGAGTCAGTGATTATCCGTACTATGGATATCGGTGGCGATAAAGACCTACCTTACATGGACCTTCCACAAGAGATGAACCCTTTCCTAGGCTGGCGTGCAGTACGTATTAGCTTGGATCGTCGTGAAATCCTACGTGACCAACTGCGTGGCATCCTACGTGCATCTGCACACGGTAAACTACGTATCATGTTCCCAATGATCATTTCTGTTGAAGAGATCCGTGAACTGAAAAAAGCAATCGAAGAGTACAAAGTTGAACTTCGCGCTGAAGGCCTAGCTTTTGATGAAGAAATCGAAATCGGCGTAATGGTTGAGACTCCAGCAGCTGCTGCAATCGCACACCACTTAGCGAAAGAAGTGTCTTTCTTCTCTATCGGTACTAACGACCTAACGCAATACACTCTTGCGGTAGACCGTGGTAACGAAATGATTTCTCATCTATACAACCCATTATCTCCTGCTGTTCTTACAGTAATCAAGCAAGTGATCGACGCATCACACGCTGAAGGTAAGTGGACTGGTATGTGTGGTGAGCTTGCTGGTGACGAACGTGCAACATTACTTCTTCTTGGTATGGGTCTAGACGAGTTCTCTATGAGCGGTATCTCTATTCCTAAAGTTAAGAAAGTAATCCGTAACTCTAACTTCGCTGAAGTTAAAGCGATGGCAGATGAAGCACTATCTCTACCTACAGCAGCAGAAATTGAAGCTTGTGTAGAAAAGTTCATTGCTGAGAAAACTCAGTAATCGCCAAGAGCTTAATAAGATTAGACGGCTAAAAATAGTCGTCTAATTTGTTAGATTGGTATAGTATATTCTACAGAATAAAACTAAACGTTAGGAGCATGACACAATGGGTCTGTTTGACAAACTGAAAAAGCTTGTATCTGATGACAGCGCTGATGCTGGTGCAATCGAAATCATCGCACCTCTTTCTGGTGAAATCGTAAACATCGAAGATGTGCCAGATGTAGTTTTCGCTGAAAAAATCGTTGGTGACGGCATCGCTATCAAACCAGCTGGCGATAAAATGGTAGCTCCAGTTAACGGTACTATCGGTAAGATCTTCGAAACTAACCACGCATTCTCTATCGAGTCTGACGACGGTGTTGAGCTTTTCGTTCACTTCGGTATCGATACTGTTGAACTTAAAGGCGAAGGCTTCACTCGTGTAGCTGAAGAAGGTCAATCAGTTAAAGCTGGTGACACTATCATCACTTTCGACCTAGCGCTTCTAGAAGAGAAAGCGAAATCTACGCTTACTCCAGTTGTTATCTCTAACATGGACGAAATCAAAGAGCTGAACAAGCTTTCTGGTTCTGTAACTGTTGGTGAAACTCCAGTTCTTAAAGTAACTAAGTAATTCTGATTACTTATCTGCTTTAATAAAAACGCTACCCAAGGGTGGCGTTTTTTGTGCCTGTTATATTGATCGAGTTCCTTAAACAACGGTTCTGACTGCCGCTCTTCACCTCCTTGTAGACAGCCCCTCAATAAGCCACAGCAATACCAATCCTTAATTGCCAACTAACCGCACTACTTTGTTATTAAACCCAGTTAAACGCACCCTAGGCGCTGACCTTGCATGTTAGATAACGCGGTATAACTTCAGGTAGACACAGACCTCTGATATCTCGCTCAGATCGATTCTGAGATGACGACCAACGACTTCGATTCAGGTAAACAATGGATAACTACCTCTCTATAGTCGTCATTCCCTACAGCGAGGGACGAGCGTTATAGGGAATCTCGCTTTTGCTCCTTTCAGCATTACGGCACTTTCTCAAACTACACTCTTAGCTAAATCACAGGCAATAAAAAACCCAGCCGAAGCTGGGTCTGTTTAGCGCTCATCTCTCACCACGAGCTAATTTGTGGAAACCAAACGTTAACGCATTGGGTCATGGGTCAACGTGGCCTTTCAATCGATTAACCGAGTAGGCTAAGTGCCGAGTTCGGTGCTTGCTTCGCTTGAGCAAGAATCGAGCTTGAAGCTTGAGAAAGGATCTGAGACTTAGTCATCTGAGTCGTTTCTTTCGCA